>NZ_VFUV01000003.1:0-470859 GCF_006441315.1 Mesorhizobium sp. B2-4-19 | reverse complement strand
TCTTCCTCTTCCGGGTGCGAGAATCCGTGCCAGCCGTATGCGGCGAAACGATGTCTCGCCGGCTACTGGATGGAGTCGATCGCGGTGGTCGACGAGCCGAAGTCGCCGAGGGTGCGGAACGACAGGTTAAAGCCGATGCTCTGCGTCACTTCCCTGGTGTTCAGGTCGCGCGACTGCGAGTACGTCATCAGATAGGTGAAGCAGGAATCGTTGTAGGCGAAGCCGACCCCATCCTTGACCAGCAGGCTTTGCTGCAGATCATAGGTTCCTGTCCCGAACACGCGCCAGTTTTCGGCAAGATGCGTGGACGCACCGAGCGTCACCTCATGCCGATCGGTCGTGAAACCGTAGAGCGGCTGGGCCTGGATGAAAGCGTACTTGGCGCTGAGCGACACCGGCAGGCCTGAATAGGCTGCCTTTACCTCGGTGCGGCGAACCTCGAAAGTCTGTTCGTCGAAGCGGCCGCTGACGGAAGCCGCGAACCCGTTCGGGCTGCTGATGCCAAACAGGCCAACATAGTCGGACTTGGTGTCCTGAAGGCCCGAATAGGCGCCGACATTGACCAGATCCGGCGCGGCGAAGGAGTTCTCGCCGCCGATCTGGTAGGATTGGCCGAAAATGGCATTGGTGCCCCAGCCGTTGATATAGGAGCCGGAGTAGCGGAAGCCGACATTGGCGCGCGAGCCGCCTTCGATGCGGTCATAACCGGAGAATTTGTCGCGTTCGAACAGGGTGGTCGCGTCGAACACCATGCTCTGGGCGTCTTCATTCGGAATGGCGAGGCCGCCGACATATTGTTCGTTCGGACGCAGGAACAGCTGCGCCATCGGCTCGACGACGTGGCTGGAGCCGCTGGTCATGGAAAACAGCAGTGGCCAACGCATCTCGAGCCCGGCGGTTGCCATGTAGCGGGCGAACGACGAACGCATATCGTCGTTGGCATTTATCAGCGGATTGGCCGCCATCTGGTTGACCGCGGCGAGCGAACCCGATGACGCATTGAGATAGTTGACGTCGCCCTGCAGCGCCAGCAGCGGTGTCAGCACCAGCCCGTCGTCGGTCACGAAAGTCCGCTTCCATTCGGCCGCGGTGGTGAGGCGGCCGGATTCGCCTTCGATACCACGCACACGCTGCACGGGCGTGCCGGCGTTGTAAGGAACGTTGAAAGTCTGGTCGAGCTCATCGCGGTGGAGGACCCGCGTGTTGACGTTGAGCGACAGCTGGCCGCCGGCCACCGGCGCGTCGGGGATATAGGCGTAGTCGAGCGACGGCAGCACCCAGGGCTGCTGGTTGCTGCGCGCGGCAATATTGCTGTTGAGTGTATTTTCCTGCACATCGAAGTGCATGGCGCGAACATCGAAGTAGTTGCGGCCATTGAGCCCGGTCAGGTAGACCGTCGACCGATGGATGCTGCCATTGTACTTGTCGATGTTGTAGGTGCTCGAGAAGTTCTTGTCGGTCTGCAGCAGCACGTCCCAGCCGAAATTCCAGCGTTCGTTGATGGCAAACTGCCCTTGCGTGCCCATCATACCGCGGAGTTTGTTGGGATCACCCGCCGTGCCCGAATCGACGTTGCGCCCGGCGCGGTCGATGAAGGCGTCCGGATCGCGCTGCTGAATTCCGGCGATCTTCAAACTGTATTCGCCATTGTTGAAGCGCTGCCGCCACTCGGCCTCGCCGAGGAAACCCTGCTTGGTATAGCCGCTTCCCGACACCGTCAGGTCATATGTCGGCGAAAGCGCGAAATAATAGGGAACCTTGACGCTGTATCCCAGATGGCTGTTGTAGCTGATGCCCGGGATCAGGAAGCCGCTCTTGCGCTTCACCGTCGGGTCGGCGATCTCGAAAGCTGGCAGGTAGGCGAGCGGAAAGCCGAAGAATTCGAAATTCGCATTCTCGAAGCGAACCGTCTTCTTCTCGCCATTCCAAATGATCTTCCTGGCTTTCACGCGCCAAGTCGGAGCCTTGTCTGGCTTGTCTTCGCACGGTTCGCAGGCGGTATAGACGCCATTGTGGAAGGTGGTCAGCACGCCGCCCATGCGCTCGGCGCTTTCAGCGGCGAAATAGGCCTTGTCGATGGTTTCGACGCGCAGCGCGTTGACGAAACCGTCGGCGAAGTCGTCGGTGATGTCGATATGCTGCGAATTGATCTTGGTGCCGTCGCTGTTGACGATTTCAACATTGCCGGTGGCAACCATCCGCTTGGTGTTGCGGTCGTATATGACCTTCTGGGCGACGAGGCGGTTGCCGCCATAGTCGATCTGCACACCACCGACGGCGGTCACCGTCTGGTTGTCGTTGTTGTAGACCAGCGTGTCGGCCGCCAGCAGCATCTGCGAGCCGGACGGAACATTGGTCGCCATCTTGCCGACTTCCTGCGCGAACGCAGGCAACGGCACGGCGCAGGCAAGCAGGCACGCCAAGGCGCTCGCCGCATAAAGGCGCGCCAAATGGGCCTGCCTGCTGCTGGGCAAAAACGCCTCCCTCACTAGCCGTCTTCCTTGTATAGCAGGAAAGTCACCCCGAAGAACATAGCTACCACGACTGGCACCGAGGCGGCTATGGCAGTCGGCACGAACCCCGCCACGCCGAATGCCTTCACCAGCACCGAAACGACATAAAGCAGAAACCCCGCAACGACGCCACCCAGAATCATCGTTGCCGATTGTCCCATCCTCGCAAATCGCATTGAAACTGTTGCCGCAATCAGCGTCATGGCGACGAGGAGGAACGGCAACGCCACCAGCGAATCAAACTGCATGGCAAACGCATTTGCCTTGAGGCCGAAGGAACGGGCAACCTCGATTTTTCCGGGCAGGTCGTAGAACGGAATGGTCTCCGGGCGCGCCAGCCGCTCCTGCACGAATTCAGGCTTCAGATTGGTCGGCACACGATCGCTTGCCGCCGGCTGGATGGTGCCGTTCCTGAAGGTCTTCACATCCTGCAATTCCCAATAGCCGTCCCGCAGGTAAGCGCGCGCGGCGTCCTTGCGCTCGACGATGTTGCCTTGCTGGTCGAGGACGAAAAAGACGGCGTCGGCCATCTCCAGGCCCTGGTTGAGGATGGCCCGCGCCCCGATGATGGTGTCGCCGGTGCTGGTTTTTTGACGAATCCAGGGCGCGGCGTCGGCCGAAACCGTATTTGATTTGCCGGAGCGCAACTGGGTTTCGATCTGTTCGGACAAGGAGAAAGCATGCGCAGCGAGTGGGTTGATGAGCCCGACCGACACAAGGCCGAACAGCAACGCGCCGATGCAGCATGGTAGAAGGAATTGCCAGGCGGAAACGCCGGCGGACCGCGCGATGACCAGCTCGTAGCGGCGGTTGAGCGAGACCAGTGTCGCCATCGCCGAGAACAGGCCGACAAACGGCACGGTCTGCAGCATGATCATCGGCATGCGAAGGCCTGAAATGGCCACCGCCGTTCCGTAGGTGAAGCCGGGCAGGCCGGTGGTGCGGCCGGACAACTCGGTGAAATCGATCAGGAACACCAGTGCCAGCAGGCCCAGGAAGAACCAGATCGTGATCGTCACGTAGCGGAAGAAGAAATAACGACCCAGCGTCCAGCCCATCAGCCGATTCCCTGACCTGAGGTGCCGCGCCTGGACCAGCGCAGTTTGAGGGCGTTCCAGCCGTCACCGACGCGGCTGGCCAGATTTGTCATCCAGTCCGCCCAGGCCACCGGCAGTTCCATGGTCCGGTTGGAGACGATGAACCAGATCGCCACCGCGGAGGCCACTATGGGCACGCCATAGACCATGTAGGCATATTCCGGCACTTCATCGGCCTTGCTCGCGGCAAAGAAACCCAGCCAGCGCACGAAGAGGGATATGGTGATGGCCGTGATCAAAGGATTGACGCGTGCCTCGCGATGCGAGCGCGCGTCCCCGGCGACCGCCAGCGCGATCAGCGCGAACACCATGGAATACAGCCATTCCGAAAATCGTTGGTCGATCTCGGCCCGGTATTGCTGAGGGGTCTGCTGGAAATTCTTGTCGTTGGGACTTGGATTGAGCAGATACTGGGTGGTCTGGTCCTTCGGCATCAGCGTCACTTCGGAAGCCGCCGCCATGAAGGCCGACATGTCGAAAGCATAGGAGGTGAACCGGATGACGCTGAGGTCGCCGGTCAGTGTTTTGCGGTGGATGACGCCGTCATTCATCATCAGCACCTTTTCGCCGCCCCGTTCGACGACGCTGCCGGTCTTGGCGTAATAGACGAGATTGACGCCTTCCTCGCGCGAATCGGCGACGAAGATGCCGCCCAGTCGATTGTCCGGAAGCCGCTCGCCAATCTGCAGGAACAGCCCGTCCTCGATCTTGCGGAATGTGCCCTCCTGGATGATCAGCGACAGCAGATCGGCGCGCGATTGCGCCACCAAAGCGCGGTTCTTCTGCCGTGCGTAAGGGTCGATGCCGTTGTCGATCGCAAAGGAAAACACGCTCGCCGCGAGGGCCAGAAGCATGATTGGCCGCACGATCGTCCAGCGCGATGCGCCGGCGGCGTTGACGACGGCGAGTTCGGAATCCGAATTCATGACACTGAGTGTCTGTGCGACCGCCACCACCAGCGCGAAAGGCACGACGATCGGGATGATCGAGGGAAGAATGAGCGCGGCGACCTCGAAGAAGGTCAGCGACGACTGGCCGCTGTCGGTAACCAGGTCGATCTTGGCCAGCACCTGCGTGGTCCACACGATGGCCAGCGTCCAGACCAGCGCTGCCAGAAAGACCACGAAAGTGCGGCGCATGATGTAGCGTTCAACGACCTTCATGAAGGCTTTACTCGATTTTCTCGAACGGCATCATGCCACCACGCTAAGGGTAGCTGCACGGCGACGCCCGCACAACTGGCTCCGATGGGCTCGATCAGGCAGGCGATCCGGTTCCCGTCCCACGTCGCGTGCCGCAATGGATCGGAGTGTCGGAGGGAATGGATAAGAAAGGACGAACATCGATGGTTAACAACAGGTTGCGGCATGAAGCGGGGCCGTGCCGCGACGAATCGCCATCGATTCCAACTGTCATATGGGTAGCCATTTTGGCAAAGTCTTGCCAAATGCCGGAAAACGACCAAATGTCGCGGATCGCTTCAAACGCTTCGCGCGCCATCCCCGAAAGCAGGACATGATGAACCCGAGACCATCGATAGCCTTTGCAAAATTCGCCGCGCCGCAGACGGCCGCGAACAGGAAGGGCACGGTCTTCGTGCTGTCGGCGGATGATGGCGGCCTGAGCGATGCGGCCAGGACTTACGATCCCGGCAAGACGCTGGAACGGGCCTTCCCGGTGGCCGAATTCACCGGCAAGTTCGCCGGCGTCGTCGAGATACTGGCGCCGGAAGGAGCGTCGCTCGACAGGTTGGTCGCGATCGGCGCGGGCAAGGCAGCGGGGATCGATGAATATGCCTGGCTGAAACTTGGCGGCACCATTGCGGCCTCGCTGCGCAAGGCAACGGACGTCGCCGTGGTGCTCGACCTGGTCGGCGCTTCGATTGGTGGCAAGGACGCCGCCAACCTAGCGGCGGGCATTCTCCTGCGCAGCTATTCCTTCGACAAATACAAGACCAGCAGGGACAAGGATGACGCAAAGGCCGATCCGAAGAAGCCGGTCAAGATAACCATCCACACCGCCGACCCGGCAGGCGCCAAGAAGGCCTTCGCCGATGCCGAGGCGGTGATCGACGGCGTGCTTCTGGCGCGCGACCTTGTCAACGAACCGGCAAATATACTGGGACCGGTCGAGTTCGCGGCCCGCGCCAAGGAACTCGAGACGCTCGGCGTCAAGGTCGAGATCCTGGCCGAGAAGGAGATGAAGAAGCTCGGCATGGGCTCGCTGCTCGGTGTCGCGCAAGGCTCGCCCCGCGGCGCACGCATGGCCGTCATGCAGTGGAGCGGCGGCAAACCCAAGGACAGTCCGATCGCCTTCGTCGGCAAGGGCGTCACTTTCGACACCGGCGGCAATTCGATCAAGCCGGCTTCGGGCATGGAGGATATGAAGGGCGATATGGGTGGCGCTGCCGCCGTGACCGGCCTCATGCATGCGCTGGCCGCGCGCAAGGCGAAGGCCAATGTCGTCGGCATTATCGGCCTGGTCGAAAACGCCGTCGATGGCCATGCCCAGCGTCCCGGCGACATCGTCACCTCGATGTCGGGCCAGACCATCGAGGTGCTCAACACAGATGCCGAGGGGCGTCTCGTGCTGGCCGACGCGCTGTGGTACTGCAACGACCGCTTCCAGCCGAAATTCATGGTCAATCTGGCGACGCTGACCGGCGCCATCATGGTCGCGCTCGGCTTGCACCATGCCGGCCTGTTCTCCAACAATGACGAATTGGCGCAGAGACTTGCGGCGGCAGGGCAGGCAACGCAGGAGCGGCTGTGGCGCATGCCGCTCGGCGCCGAATACGACAAGCTGATCGATTCCAAGAACGCCGACATGAAGAACATTGGCGGCCGCTATGGCGGCGCCATCATCGCAGCGCAATTCCTGCAGCGTTTCGTCAAGGACACGCCCTGGGCGCATCTCGACATTGCCGGCACCGCCATGGGCTCGCCG
The DNA here is from genome assembly GCF_006441315.1 of Mesorhizobium sp. B2-4-19. NCBI lineage: Bacteria > Pseudomonadati > Pseudomonadota > Alphaproteobacteria > Hyphomicrobiales > Phyllobacteriaceae > Mesorhizobium > Mesorhizobium sp. B2-4-19. Next base: position 464,303 of record NZ_VFUV01000003.1, on the reverse strand, counting down.
TCGAACGAGATCAACCAGTCCTGGGGCTCAGGCTTCGGTGTGCGGCTGCTCGACCGGCTGGTGCGCGACCACTACGAGAGCTGACCCGGATCCATGGCCGACGTGCTGTTCTACCATCTGACCGAATCGACCCTGGAGGAGGCGTTGCCAGGCCTGCTCGAGCGCAGCGTCGATCGTGGCTGGCGCGCCGTGGTGCAGACCGGCACCGAGGAACGGCGCGACGCGCTCGACCAGCATCTGTGGACCTTCCGCGATGATTCTTTCCTGGCGCACGCGACCGATCGCGAGGCTTATCCCGACGAGCAGCCTATCCTGTTGACCACCGGTGACGGCAATCCCAACGAGGCCAAGATAAGGTTCCTGGTCGACGGCGCCGTGCCGCCCGACCTTGGCGGATATGAGCGTGCCGTGTTCCTGTTCGATGGCCATGACGCCGGCCAGGTCGAGGCGGCGAGGGGGCATTGGAAGACGATGAAGGACGCGGGTCATGCCGTGACCTACTGGCAGCAGACATCGGACCGCCGCTGGGAGCGCAAGGCTTGATGCCATGCACCGAGCAAAGGCCCAAGCGCGCCGCATAATCCGGTATCAATGCGACGCGCTTTCTGCGATCTGACGCTGCGCTCGTGCCTTGATTGGTCCCTCATTCGCATGGCGGCACATCGGCACAACCGGTCTGGGGACACTGCAAAACGGTCGCTTGATCTTTTGCCGATTGGGCATGGATCGACCTGGAAGCGGTCGACCGCTTCCAGGTCGAAATAGCCTACTGTCCGCCCATTTCCTTCTTGAATGTGTCGAAATCGACCTGCATGCCGTTGAAGATTGTGCTCCAATGGCGGGTCAGCGCGGCCATTGCCACGGCTTCCTGGATCTCCTCGTCGCTAGCGCCGGCGCGCTTGGCGTCCTGCGTATCCGACCAGATGCAATAGTTGCATGGAATCTGCGCCGCCACTGCAAGCGAGATCAGTGACTTGACCTTTGGCGGCAGTGCCGTCTTGTCGCTGAGCTCGATGGCCTTGACCTCGGCCCAGGCGCCGGGCAGACCGGCCTTCGGAAACTGCTTCACAAAACTCGGTACGCCGCCCATGGTCGACTGGATATCCTTGAGGGTAGCATCATAGTCGTCGGCATAGGCAGGTGCCGCGACAAGGGCCAGCGCACAGCCGGCGGCGGCGATCAGGCAGCCGTGGTGTATCGACGAAAGCACGGATGAAAGAATGCGATAGTTGGACATGACATTCTCCTCTGGTCATTGTTAGCCTTACGATGTAAGGTGATGCGGAAAATGAACCTTACAGTGTAAGTTGTCAAGCGGCGCGATGGACACGTCAATCAAAAAAAAGCGAGTACGCGGGCGCCTGTCGCTCGAAATGATCGAGGACGCGGCCTTCGAGGTGATCGAGAAGGAGGGACTCGCCGGCTTTTCGATGCGCAAGCTGGCGGCGGCACTCGGCTGCGAGGCGATGAGCATCTACCACCATTTTCCTTCGGTGGCGCATTTGCACGAAGCGCTGGTCGACCGGCTGGTCGGTGCTCTTGAAATGCCCGACGCCGGCCTTCCGTGGCGGCAAAGAATGCGCATCGCCATCGAGGATTTTCGCCGTATCGGCCGCGACCATCCCGCCTATGCCACTTTCTTTGTCACCTACCGGATGAACTCGCCGATCTGCCTTGCCTATCTGAACGGCATTCTGAGCCTGTTCAGGGATGGCGGCTTCGACACCGAACTCAGCGCGCGGCTGTTTCGCGCCGTCGGCTATTATCTGATGGGCGCGGTGCTGGATGAGAATGCGGGCTATGCCAAAGGTCCGTCGGCGGTGAACACGGTCAGCGACGAGCAACTGGCCCGGGATTTTCCCAACGTCATGGCCGCCGGCCGCTTTTTCGGTACCGCCGAATTCGACAAGACATTCGAGATTGGCCTCGACATGCTGCTGGACGAGATGGAACGCCTGCGCGACGGTGCCGGCGCTGGCCAGTTGTCCGGCAAGGTGTGAATACGAGGTGAGTGTCTGAATGCGCTTTCTGTTTGTCCTGATCCTGCTCGCCGGTACCGGCATCAGCCTCATCTATCCCTGGGCGATGACTAATTTTTCCGGCCGCGAGATCGGTGCCTGGCGGGTCTATGAGCAAGGCCGCTTCAAACCGTTGACCGTGCCGCTCTCGGGTCGCGACGCGCCGGTGCGGGTGCTGGTCGACCTGACCGCGAGAGCCGAACGCATCGTTTCGCAGCAGCGCACGGTGTTGACGCTGACCGCCGCCACCAATGGCCGCACGGTGCTTGCCTCGACGTTGCAGTTCAATCATGTCGACAATCCGCGCCAGGCCAGCCCGCAGCTGCCCGACAAGATCTTTCGCGACGACGCAGGCGTCATCGCGAGCGTCAATTCCGGTTCATACCTTTTCACCGTCGGTCCGGGCGACGCCGAGGACATACCGATGCGGGGCGTCGATCTCATCCTGCGCTCCGGTGCCGGCGAAACCGACCGGCGTGCGCGGCCGGTCGGTTTCGTGCTGATGGCGGTCGGCCTGATCGGCTTCCTGCTGTCCCTGCGTTCCGGCGGCGGCCGGCCGGGCAATCCGAACTCGCAACCACCGCCGCCGCGTTGGGGCAGGGGTTGACGGATGTCGCCCAAAAGTATGCAGCGGTTTTGGGGTAACGACATGCGTAACGGCAACAGATCATGAACTACCGCCACGCCTACCACGCCGGAAATTTCGCCGATGTCGTCAAGCACGTCGTGCTGACGCTTCTGCTTGAATATCTCAAGCAGAAGGACAAGGCATTTCGCGTCGTCGACACCCATGCCGGCATTGGCCGCTACGATCTGTCCTCGGTCGAGGCACAGAAGACCGGCGAGTGGCTGGGCGGCATCGGCAGGCTGATCGACGCCTCGTTCGATACCAGGGCGGGCGCGCTGCTGGCGCCCTACCTGGACGCGGTGCGGTCGCTCAATCCCGGGGACGGCGTGAAGAAATATCCCGGCTCGCCGCTGCTCGCACGCCATCTCCTGCGCAAGCAGGACCGGTTGTCGGCGATCGAACTGCACCCGAAAGACGCTGCCAGGCTGAAGGCGGAATTCGCCGGCGACTTCCAGGTGCGGGTGATGGAACTCGATGGCTGGCTGGCGCTCGGAGCGCATTTGCCGCCGAAGGAGAAGCGCGGCCTTGTGCTCATCGATCCGCCCTTCGAGGAGGAGGGCGAGTTCGGCCGCCTCGTGGAAGGGCTCATAAGGGCACACAGGCGCTGGCCTGGCGGCATCTATGCGCTGTGGTATCCGATCAAGGACCGCAAGGCGGTGATTGCCTTCAGGAAGGCGCTGAAGCAATCCGGCATCCCGAAAATCCTCGACATAGAATTCGAGATCAGGCCGGCCTCTTTGGAACCCAGCCTCGATGGCAGCGGCATGGTGGTGGTCAACCCGCCCTTCACGCTGGAAGGCGAATTGCGAACCGTGCTGCCGGCCCTGCACAAATTGCTTGCCGTGGAAAAGCCGGCGCACTGGTCGCTGGAATGGCTGGCTGGAGAGTAGGCGGCTTTGGCTTTCGACCTCGTCGGGCGGCGCGGCTATGTTTTCGAGGAGGCGTCCGCGAGCGTCGATGGCGTGACGCCGGACAATCGCCTGCTCTCGCGTATCAGATGAGCCTGATCCGAATAGCCGGCTTCGACCGCCAGCACTGCGGTTGAAGCATCGCCGGACATTTGCCTCAGGCGCCGGTAGCGATGAAAGCGCAGGATGCGGTCGAGCGTCTTGGGGCCATAGCCGAAACTTTCCTCGAAACGGCGACGCAGCGTCCGCTCGCTCATATGCAAGGTGCGTAGCAGGAACGGCACCAGCGGCCTGTCGGCCGGCAGTCCCTGGTCGACAACGTCGAAGGCAAAGCCCATGGCCGCATCGGGTGCACGGTGGTCTTGCGTGTATGCGCCGATTGCCTTCTCCATTTGTCCCACCATGCCGGCGAGATCGGGCATGGCGCGGACACTGCCTGCCAGATAGCGCGCCCGCACACCCCAGAGGTCACTGAGGTCGAGGCGTTCTCCCACGATCTGGTTGGCCGGCACGCCCAGCCAACCGGCGGCCGCCCCCGGCCGGAATCTGAAGCCGACAATCGTCGCCGCTGACGGCAGTATCTCGATCTGCGGCTCCCGGTCGGGTCCCGCGATCCGGAATCTGCCGTCGATCCACTGCAGGTCGATCGTCGCATCCGGCGTTATCACGACCGGCGGAGCGTCACGGTCCCGCATGCGGTGGACCCAGACGGACGCGAAAGCGGCACCCAGCCGCCTGTCTGCGGGGCGTTCCTGGAAAGAGCCGGTGGTCTGCGCCAGTACCGCTTCCATCCCTTCAGCCTTCGTCAGCCTGCTCGGCCCTGGGCCTTCTCGTCGGCTCGTCGTTCTGGTCCACGGTGGCAGCCATTTTGGCCGAAATCTTCAATGCGGGCCGCTCCCGCCATGGCAAACCAGCCTTTCGGTGCCATTCGCAACCACTTCGGCGCCAAGGTCACCGATACCGTGCAAGTCCAGAATATAGAAAGGAGAAACCAAAATGAAAGCTCGCATCAGTGTCGTCACGCTTGGTGTCGATAATCTGGAGGCGTCGCTCGAATTCTACCGAAACGGACTGGGGTTTCCGAGCGAAGGCATCATCGGCAAGGAGTTCGAGCACGGCGCCGTCGCTTTCTTCGATTTGCAGAACGGCTTGAAGTTCGCGATCTTCGAGCGCTCCAACGTCGCCCATGACGCCGGCGTCGCCCAAACCGGCCGCAGCCCGACCGAATTCACCATCGGTCACAATGTCACGAGCAAGGCCGAGGTCGATGCCGTGATGGCGCAGGCCCTCAGCGCCGGCGCGCGCCCTGTCAAGCCCGCCCAGGACACGTTCTGGGGTGGCTATGCCGGCTATTTCCAGGATCCGGACGGCCATCTCTGGGAAGTCGTCTTCAACCCTGCCTTTCTTCCCGAGGACTGAACCCTGGCAGGCATCTGGCAGGAGGTTGGCATGTTCGCTCAAACGGTTCAGGCGCTGGGCGCGCTTCTGATCGGCGGCGTGTTTGTATGGGCCGGCGTCGAACATTTCGTGAAGTTCAGGGCAATGGCCGAGTATCTGGCCGCCCGGCAATTTCCGGCTCCGGCCTTCCTGCTCGCCGCGGGTTCGGCGCTGGAGATCGTCGCCGGCTCCTTGCTTGCCATGGGCATTGCGGTGCCTTTCGCCGCCGGCGCGCTGGTCGTGTTTACGCTGGCGGCGAACATGGTCCTGCTGCGGTTCTGGGCCTGTGAGGGCCTGGAACGGCAGGCGTCGCGATCCGCCTTTCTGGTCAATTTCGCCGTGATTGGCGGATTGCTGCTTGCGGCAACCGTCTAGTCTTGTTCTGGAAACCATTGTTTCGGCAACCGCTTGACCGCCGCCGAGCGAATCCGCACAGTACGCGCAATCGACCTTGAGAGGCTGCCATGACTCGCTTCGCCAAATCCGCACTTGCCGCCCTGATTTCGCTCTGTACCCCGCTTGCCGCGCCTCTCGGTATCACCCAGGCGGCGCAGGCGGCCGACCTTGCCGTCTATTCCGACGACGATGGCGGCGTCTGCGGCCAGCCCTGGGTGCTGAGCAAGATCACCAGCCGCTTCTCCTACCAGGTGCATCACGTGCCGCACCTGCCGGATGTGCAGATCACCGATTTCCGGCGCATCCACCAGCATCGCTATCTGCCGGCCAATGACACCTGGCCGATCGGCCGCCGCTATTGCGGCGCCACCGTCAGTCTCTCCGACGGGCGCGACCGGACCATCTGGTACCTGATCGAGGAAGGCCAGGGCTTTGCCTCGATCGGCGACAATGTCGAATTCTGTGTCTCGGGCTTCGACCGCTGGATGGTCTATAACGGCCGCTGCCGCGTCCTGCGCTAGACGCAGCCTCCATTCCCGATTGCTTTGGCGCCTGTGGCTCGATCGGCCGCAGGCGTTTTGTCGTGTTGACAGAAGGCGCGATCCACCGCAGCCTTCTTCGTGTTCGCCGCCAGCCCTGGTCCCGACAACATGACCATCGTCGCCCGCACGATCTCCAGCGGCGCCACGTCTGGCATCGCCTATGGCGCCGGCACGGTGGTCGGCATCCTTATCTTCCTGATGCTCGCAGCCTTCGGCCTGTCGATCATCGCCGCCAAGATGGCAATCGTCATGACGGTGCTTCTCTACGGCGGAGCGGCCTATCTGATCTGGATGGGCATCAAGCTGCCCGTCGTGCCGGAACTGCAGCCCGTTTCAGGAGACGCGGGCTGCTGACGATCTTCGCCACGGGTGTCGCGCTCAATCTAGGCAGTCCGAAAATGCCGCTGTTCTACGTGGCACTGTTGCCCAACGTCGTCGGGGTCTCGCTCACACCAGCGTGGTGATCGGCGGGCATGTTCTCCTCGCCGGCCGTGCCCGCGGTCTGTTGCGCACGCCCAGCATCGTGCGCCGGGTCAACCGCGCGGCAGGCGGCGTCATGATCGGCGCCGGCGTTGCCGTTGTCGCCACGCGCTAAACCAATTCCAGGAAAAGTGTGAAACGGTTTTCCCGGGAAAAGCGCATGGCGCTTTCCCTTGGGAATTGCGTCAAACGCAAAGTGTTGGAAATCGCTCGGTCGCAGCGCTTATTTCCTGCGTTGCGTCGCTTCGGCCTGATCGATGATCTTGCGGAGAAAAGCAATGTGGCCGCGAAAGGCCCGCCGCCCAATCGTCGTTGCCTTGACCCGGGTCTGCGGCCGTCGCCCGACGAAAAGCTTTTCGACATCGACATAGCCTGCTCTGGCCAGCGTATCGATGTGTGCTCCGAGATTTCCGTCGGTCGTTTCGATCATGGCCTTCAACTGAGTGAACTCCAGCGCCTCGCGCCTTTCCAACGTGTTCAGGATGGCCATGATCCTGAGCCGTATGCTCTGATGGATGATGTCGTCGGCGCTCACCGACAGGCTCTACTGCGGCAAAGCCCTGGACCGCAACGTGGCCCGGCGATTGCGGGCAGCGGTCCTGTCTGTTGCCTTTGTGTGATCGAAATCAAATCGCCAGCTCCCGACTTTATGCAGAATACTCTGCCTTGCAGAGTTGTCTGTCAATCAGCCGCTGCGATCGAATTGCGCTTGACAAGGTGATCTTCGGATCGGTCGTCGCGTTGCGCTTGTGATCAGCATGGATCGCTGGCTCGTAGAAGATGATCGCTTCGATGAGGTGGCAGGAAGTGATATTCGCGGACGAAGATCATGCGTGAAACCGCTCGCTAATCTTCGCGGCTTCACTGCCGCTTCGCATCGAGAATGCCGGTGTGAAATTGCTGGCGATATAAGAAGATCAGCAGCGGATTTTTGCGATGATGAGTGCGATCGCGTGTCGATCTCAACCAAAACTTAAGCTGAGAAAATCATACCATTGCTTCGCTGGCTAGCGAGCCGCGAGTCAGATATGCATTGCGCGCCGGGGTCATTCACGGCCAACGGCATAACGTGAAGGGGCATGACATGGCTAAGCAGTCATCTAAAGCGCCGGCATCCAAGGCACCGGCAAAGAAAGCACCCGCAAAAGCAGTCGCGGCGAAGGCCGCAACAGCAGTGAAGAAAGCAGCGCCTGCGAAGGCGGCGGCCAAGCCTGCGGCAAAGGCAGCACCGGCCAAGAAGCCGGTGGCGGCCAAGGCTGCGGCAAAGCCGGCAGTGAAGAAGGCGGCGCCCGCCAAGGCAGCGGCAAAGCCCGCGGCGAAGGCAGCACCGGCAAAGAAGCCGGCGGCTAAGGCAGCGGCGAAGCCCGTGGCCAAGCCCGCGGCCAAGAAAGCAGCGCCCGCCAAGGCTGCGGCAAGACCCGCCGCGAAGGCAGCTGCAAAGCCGGCCATGAAAGCAGCAGCGGCCGCGACAAAGCCTGCGGTAAAGAAAGCCGCCGCGCCGAAGGCCAAGGCAGCGCCTGCGAAGGCGAAGGCGAAGGCTCCGGCCAAGAAGTAGATGGATCGTTGGGGCGTCGCGTATCCCTTCGGGGTTCGCAAGGACGCTCTGACGCTCTGGATCGAAGCTGTCCGGCAGCGGGTTCAGCCTTGAGGGCTGAACATCGGGATGGGATCGAGGGGCAAGCAAAGCGAGGCGCCGGTTGGCTGCCTCGCTCGCTCCTTGGATTGTCTCCTTGCCGCGGTCGGCGAAGGCCCGGGTGCGATGCCTCGGGTTCGTGAGATGCGAATGCAGGTTGAATCCCGTCAACCTGCCGCCATTGCTCGTGTTTCCAGCGTACCAGTCCGTAGGCTTGTCCGGGGATGTCTCGAGCGGAAACCGCCACCGGTTTCTGGCCGCTGTTTTTTCGCGCTCTGGCGGTTGATCGCAAGCGCCTGTCCAGTCAACACTGGACGCTGCAAACAGGAAACCGATCATGCCGAAGCTGCTTTACGCGTCCGCCTCTCCTTACAGCTCCAAGGTAAGGATGGCCGCGGCCTATGCCGGGATCGCGATCGATCTGGTGCCGGTCAAGACCGAGGACAAGCCGGCCGAACTGATCGGCGCCAATCCGCTTGGCAAGATCCCGGTGCTGGTGCTCGATGATGGCCGTTCCATTCACGACAGCCGCGCCATCACCCAGCACCTCAACCGGATTTCGAAGAACGCGTTGTTTCCGCGCAATCCCGACAAGCGGCTGGAGGCGGAAGTGCTGGAGGCACTGGCCGACGGCATCTGCGATTGCGCGCTGTCGATGGTCTATGAACGCCGCAGCCGGCCCGAAGAGATGGTCTATCAGCCCTGGCTCGACCGGCAGTGGGCGAAGATCGCCGCCGCGCTCGATCTGCTCAATGCCAACCCGCCGAAACTGCCGAAGAAGATCACGGCCGGCCAGATGGCGTTGCGCGCTTGCCTCGGCTATCTCTCGCTGCGTTTCGCCGGCAAGTGGGAAAAAGGCCGTGGCCGGCTAACTCGCTGGGCAGCGCGTTTCGACGAAAAATTTCCGGAGCTGAAGGCGGCGGTTCCGGCCTGAGCACCGGCAATAAAAAAGCCGGGCGCGAGGCCCGGCTTTTTCGTGTCGTGGCTTGAACGACTTAGAACTTCATACCGAGACCGAAGGTGACGCGGTTGTCGGTCGCCTTGACTTTGCCGATACCATCGAAGCTCTTGCTGCCGAAGTCCGTGTAGCGGTACTCGACACGGCCGAAGACGTTGTCGGTCAGCTTGATGTCGGTGCCGACGCCGGCGGTCCAGCCGATCATAGTGGCGGTGTCGCTGGCAGGAATGACCGAGTCTTCCACCTTCAGGCTTCTGCCGGCGAGACCGCCGGTGCCATAGAGCAGGATTTCCGGGGTCACGGCGTAGCCAAGACGGGCACGCAGCGAGCCTTCGAAGCCGCCCTTCGAGTTGATGCCGTTGTCGTCACCCTTGACGCCGTTGTAGCCGAGTTCGGCTTCACCGCCGTACACGAAGTTCTCCTGCTGCCACTGATAGCCGCCGAAGACGCTACCGACGAAACCCTTGGTATCGGTCGAAACGTCGAAATCCTTCTCCTTGGTACGGCCGCTGAAGCCGTAGCCAACGTTAAGGCCGACATAGGGACCGGCCCAGGATGCGACAGGCAGTTCGGCAACCGGCGCGGGTGCCGGGGGCTCTTCCTGGACGACGTCTGCGGCATAGGCAGTACCACCGAGGGCGAAGAGCCCGAGCGCAACGGCCAGCGGCCGTGCGAATTTGAGATTGGCTTGCATTGTTCTTTACTCCTTAAGCCACAGGACACAGGCTTGTTTCTCACGATCGCCATCAACCCGTCCGGGGGGTGAAACGGATCTGGCGTTCGTCGGTTCCAAATGTCGTGTCAAAATGAGGCTGAAGCGAACCTGAACTTGGGTCATTACCCGGCGCGAATGAGGCGGAACCTTGACGTTGCATCTTCGCAACAGCGAAATGTCAGCAGCCATTTCATGCTGCGCTGCACACCGCTTGGTGCAAGGAGTCCAGCGTCCTATATTGCGTTCCGGCGCTTCCGGCTCCAAGACGAGTCGGCATGCCGAACCGGGCGTTTCGCCACAATGCTGCCCCAAGTGTGAATGCCGTTTAACGCATGCCGGGCCATATTTCGTCGGCGTCGTGTTTTCGGGCCGAAATTGAGGATTGACAGCAGATGAGCAAAGCCATTGCCGCGGCCCTGGTGACCGGCGGGGCGAAACGGGTCGGCAAGGCAATTGTCGAAGACCTCGCCGGCCATGGCTTTGCCGTCGCCATCCACGCCAATCGCTCGCACGACGAGGCGGATGCCTTGGCCGCGGGGATCAATCGGTCTGGCGGCCGCGCCACCGTGGTTGGGGCGGATCTGACCGACATGAGCGCCGTCAGCGGCCTCGTCGGCCAGGCGCAGGCCGCGCTGGGTCCAATCTCGCTGCTGGTCAACAATGCGTCGCTTTTCGTCGACGATTCCGTTGAGGATTTCGATTGGCAGGCCTGGGACCGCCACTTTGCCATCCACGTGAAAACGCCGGCGCTGTTGGCGCAGAATTTCGCTCGCGCCTTGCCTGAAGGGCGCGAGGGGCTGATCGTCAACATCATCGATCAGCGCGTCTGGCGGCCGACGCCACACTACTTCTCCTACGCGTTGTCGAAGTCGGCTTTGTGGACCCAGACGCAGATGCTGGCGCAGGCGCTCGGCCCGCGCATTCGTGTCAACGCGATCGGGCCTGGCCCGACACTGAAGAATGTCCGCCAGGACGATGCCGATTTTGACGCACAGCTCGCTGGCCTGATCCTGAAGCGCGGCCCGGAATTGCCGGAATTCGGCGCCACCATCCGCTATCTCTGGGATGCGTGCTCGGTCACCGGCCAGATGATCGCGCTCGATGGCGGCCAGCATCTTGCATGGCAGACGCCCGATGTGACAGGCATGACGGAATGAATCCTTTGGATCACAAAAACAAGGCGCGTGGCGGCGCCGATGACCTGCCTCCCGAAATCGACCTCGAGGACGAGGCGCTCGAGGAGATTGTCGAGCCGACAGGCCCGGATGTCGCTTTCACCGCCATCGACTGGACGCCGCATGCCGGCGATGCCGAAGGCATGGTCGGCGCCGAGGTGATCCAGACCTTGGTCAAACGGCTGCCCAACGCACCCGGCGTCTACCGCATGATGAACGCCGCGGGCGACGTGCTCTATGTCGGCAAGGCGCGCAGCCTGAAGAAGCGCGTCACCAACTACGCGCAAGGCCGGTTCCACACCAACCGCATCGGCCGCATGGTGCGCGAGACGTCGACGATGGAATTCGTCGTCACCCGCACCGAGATCGAGGCGCTGCTGCTCGAAGCCAATCTTATCAAGCGCTTGCGGCCGCGATTCAACGTGCTGATGCGCGACGACAAGTCGTTTCCCTATATCCTTTTGACCGGCGACCATGTCTCGCCCGGCATCTACAAGCATCGTGGCGCGCGCTCACGAAAAGGCGACTATTTCGGCCCGTTTGCTTCGGCCGGCGCCGTCGGCCGCACCATCAATTCGCTGCAGCGCGCCTTCCTGCTGCGCAGCTGCACCAACTCGTTCTATGAGAACCGCACCCGGCCGTGCCTGCTCTATCAGATCAAGCGCTGCGCCGGCCCCTGCACCGGCGAAATCTCGCATGAGGATTATGCCGAGCTGGTCGCCGAGGCGAAGGATTTTTTGTCCGGCCGCAGCCAGAAGGTGAAGACCGAGATTTCGGCCGCCATGCAGCAGGCATCTGAAGACCTCGATTTCGAACGTGCCGCCATCTATCGCGACCGGCTGGCCGCCCTGTCGCATGTGCAGAGCCATCAGGGCATCAACCCGGCGACCGTCGATGAGGCGGATGTCTTCGCCATCCATCAGGAAGGCGGGCAGGTCTGCATCCAGGTCTTCTTCTTCCGCACCGGCCAGAACTGGGGCAACCGCGCCTATTTCCCGAAGGCCGATCCTGCGCTGGAAGGATCGGAAGTATTGGGCTCGTTCCTGGCGCAGTTCTACGACGACAAGCCGACGCCGCGCGCCATCCTTCTGTCGCAGGGCGTCGAGGACCAGGAATTGCTGGCCGAGGCGCTCTCGACCCGCGCCGGCCGCAAGGTTGCGATCTCTGTGCCGCAGCGCGGCGAGAAGAAGGACCTGACCGACAATGCCCTGCAGAATGCGCGGGAGGCGTTGGGCCGCAGGCTGGCCGAAACCTCGACGCAAGGACGGTTGCTTGCCGGTTTTGCCGAGACCTTCGGCCTGGCCAAGCCGCCGGTGCGCATCGAGGTGTACGACAACTCGCACATCATGGGCACCAATGCCGTCGGCGCCATGGTTGTCGCCGGACCGGAAGGGTTTGTGAAAAACCAGTACCGGAAATTCAACATCCGCTCGACCGAGATCACCCCGGGTGACGATTTCGGCATGATGCGCGAGGTGATGGAGCGGCGTTTCTCGCGGCTGCTCAAGGAACATGGCGATGTCGCGCCCGACGACGCAGCCTCAGCGGAAGCGGGCGATGATGTCGAAGACGACATCTCCGGCAGCTTCCCGGCCTGGCCTGACGTCATCCTGATAGACGGCGGCCAGGGCCAGATGACGGCGGTGCGCAAGATTCTCGCCGATCTCGGCATCGAGGACCGCGTCGTGGCCATCGGCATCGCCAAGGGCCAGGACCGCGATGCCGGCCGCGAACGTTTTTTCGTCAAGGGCAGGGATTCCTTTTCGCTGCCGGTGCGCGACCCCGTGCTCTATTTCGTCCAGCGGCTGCGCGACGAGGTCCATCGCTTCGCCATCGGCTCGCACCGGGCGCGGCGCAAGAAGGAGATGGTCAAAAGCCCGCTCGACGAGATCGCCGGCATCGGCCCCGGCCGCAAGCGCGCGCTGCTGCTCGCATTTGGCACCGCCAAGGCGGTCAGCCGTGCCGCGATCGAGGATCTGAGGAAAGTCGACGGTATTTCCGAACAGGTCGCCAAACTGGTCTACAATCATTTTCACGAAAGTTGAAAATTCGGCACTTTCAGCTGGCCAGTCGAATCTGGCCTGTTGACCCCCTACATTGGCTTCTGATTTGAGTACGCAGGCAGAAAGAGTCCACCAGATATGGCCCAGCGCGCGTTCAACCTGCCCAACATGCTGACCTACGCCCGCATCATCGCGGTGCCGCTGGTGGTGCTGTGCTTTTTTCTCGAAGGTCATCTGAAATCGAGCGACTTCGCCCGCTGGTCGGCGCTGGTCATTTTCCTGCTGGCGTCCGTCACCGATTATTTCGACGGCTATTTTGCGCGCGCCTGGCAGCAGACCTCCAATATCGGCAAGATGCTCGACCCGATCGCCGACAAGCTGCTGGTCGCGACCTGCCTTTTGCTGCTTGCCGCCGACACCGATCGCCATGCCGGCATTGCCGGCTGGTCGCTGTGGGCCGCCATCATCATCCTGTGCCGCGAGATCCTGGTTTCTGGCCTGCGCGAATATCTGGCGGCGCTCAAGGTCTCGGTGCCGGTGACGCAGCTTGCCAAGTGGAAGACCACCATCCAGATGGTCGCTATCGCCTTCCTGCTGGCGGGACCGGCCGGTGACAAGGTCTTCCCGCTGACGACGCAGACCGGCCTTGTGCTGCTGTGGATCGCGGCACTCGTCACGCTCTACACCGGCTACGACTATTTCCGCGCCGGCCTCAAGCACATCATGGACGAGTGAAATGACGACCCGCCTCATCTATTTTGCCTGGGTGCGCGAACGGATCGGCATGCCTGAAGAGGATGTCGAATTGCCCGCCGGCATCGAGACGGTCGCCGACCTCTTGCGCTGGCTGCAATCGCGCGGCGAGGGCTACGAACACGCACTGCGATATCCCGACGTGATCCGCGTTGCCATCAACCAGGAACATGTCGACCACCGCGAAAAGATATCGGGCGCGCGCGAGATCGCGCTGTTCCCGCCGATGACCGGGGGCTGACACCGTGTCGGCCGTCCTGGTGCCGACCGTGCGCATCCAGCGCGAGGATTTCGACGTCGCCGCCGAGATCGCCGGACTGACGGAGGGCCGCACCGACATTGGCGCGGTGGTTTCTTTCTCCGGGCTCTGCCGCGATGAGCAGGGCGCGCTCACGGCACTGGAGCTCGAACATTATTCTGGCATGGCGGAGGCCGAGATCGGCCGTATCGCCGCCGAGGCGGTTGAGCGCTGGCCGCTGCAGGGCCTCACCGTCATCCACCGCCATGGCAAGATTCGTCCGGGCGAGAATATCGTGCTGGTGGTGGCCGCCTCTGCCCATCGCCAGGCCGCGTTCGAAGCGGCGGACTTTCTCATGGATTACCTCAAATCGCGCGCGCCCTTCTGGAAGAAGGAGCATCGCGCCGATGGTTCGGAAGGTGGCTGGGTCGAGGCCAAGGAAACCGACGCCCAGGCGGCAAAGCGCTGGAAGTCATCGTCCGAATAAATCCCGTCGCAGCCATGTATTGACCGCAATCCTTTGGCCAATTGCGTGAGGTTGATCAGCCCCGGGGATTGGCAGTCCGGGCAAGGGAGGTGGTCATGCTGGACAGGCTCGCGGAGTTCTTCGTCTTCGGTTTCGTGCCTCTGGTCGTCGGCATCCTGGCGGTGCCGGAATTGTCCATGGCCGCTGAAAACGCGGTGAGGGGCGAGGTGATCTATCGCGAGCGCATCGCCCTGCCGCCCAGCGCCGTGCTTTTCGTCCAGCTTGCGGATGTTTCAGTAGCCGATGCACCGGCCAGGATCATCGGCGAGCAGACTATCAAGCCGGCCGGCCAGGTGCCGATCAGCTTCGAGATCAAATTCGATCCGTCGGTGATCCGGTCGCAGATGAGCTATGCGCTGCAGGCGCGGATCACCGTTGACGGCAAGTTGATGTTCATTTCCGATGTGCGCCATCAACTGGACCCGCTGACCGACGCGCCGCAGACCATCATGCTGAAAATGGTGGCGTCAGGCACCGAGCCGGTGGCTTCCATCTTTGGCCAGCTCTGGGTGGTCGATTATGTCGATGGCATTGGCGCCATCACCGCGCCGCAGGCGACGTTCAGGATCAGCGAGGCCGGCAAAGCTGGCGGCAGCGGCCCCTGCAACACCTATTTCGCCACCGCGAAAGTCGATGGCCAGGCGATCGCCATCAGCGACGTCGGCTCGACTTACAAGGCCTGCGCGCCGGAGGTGATGGCCGAGGAAAAGGCCCTGTTCGATGCGTTGGCCAAGGCGGCGTCATACAAGGTCGACGCCGGGAAGCTCGCCATATCGGACAAGGAGGGCCACGAAATCCTGCGCTTCAGCGCCGCGAGCTGATCGCCAATGAAAGATCTGATCGCCAATGAAAAATGCCGGCGAAGCGCCGGCCTTTTCCAAATCAGACTTGATGATATCGGCTCAGCCGACGATCTCGGTGTCTGAGAACCAGTACTTGATCTCCTGCGCGGCGGTTTCCGGCGCGTCGGAGCCGTGCACCGAATTTTCGCCGATCGATAGCGCGTGCACCTTGCGGATGGTGCCTTCGTCAGCGTTGGCCGGGTTGGTGGCGCCCATCACTTCGCGGTTCCTGGCAATGGCGTTCTCGCCTTCCAGCACCTGGACGATCGTCGGAGCCGACGACATGAACTCGACCAGTTCGCCGAAGAACGGACGGTCCTTGTGGACGGCGTAGAAACCTTCCGCCTCACGGCGGCTCATCCAGACGCGGCGCGAAGCGATGACGCGCAGGCCGGCATCTTCGAGCATCTTGGTGATGGCGCCGGTGAGGTTACGCCGGGTTGCGTCCGGCTTGATCATGGAAAAGGTGCGTTCGAGCGCCATTGGTCGTCCTTGTCTGAGAATGGAATTGAGAGTGGCGGGCTCTATACAGGCCGCCCTGCCCATTGCCAAGGGGTGAGGACCGACAGGGGTAAGGAGCGGTCCCCGAAGCGGACGGAAAGCCAATTGCCTGGCGTTCCGAGCGATGAACGATGAAAGCCCTGTCGGCCTTTGGGCGGATTGAAAGGTCCAGTGCACCTTTCAAAGGGTTCGAACGCCGAAGGGCAGGGACCGCGAGCGAAGGACCGGAGCAGTGGGCGCGCTTCCATGTCAGGCCGGCAAGCCGCCAGGCGAGATCAGACGGCTGCACAGCAACGCTTTGCTTGCTATAGTCACGCGTCGGCGCCGCGCTGAAGTCGGCCCGAATGGAGACAACATGACCATGGCAGACGATCGTCAGGACCGCATTCGCAACCGCGCACATCAGATCTGGCAGGAAGAGGGGCAACCGGCCGGTCTCCACGAACGCCATTGGCACCAGGCGGCCGCCGACATCGATCGGGAGGATGCGGGCAAGCCGCCGGCAGCCAAGAAGGCATCTGGCGCCGGCAAGGCCAAAGCCGCTCCCAAGGAAGAAAAAACCGCCGTGAAAGCCAGCAAGCCGAAGACCGGCAAGCCAAAGAAGGCGGCCAAGTAGGTCCGCTATCCCGCCGCTGATTTTCGCCACGGATTGACGGGCGCATCCCACCCGCCTTGCGGGTAGGGCAGGCGCTTGCGGCCGTCAGGCCGCTGCGGCAACCTTTCGTCCCACCCCGCCATGCAGGTCGAGGCAACGCGCGAACCATTGCGCCACGAGATCGCTGTCTTCAAGCAGCTGGTAGGGCGTGGCGATGCGCGCCCATTGCAGCGCGCCGAAGACGATGTAATCCGCAAACAGCGGCGACGCGCCGCCGATGAAAGGCTGGTGGCCCAGCATCGAGCGCAGCGGCTCGAGCGAAGCCCGAAAGGCCGCCAGGCCGGCATCGCGGGCCGCGACGACATCTTCCAACTGCTTGCCGAAGCGCTGCTCCCGGCTCTGCCGGAAATACACGGCGTTCTCTTCGTCCTGCATGGCATGGAGGTCGACGAGCGCCGCGGTGGTGACGTAGGGATGGATGGTCAATTGCGACCAGCGCTCGATGAAGCGCGCCATCGCCTTGCCGCCGTCGCCGCCAAACAGCGTCGGCCGATCCGGATAGGCTTCCTCCAGATAGAGCGCGATGGCGAAGGAATCGATGACGATCTTTTCGCCGTCGCGGATCACCGGAACGGTTTTCGAAGCGCCGCCCTCGATGGTAGGCACCTCGAGAAAACGCGTCGGCGCGGTCGAGATATCGAGCCCCTTGTGGGCCAGCGCCATCGTCGCCTTCCAGCAATGTGGACTGAACGGACGGCTCTCGTCACGCCCGACGAGCTCATAAAGCAGAATGGTCATTGGCGCGGGTCTCTTTGCGGTCTAGGTATCGCTCGCGACACCCCGAACGGGGCGGCTGGAGAAAAGATGAAACAGCATTTCATGATGTTTGCGGCGTATAATCAATGGGCCAATGGCCGCATCTATGATGCCGCCGTGGACCTTGATGAAGAGGAGTTCAATCGCGACGTCGGCGCCTTCTTCGGCTCGCTGATGGGCACCCTCAACCATCTGCTCGCCGCCGATCGCATCTGGATGAAGCGCTTCACCGGCGAGGGCGACGCGCCGACGGCGCTGGATGCCATACTGCACCGGGCCTTGCCCAAGTTGAGGACGGCGCGCGAGGCGGAGGACCGGCGGATCATCGACTGGCTCTCTGGCCTGAGCGACAAGGCGCTGTCGGGCCGCTTCACCTATATGACCCTGTCGGACATGCGCACCGTCTCGCAGCGTCTCGCGCCCGCGCTGGCGCATGTCTTCAACCACCAGACCCATCATCGCGGCCAGGCGCATATGATCCTGACGGTCCTCGGCCGTCCTTCCGTGCCGCTTGATCTGGCGCATTTCCAGCGTTCCGAAGAGGGCAGGGCTTTCGCCTGATCCGGGCGAGCTGCCTGCGCCGACTACCGCCGCATCTTCTGCAGAAGCATGGCCTTCACGTCAGGCCATTCGGAATCGATGATGCTGAACCGCACGGAATTGCGTTTCCTGCCGTCCGGCATGATCCGCTCATTGCGAACGATCCCTTCCTGCTTTGCCCCGATCCGCAGAATGGCCGCTCGCGATGCGTCATTGAGCTCATCGGTGGTGAACTGCACCCGCACACACGCCATGACCTCGAAGGCATGCGCCAGGAGAAGGTACTTTGCCTCGGTATCGACCCCTGACCGCTGAACCGAGGCGCTGAGCCACGTGTGCCCAATCTCCAATTTTCTGTTCATGCGATCGATCTTCCAGAACCGCGTACTCCCGCAGATCGCTCCCGTGCCGCGCAGGACGATTGTATAAGGCATGACAGTCCCGGCTCGTCGTCCAGCCAGGGCGCTGGCTACATAGTCATCGATCGTGGCTGGCCCGGGAACCACCGTGGCCGTCAGGTTCCACAGCTCACCGTCCGAGGCTGCACGCAGAAGGCCCTGCGAATGCCCCGGCTGAAGCGGCTTGAGTTCAACAATCTTGCCGGCCAGGGCGGGTTGCATGGATTGGACGTCCATTAACCGGCGGTCCTCGATTTTCTGACCCGGCGGTCATCGGCGGACAATTGGGCGCTGATACGAATTTCAGACAGCTTCGGTAGCCAGATCGCGGATTTCACTGTCCAATTGGCGTTGCGTCAAAGCGGCTTCCGCCATGACCCATTGTTTGAACAGCAGCACCTTGCGTGCCGCAAGGCACTTGTGGGGGGAGACGAAATACCAACCGGCGGTATTCGGCTGGTGGACGGCAAAGGGAGCGACCAGCCTTTCGGCGCGGATGTCGCTGGCCATATAGGCACGGTTGGCCACGGCAAAGCCCATTCCGGCATTGGCGGCCTCATAGGACATCATGCACGAGTCGAAATAGATGCTTTTGGTCTCGCTGAGCACGAAACTGGCGCCGGCAAAGCCAAGCCAGGACTGCCAGTTCTGGGTGCAGGTGTCGGAATGCAGAAGCGTGAAGTGCCTGAGGTCGTCGGGCGTCACCTTTGACACCGGCTTGTTGCCGAGAATCTCATGGAACAGTTTGCGGCTGCACACTGGTGTCAGGTCTTCCCGAAACAGCAGATCAGATGGCAGCCCGTTGAAATGGCCGTCTCCATAGCGGATTTCGAGATCGAAATCGGAGGCGGTGAACTCATGCGTTGCATAGGAGGTCGACACCCGCATCACGATATCGGGGTGTCGCCGCTGGAATCCCGGCAGGCGTGGAAACAGCCAGCGCGCGGCGAAGGTCGGCAGCACGGATATTTTCAGCACATGTTCCTGCGATTGTCCGGTCGCTTCCATGCTGGCGGCGACGATCCGCTCCAACGCCTCGCGAACACGCGAGACATAGGTCTCGCCTTCCGGCGTCAACGACACCGCATTGCCACCGCGCTGGAAAATCTTGAAACGCAGCTGATCCTCCAGGCTCTTGACGCGCTGGCTGACCGCTGAAGCGGTGATGAACTGCTCCTCGCCAGCCCGCGTGAAATTCCCGTGGCGCGCAGCACTCTCCACGATTTTCAGCGAATTGAGGTTGACCTGACTGAGCAAACGCACGGGCTTCGACCTTAAGCTGGGCTTACACTAGCACCAGCATTCCTAATTTTACAGGGGGGGCTAATTTAATCGACTGTTAATCAAGTGTTTGCCCCCCACTTGGAGAAGTACAATGAACGCACATACCATACCCGAATTGCGCTATGCGATGAGCCGTGAGGCCATTATCGGCCATGAAACCGCCTGGAAAGTGTCGAGTTTCGGCGTTGCACAGTATCTGCATGGCTATGACCCGGCACTGCTCGCCGCAATCGAGGAGGCCGCTTTAAAGCTCAAGGACAGTCATGCCGTGCACAAGCACCTCGACCTGACCTTCATCACCGGCGCCGACCGTTTCATCCCCGAAATCAAGGAATTGCTGCACGACAAGCTGCGCCTGGAGCGGCTGTCCGACATGATGGGCACGAAGCTGGAGCCCTATCCGCTGTCGATCGTCGGCTCGACCGTCACCTTCATGAATCCCAGGGACGGCGCCGTCGAATGGCATTGCGACGGCGTCCCGGTCACCGAACTCATTCCTTTGTCGATCAGCAACCCGCTGGTCGGCGGCCATCTCGAAATCTATTGCGACGATTCCGAGACGGGCCGCGCCATCCTCGAATCCGGCCGCGAGATTCCGCGCAACCGCATCATGCGCATCGATCACAAGATGAACTACGCGACCCTCGGGCAATTCCTCGGCGTCCTGCATCGCACGGCGCCGATCCAGTACGGCGAGCGCGTCACCCTGGTGCTCAACCAGCGTTCGGTGGCCAAGCCCTATGTCGACGACAACCGCATGTTCTATCTCGCCGCCGACAATGATCACGACCGCGAGTGGGTCAACGAATTGGCCGAAGACGTCTGGACCAACCAGCTGCCGGCCTATCGCCGGTTCGAGGCGGAGCATCCGACGCCTGCCCCGTCCGCCGAAGCACAGGTTTCGGGCGGAGCCAGGGAATCATGGTAGTCAACCATGATCCCGAAAAGTGGGAGCCGGTCTTCGGACAAGATCATGGTGCAGCACAGGCATAGGGCCCCAGGCCGATTGTTTCGGCACGGATCAGGTTCGATATCCGCGCTGATTTTTGCCGCCGGCGCGGTGGCTTTGTGGTCGACCAATGCTTTGGTCGGCAGATCCCTGCTGGCGACACATCCGGTGTCGCAAGTGCAGTTCCTGCAATTTGCGGGAGCTGCACTGGTCTTCGCCTTGATCCGGTTCATGAACCGTGAAGAAGCGCCGCCAATGGCGCCAAGCGCGACACTCGCTCCTCTCGCTGTCGGATTCATCGGTCTGGTCGGCACCATGGTGCTGCAATACGTCGCCTTCGCCTCGATGCCGGTAATCGAAGCCAATCTCGTGGCCTATACCTGGCCCTTGATGGTCGCCGCGGCAGTGATCGCCTTCGACAATCCCCGGCGTCCGGTCATGCTGGGGCTTGCCGCGGCCCTTGGCTTCGTCGGCGTTGCGCTGGTGATTTCGGGAGGGCGTGAGAGCAGCTGGTTCCAGGGCAATCTCCTCGGCTATTTCGCCGCATTCGGGTCCGCGCTGTGCATGGCTTTCTATTCGGTGATGGTTGGACGGCTCGCCACTTCGCCCGATCGCCTGCTGCTGCCTTCGTCGCTGGTCGGCGTCGCCTTGACGCTTCTATGGTCCGCTGGCGAAGGCGTCGCCTGGCCCTCTGGCGTCGATCTCGCCCTGGGGCTCTATCTCGGCGCCGGCCCGATGGGGCTGGGTTATTACTTCTGGTCGCGCGCCTTGAAGCTCGAAGGCAGCGGCAAGGTCGCGGTCGTCGCCTATCTCACGCCGATTGCCTCGACATTGCTGCTGACCCTGTCCGGTGAACGGTTGACGACAACCGCCATTGCCGGTGCCGTCCTCGTCATCGGCAGTTGTATCGCGGTCGGTCTGGAGCGCACGGAGGCGCAAGACTATGTTTGACGACAATGAACGTCTCGCCAGGCAGGAAGCGCATTGGCTGATCAAGGAATTTGGCGCCGAAGCACCGCTCTACGCGGCGATGAAGGCCGAAAAGGCGATTGAGCAGAAGGATTTCGGGCGCTGTGCCCGTTGGCGGCGTATTCTTGAGATATTGGCCGATACCCGAACGGCAAAGTCTGCTGCTTCCAAGTATTAGATTTTCTAAATTGCGCAGCGTCGATTTCCCATAAAAATAGTTGACGCCAAGTCTTGATTCGTTTTGGCGCTTGGCGCCGTTGGGGGACGCGGTTAAAGAGATACATCGACGAAAGTCTTCGCTGGGGTGGATGACTTTCTCGCAAATAGGGTGAAAGAATTGTCAAATATCGAGGATAAGACCGTTATAGAGCTAACGGCCGATATTGTCTCGGCCTATGTCGGCAACAATCCACTTCCAGCTTCCGGCCTGCCTGATCTGATTGCCAGCGTCAGCGCCTCGGTCCGAAAACTGGCTGGCGCGGTCGTCGTGGAAACTCCGAGCCTGGTTCCGGCCGTAAACCCGAAAAAGTCGGTATTTCCCGACTACATCATCTGCCTGGAGGACGGAAAGAAGTTCAAGTCGCTCAAGCGACACCTCAGGACCGACTATGGTCTGAGCCCTGACGACTATCGGGCCAAATGGAGCCTGCCGCCGGACTATCCGATGGTCGCTCCGAATTACTCGGCGACCCGGTCGGCGCTGGCAAAGTCGACGGGACTTGGCCGCAAACCGGCAGCAGCGCCGGCCGCCGTGGCAAAGGGAGCCAGGCGCAAGGCGGCTGTCTAAGCGCGAAGCGCTCCGGCCAACCGGCCCGGACGCGACAGCCAATGGAACCCGGAAAGCGGCTTTGCGCTTCCGGGTTCACCGTCTGATTTGCGGCTGATCGTGGAGAACCACGTTCAGCAACGAACTGTGCACCATGAGTTTCCCATTGTACTCGATGAATCCGAGGTCGCGGAACTTGTTCATGAAGTAGCTGACTCCCGGTCGCGTTGTGCCGATCATTTCGGCAAGCGTCTCCTGGTTGACCTTGCCGAGAATGGGTTCAGGCTTTCCTTCCTTGCCGAAATTTGCCAGCAGCAGAAGTGCGCGTGCCAGGCGCTTTTCGCTGAAGTCGCAAATTCGCCTTGCGAGAATATCTTCTGGGGGCCACCAATTCGCCTCGCGCTCCCGCTTGTGTTTCAGGCCATGTGCGGCCAACTGGCCCGCAAGGTCTTGCGAAGCGTTGATGTCCGGTGCAAAAGCGCGGCCATGCTGATCATCAACGACCTTTCGCTCCGCATGGCCGGGCGCCTGCTTCTCGACCATGCCTCGCTGACCTTGCCGGCCGGCACCAAGGCCGGCCTTGTCGGCCGCAACGGCACCGGCAAGACGACGCTGTTCAAGGCCATCACCGGCGATTTTCCCTCCGAGACCGGTTCGATCAGCCTGCCGAAGAACACGCGCATCGGCCAGGTGGCGCAGGAAGCGCCGGGAACCGAGGAGCCGCTGATCGAGATCGTGCTCAAGGCCGACCTCGAACGCACGGCGCTGCTCGAAGAGGAAAAGACCGCGACCGATCCGCACCGCATCGCCGATATTCACATGCGGCTGGCCGACATCGACGCGCATTCGGCCGAGTCCCGCGCGGCCACCATCCTCGCCGGCCTCGGCTTCGATGACGCAGCGCAGCGCCGGCCGGCCTCGTCCTTCTCCGGCGGCTGGCGCATGCGCGTGGCATTGGCCGCCGTGCTGTTTTCAGAGCCTGATCTGCTGCTGCTCGACGAGCCGACCAACTATCTCGACCTCGAAGGCACGCTGTGGCTGGAAAACTACGTGTCGAAATACCCGCACACGGTTCTGCTGATTTCGCACGACCGCGACCTGCTCAACCGTGCCGTCAACTCGATCGTTCATCTCGACCAGAAGAAGCTGACCTTCTGGCGCGGCGGCTATGATCAGTTCGAGCGCCAATACACCGAGCAGAAGGAATTGCAGGAAAAGGGCCGCGTCAAACAGGAGGCCGCCCGCAAGCACATGGAATCCTTCGTCGAGCGGTTCCGCGCCAAGGCGTCCAAGGCCAGACAGGCGCAGTCACGCATCAAGGCCCTGGAAAAGATGAAGCCGATCGCGGCGATCGTGAACGATTCGGTGCGGCCGTTCTCTTTTCCCGAACCGGTGAAGACCGTGGCCTCGCCGATCGTGGCGCTGAACAACGTCAATGTCGGCTACACCGAAGGCCAGCCGATCCTGAAGAAGATGACGTTGCGCATCGACGCCGACGACCGCATCGCGCTGCTTGGCGCCAACGGCAACGGCAAGTCGACCTTCGCCAAGCTGCTGTCGGGCCGCCTCAAACAGGAGAGCGGGACCATGACGGTGGCGCCCGGGCTGAAGGTGGCGATCTTCGCCCAGCATCAGCTCGACGATCTGCGTCCGGAGGAAAACGCCTATGAGCATGTCCGCCGGCTGATGCCGGAGGCGCCGGAATCCAAGGTGCGCGGCCGCGTCGCCCAGTTCGGTCTGACGACCGAGAAAATGAATACGCCCGCCAAGGATCTGTCCGGTGGCGAGAAGGCGCGCCTTTTGATGGGCCTGTCGGCCTTCGAGGGGCCGAACCTGTTCATTCTCGACGAACCGACCAACCATCTCGACATCGACAGCCGTGAATCGCTGATCCATGCGCTCAACGAATTCCCCGGGGCCGTCATCCTGATCTCGCACGACCGCCATTTGCTTGAGGCGACCGCGGATCGGCTGTGGCTGGTCAAGGATGGCGCGGTCAACCCCTATGATGGCGACCTGGAGGACTACAAGGCGTTGGTCACCGGCGTGTCCGGCGACCGCCGCGGCAAGCGCGAGGCCGACAAGGCGTCAAAAGCCGACCGCCGTCGCGATGCGGCCGCGCGCCGTGCCGCCTTCGAACCGCTGGCCAAGGAAATCCGCGCCACCGAGGCGCTGATGGACCGCCTCCGCAAGCGCATCGACGGCATCGAGGACGAACTGGCCAATCCGGCGATCTACGAAAAGGATCCCTCGACGGCGACGCGCCTGGCCAAGGAGCGCTCGCAGCTCGCCCAGACGCTGGCCGGCCACGAGGAAAAATGGCTGACCATGTCGGCCGAGTATGAGGAAGGCACGGCGGAGTAGGGGGAGCGTTCTTTCCTTTGGGAGAGAAGGAAGGGCCTTTGGAAGACAAGGAAGGACGCTATCTGGCCCTACACGCCACGTGCGAAAATCGCTAAACATTCCCCATGAACCAGCACGCCAAGCTTCGCATCGGCCATTCGGCCTGTCCGCATGATTGCCCGTCCACCTGCGCGCTCGAGGTCGAGTTGCTCGATGGCAACCGCATCGGCCGTGTCCATGGTGCCAAGGCCAACAGCTACACATCCGGCGTCGTCTGCGCCAAGGTCGCGCGCTATGCCGACCGCGTCCACCACCCCGACCGCTTGCTGAAGCCGCTGATCCGCGCCGGCGCCAAGGGCGACGGCGTCTGGCAGGAAGCGAGCTGGGAGGCCGCGCTCGACCTCGTCGCCGAAAAGTTCGTTGCGGCCGAAGACAAATACGGCTCGGAGACGGTCTGGCCCTATTTCTATGCCGGCACGATGGGGCTGGTGCAGCGCGACGGCATCGACCGCCTGCGTCACGCCAAGAAATATTCGGGCTTCTTCGGGTCGATCTGCACCAATCTCGCCTGGACCGGCTGGATGATGGGGGCGGGCGCCTTGCGTGGGCCCGACCCGCGCGAAATGGCGAAATCCGACTGCGTGGTGATCTGGGGCACCAATGCCGTGGTCACCCAGGTCAATGTGATGACCCATGCCATCAAGGCGCGCAAGGAACGCGGCGCTAAGATCGTCGTCGTCGACGTCTATGAAAACGCGACGATGAAGCAGGCCGACATGGGCCTTGTGCTGAAGCCCGGCACCGACGGCGCGCTGGCCTGCGCGGTCATGCATGTGCTGTTCAGGGAAGGCCTGGCGGACCGCGCCTATCTCGAAAAATACACCGACGACCCGAAGGGGCTGGAGGCGCATCTTCGGACCCGGCCCCCTGAATGGGCGGCCGAGATCACGGGCCTGTCGGTCACCGAGATCGAGGCCTTTGCCCGCCTCGTTGGCACGACCAAGAAAACCTATTTCCGTCTCGGCTACGGCTTCGCCCGCCAGCGCAACGGCGCCGTCAACATGCATGCCGCCTCCTGCATCGCCGCGGTCACAGGAAGCTGGCAGTATGAGGGCGGCGGCGCCTTCCATTCGAATTCCGGCATCTTCAAGCTCAACCAGGAGGTGCTGGAAGGCACCAGGATGCGCGATCCCTCGATCCGCCATCTCGACCATTCGCGCATCGGCCCGGTGCTGACCGGCGCCGTTGACGCGCTCTATGGCGGACCGCCGGTGACTGCGATGCTGGTCCAGAACACCAACCCGGTGAATGTAGCGCCCGAGCAGCGGCTGGTGAGGCAGGGCTTTCTGCGCGACGACCTGTTCACTTGCGTGCACGAGCAGTTCATGACCGACACCGCCAAACTAGCCGATGTCGTCCTGCCGGCGACGATGTTTCTCGAGCATGACGATGTCTACAAGGGCGGCGGCAACCAGCACATCACGCTCGGTCCCAAGCTGATCGAGCCGCCGGAAGGGCCGCGCACCAACCATTTCGTCATCGAGCAACTGGCCGCGCGCCTGGGGGTCGCAGACCGCCCGGGTTTCGGCCTGACCGAACAGCAGCATATCGACATCATTCTCGGCAAGCGTGGGCTGGGCGGTTTCGACAGCTTGAAAGAGAAGAAATGGGTCGATCTGCAGCCGGATTTCGAGGCCGCGCATTTTATCAACGGGTTTGGCCATGCGGATGGTAAATTCCGCTTCCGCGCCGACTGGACCGGCCAGGCGGCTCCCAACCGGCCGCCGAAGAGCATGGGCCTGTTCGGACCGGTGGAGCGCCTGCCCGAGTTTCCCGACCATGTCGAATTGATCGAAGTGGCCGACGAGGCGCATCCGTTCCGGCTGACGACCTCGCCGGCGCGCAATTTCCTCAACTCGACCTTTGCCGAAACGCCGGTGTCGAAGGAAAAGGAAGGCAGGCCGGCGTTGCTCCTGCATCCCGACGACGCGGCGGACCTTGGGCTTGCCGACGGCGACCGTGTCGAGGTCGGCAACCGGCGTGGCGAGCTGGTGCTGCATGCCAAATTCTTCGACGGCATCAAGCGCGGCGTGGTGATCGCCGAAGGCATCTGGCCCAACAGCGCGCATGAGCGCGGCGAGGGCATCAACGTGCTGACAGGCGCCGATGCACCCGCGCCCTATGGCGGCGCTGCCTTCCACGACAACAAGGTCTGGCTGCGCAAGCCAGATTGAGCCAGGCGTCCGCGAGCCCATCACACCGGCAGGATCTCAGCCGCCTTCGTCCGGTTCAGCCGGTGCCTTATGTCGTCGGCGATCGCCTGGGCTTCGATCCCGATCTCGCGCAGCAATCCGGTGACTGCATTGTGGAAACCGATGAGGTAGAGGCCGAGATCCGAAGCTTTGGGGGTAACTCCACTGCGGTCCGGCTGGATTCCGGGTTCGAGAAATCTGGCATAGCCCGGCCGGTAACCGGTGGCGAAGATGATCGCGTCGAATTCGCCGTGTTTGCCGTCGGCGAAACGGGCGCCGCGTTCCGAAATCTCGGCGATATCGGGCGCGACCTTGATCACGCCTTCTCGGATCTTGCCGATGGTGCCGACATCGATCACCGGAATGCGCGATGCAATCGCAATCTGCTCCAGCAGTCCCTGTCCCGGCCGTTTGAGCCCGTATTTTTCCAGCCTGCCCAGCACCAGGTCGAGAATGACCGGGAAAAGAACATCGTTGAAGCGTTGCGGCCCCAGGCGCGCCGCCATGCCGACCATCTGGATGGGCACGCCGAACAGTTCCCGCGGCACGATATGAACGCCGCCGCGCACGGAAATCGTCGGCTGTGCGCCGTTTTCCGCCAGGTCGAGCGCAATCTCCGCGCCGGTGTTGCCCATGCCGACGACGAGCACCGACTGGCCGGTGAAGGGCGCGGCATTGCGATAGTCGGCGCTGTGCAATGTCTTGCCCGTGAAGGTGTCGATACCGGCAAATCCGGGCCGCAAGGGCTCGGCATTGTAACCTGACGCGATCACCACATGTTTGGCGCGCAACGGCCCCGATGGCGCGTCCACGCGCCAGCCGCGACCGTCGCGGGTGACCGCCTTCACGGTTTCTCCAAAGCGGGGCTTGAGGTTGAAGCGTTGCGCGTAGGCATCGAGATAGTCGACGAAGAGAGCGCGCGGCACATAACGCGGATAGTGTTTGGGGAAGGACACGAAGGGCAGCGACGAATAGCGCTTGATCGTATGCAGGTGGACGCGCTCGTAATGGCGCCGCCAGGCAGGCGCGGCCTGCTGCTCTTTTTCGATGATGATGAAGTCGACGCCGGCCTGCCGCAGGCATGCGGCGACGGCCAGGCCCGCCGGCCCGGCACCGATGATCGCTACTGTCGTGGTGTCGTCCAAGCGCGCCTCCCAGCTCAATTCGCGTCCTGAGAATGTCAAAAGCATGGCGGCACGGACTGGACCCAGCCCGCCGGCAAGGCTCAATCCGGCAACGGCACCGTCAGCCCGACCTTGACGCGGTCCATGGCCACGAAGGTGCGGAATTTCCGGACATTGTTGCTGCCGAAGAACAGCTTTCGCGTCAGCGCCTCATAGGCGCGCATGTCGGCCACGGTGATGACGAGGATGAAGTCGGCCTCGCCGGTCACATAGTAGCATTGCTGCACTTCGGGCGTTTGCGAGAATTGCCGCTTGGCCGCGTCGATAAGCTCGGTGCGCTCGCTCTCCAGTTCCACCTCGACGAAGATGGTGATGGGCTGACCGACCGCCGCGGGTTCGATGATCGCGACATTGCTTGCAATGACGCCCGCCTGCTCCATGCGCTTGATGCGGCGCTGCACGGCCGGTGCCGACAGGTTCACCGCTTCGCCGATCAGCCGCTGCGGTGTCGTGTTGTCCCGCTGCAGGATGGCAAGGATGGCCAGATCGAAACTGTCGAGCGAGGGCGGCGATGATGGAGGCAATAGCGGCATCCCGGTGAAACAAACTTGCATTTCGAAGGCCCAATTACAGCGCTCTTTGCGTCTGTCCTGCAATATGTTGTCGCGGACTGCCAAGGAGGCGCCAGTGTTCCTGCCCAATCGCAATGCCTTGCACGGTGAGCCGCTTGATGCGACCGATGCCGAAACCCTCGGGATCGCGGGCGCCGACACGGTCGAGCGCTTTCTCGCCCATCGTGACAATCACGCGATGACGCCGCTGCACGCGCTGCCGGCGCTGGCGGGCGAACTTGGCCTCGCTGCGCTGCATGTCAAGGATGAGGGCTTTCGTCTCGGCCTGGGCAGCTTCAAGGCGCTGGGCGGTGCCTATGCTGTCTTCCGCCTGGTGCTGGAAGAGGCGGGCAAGCGCCTTGGCCGCCCCGTCGATATCGAGGATCTCGATCGTGCCGATGTTCGCTCGGTCGCCGAGAAGATGACATTTGCCTGCGCCACCGACGGCAATCACGGCCGCTCGGTCGCGCAAGGCGCCGAGCTTGCTGGCGCCAGGGCCGTGATCTTTGTCCATGCCGGCGTCAGCGATGGGCGCATTGCTGCCATAGCCCGCTACGGCGCTGAGATGGTTCGCGTCGATGGCAATTATGACGATTCTGTCAGGCAGGCGGCGCAGGTCGCGGCCGAGAAGGGCTGGAGCGTGGTGTCGGATACGTCGTGGCCGGGTTATGAGCGGATTCCCGGGCTCGTGATGCAGGGCTATACGGCGATCGTGCGCGAAGCGCTGCGCCAACTCGGCGAACCGCCAACCCATGTCTTCGTCCAGGCCGGCGTTGGCGGCATTGCCGCGGCGGTGGCCGGCCATCTCGCCATTGTGCTCGGCGACGCCAGGCCG
Organism: Mesorhizobium sp. B2-4-19; assembly: GCF_006441315.1. NCBI lineage: Bacteria > Pseudomonadati > Pseudomonadota > Alphaproteobacteria > Hyphomicrobiales > Phyllobacteriaceae > Mesorhizobium > Mesorhizobium sp. B2-4-19. The sequence continues at coordinate 435,068 of NZ_VFUV01000003.1, read as the reverse complement.
ACCTTCACCGTCGTCGAGCCGGCGCGCGCGGCCTGCGTTGTCGCGGCTGCCCGGGCAGGGCATGTGGTCAAGGTGGCGCACGACCAGCCGACGGTCATGGCGATGCTTGAATGCTATGAGGCCTCTCAGGTCGCTTGGCGCGTGCTGGCGCGCGCCGCCGATGCCTTCATGACCGTGGACGAGGACGACGCCGTCGGGATGATGCGGCGGCTGGCCCGGCCATCCGGCAGCGATCCGGTGATCGTCGCCGGCGAGAGCGGCGGCGTCGGTCTTGCCGGACTGGTCCGGGCGATGGCCGAAAACAGGGCCGATCTCGGCCTCGACGGCAAATCCCGCGTGCTGGTGATCAACACCGAAGGCGCCACCGACCCGCATCGCTATGCCGAACTGGTTGGCTTGAGCCCGGCCGAGGTGATGGCCGGCAAGCTCATTGCCGAGGCAACACCATGATTGCGGTCGATGCACAGCGGCTGCTTGGCCGTATCCGCGAACTCGGCGCCGTTGGCCGCGACGGCGAGGGAAGGCTGATCCGGCTCGCGGCCTCCGACGCCGATAGACAGGGCCGCGACCTCTTCGTCGGCTGGCTACGGCAGGCCGGGCTCGATGTCGCTATCGACCGCATCGGCAACATTTTCGGCATCTGGCAAAGTGCCGGCAATGCAGGCGAGGCGCCGCTGCTCATCGGCTCGCACATCGATACCGTCATCGACGCCGGCATCTATGATGGCTGCTACGGCGTGCTTGCCGGGCTGGAGGTGATCGAGACGCTGAAGACGTCGGGTCTCTCGCCGGCGCGCCCGCTCGCCGTCGCGGCCTTCACCAATGAAGAGGGCGTGCGCTTCTCCCCCGACATGATGGGCTCGCTGGTCCATGCCGGCGGCGTCGATGTCGAGGCGGCGCTCGCCGCTGTCGGCACCGATGGTAGCACGCTCGGGCAGGAACTCGCCCGCATCGGCTATGCCGGCGAGCGCGAACCCGGCTTTCTCAAGCCGCACCTCTATGTCGAACTGCACATCGAACAGGGGCCGATCCTGGAGCGCGAAGGCATTCCGATCGGCGCGGTGGAGACCCTGCAAGGCATCTCCTGGCAGCGCATCACCCTCGATGGCGTCGCCAACCATGCCGGCACCACCCCGATGTCGATGCGCTGCGACGCCGGATATGCCGCGGCACGCGTGGTCACCTTCCTGCATGATCTTGCAGCGGCCTCCAACGCGCCGACCGTTGCCACCGTCGGTACGATGCGCTTCGAACCGAATGCCATCAACGTCATCCCATCGCGCGCCGTCTTCACCGTCGATCTGCGTGATCCCGACGAGCAGCGCCTGCAAGCACAGGAGGCGTCGCTGGCCGCCTTTCTCAAACAACTCGCCGCCGAGGGCATCACCGTGTCGGTCGAGCGGCTGGCCCGCTTCGAGCCGGTTGTCTTCGACGGACAGGTCGTCGAATTGATCGAGGCTGCTGCCAGGAGCCGCGGGCTTGCCTCGCGGCGAATGACCTCGGGCGCCGGCCACGACGCCCAGATGATCGCGCGCATGGCGCCGGCGGCGATGATCTTCGTGCCGAGCGCCGGAGGCATCAGCCACAGCCCGCATGAACACACCGAGGATGCCGAGCTTGTTGCCGGTGCCAACATCCTGCTTGATGTCGTCGCTGAACTCGCCGCGCTCAAGGGCTGAAGAAAATGGCTGAACTCGATCCAGAAACGCTGAAGCGACAGATGACCAATTGGCGGCGCGACCTGCACGCGCACCCCGAATTCGGTTTCGAGGAGAAACGCACCGCGGCCTTCGTCGCGGCCAAGCTGCGGGAATTCGGCCTGGACGATGTCGCCGAGGGTGTCGGCGGCACCGGCGTCGTCGGCACTTTGAAGCGCGGCACCGGCAACCGTGCCATTGCGTTGCGGGCCGACATGGATGCACTGCGCATATCGGAGCAATCGAGCGCGCCCTACCGATCCAGGAATACCGGTGTCATGCACGCCTGCGGCCATGACGGCCACACCGCCATGCTGCTTGGCGCGGCAAAGCTGCTGGCGGGCGAGGGCGGTTTCGACGGCACCGTGCGCTTCATCTTCCAGCCGGCCGAGGAGTGGGGCAGGGGCGCGCTGGCCATGATCGACGACGGCCTGATGCAGCGCTTTCCCTTCGACGAGATATTTGGCCTGCACAACATGCCTGGCCTTCCCGTCGGGCATTTCGAGACCCGTGCCGGCCCGGTCATGTCGGCAGAGGACAATTTCGAGATCGTGCTCAGGGGGTTCGGCGGCCACGCGGCGCGGCCGCATTCGGGCAACGAAACGCTGGTCGCCGCCTGTGCGCTGGTCACCAATCTGCAGACCATCGTTTCGCGCCGCCTGAGCCCGGCCGACATAGCGGTGGTTTCGGTGACCGAACTGATCACCGACGGCACCCGCAATGCGCTGCCTGGTCTTGCCCGCATCCTCGGCGATACGCGCAGTTTTCGCCCCGAGGTCAGCGCGGAGATCGAACGCCAGATGCGCACCATCGCCGAAGGCACCGCAGCCGCCTACAACATTGCCGCCGAGGTCAATTACACCAGAGAATTCGTGCCTTTGCACAATGATGCCGAACTGGTCGAGGCGGCCTTCGCCGCCGCCAAGAAAATCTTCGATCCCGGCAATGTCGCGGTTGCCCGCGAGCCGATGACGGCGTCGGAGGATTTTGCCCGCTTCCTCGATCACGTGCCGGGCTGCTTCGTCTTCCTCGGCAATGGCGAGGCCTCGGCGCCACTGCACAATTCCAGCTATGACTTCAATGATGACGGGCTGGTCTTCGGCGCCAGTTTCTATGCCGCCATCGCAAGGCAACGGCTCGGAATTTGACCGTCCGCGGACCCCTTCGGCACGCCTTTGCCGGTGGAAAACGCCTAGAAAAGGCCGAAATCCGCGATCCCACATGACGCAGAGGCAAGACTCAGCTAGCCTGCATGGTGCGGCGGACCTGATTTATCCGCTTGGCCGGCGCCTTCTCCTCCCAAGCGGCGCCGGCCTTCTTCCCGCTCCGATCGCCTTCTAAATTAGCATTCATTAAATTTAGAATATTAGCACTCGCGGGAAGTTAGCGTCTTTCTGGCATGGAAGACGCCGGTCTTTGGGCTGTCGCGGGAAGGCGGATGCGCGGGCGGAGCTGGATAAAGGCGTTGCGTCAGGACGAGGCGCGGCAGGTGCGTGCGCGCATCGCCGAACTCGAAAGAAACCTTACAGTGGCATTCCCGGCCCGAGGCCGTCAGTTGCAACAGGACGCCGGGCACGAATTGCGCAATGCCAAGTTCCGCCTCGAGCGGCTTGAAGAATGCATCGCTGCAATGCACTGAGGTTTCGACGCTTCCTCAGCGCCCGGGATCATCTCAGTTGCCCAACACTCTCCGTGTTCATGACGGGATTGCTGCCGTAGGAGCTTTGTTCGGCACCAGGAGCCTTGGTCGGTGGCAATTTGTTGTCGCAGGCTGAAACAGCCAAAACGACCAGCGCAAGGGCTAATCCTAGCTTCTTCATCACTATCGCCTCCCTCCTCTGAACGACCCGCCATCGGTTTGGTTGCGAACTTCGCGCGATGGAACAAACCGTCATGTTTCCGGTTGACCCTCATCAGAGGAGACCGCGGCATGATCCGTTTGCTTCTGGCAGGTACTTTTGCCTTTCTCGCTTACCGCCTCGCGCGCAAGATGATCGATGACGTGCCCGGCGACGTCGATCCCCTGTTGCTGCCCGCGCCGAGAAGTGACCGCGACGCTCTGCGCCGCCAATCGGCGGCCATGGGTGTCGACCCCCGGCGGTAGAGCAATTCCCAGGAAAAGTGTGAAGCGGCTTTCCCTGGAAAAGCGTTCCCTTGGGGGTTGCGCCAAAGACCAAGGGCCGTCGTGAAGCTTCTATGTTGCGAACAAAGCGGAAACGATGCTTGATGGGCGATGAACCTCGCCGCCCATGATTCGACCTTCGTGGAATCGACTGCTCAGCCCGCCTATCTCGCGCGGCTGAACGGTGCCCAGCGCCAGGCCGTCGAGCATGGCGACGGCAAGATCGCCGGGCCCTTGCTGGTCATCGCCGGCGCCGGCTCGGGCAAGACCAACACGCTGGCGCATCGCGTCGCCCATCTCATCGTCAGGGGTGCCGACCCGCGCCGTATCTTGCTGATGACCTTTTCGCGGCGCGCCGCATCCGAAATGGCGAAACGTGTCGAACGTATCGCCGGCGAGGTGCTTGGCCGCGACGCCGCGGTGACCACGGACGCACTGACCTGGGCCGGTACCTTTCACGGCATCGCTGCCCGGTTGCTGCGCGACTATGCGCTGGAGATCGGCCTCGACCCGGCCTTCACTATCCATGATCGCGAGGATTCCGCCGACCTGATGAATCTGGTGCGCCACGAACTCGGCTTCTCGAAAACGGAAGCGCGCTTTCCGACCAAGGGCACCTGCCTTGCCATCTATTCGCGCGCCGTCAACGCGCAGGCTCCGCTCGGCGAAGTGCTGGGGGCCGCCTTCCCCTGGTGCGCCGGCTGGGCCGAGCAGCTCAAGCAACTGTTCGCCGGCTATGTCGAGGCCAAGCAGGCGCAGAACGTTCTCGACTATGACGATCTGCTGCTCTACTGGGCGCAGATGGCGGCCGAGCCGGAAATAGCGGCGCATCTGGGCGGGCGTTTCGACCATGTTCTGGTCGACGAATACCAAGACACAAACCGCCTGCAGGCTTCGATCCTGATGGCACTGAAACCCGACGGCGCCGGACTGACGGTGGTCGGCGACGATGCGCAGTCGATCTATTCATTCCGCGCCGCCGAGGTGCGCAACATCCTCGATTTTCCAAAACAGTTCGCGCAGGCCGCCGATGTGGTGATGCTGGAGCGCAATTACCGCTCGACGGAAACCATTCTGGCCGCCGCCAATGCGGTGATCGGCGAGGCCTCCGAGCGCTTCACCAAGAACCTTTGGTCGGAGCGAAAATCCACCGACAAGCCAAGGCTGGTGAGCGTCCGCGACGAGGTCGAGCAGGCCAACTTCGTCTGCGATGCCATCCTCGCCGAGCGCGAGGCCGGTACGGCACTGAAATCGCAGGCGGTGCTGTTTCGCGCCTCGCACCACAGCGGGCCACTGGAGATCGAGCTGACGCGGCGCAACATTCCCTTCGTCAAGTTCGGCGGCCTGAAATTCCTTGATGCCGCCCATGTCAAGGATGTGCTGGCGGTGCTGCGCTTTGCCGAAAACCCGCGTGACCGCGTCGCCGGCTTTCGCGTTCTGCAACTGATGCCGGGCATTGGCCCTTCGGCTGCCGCGCATATCGTCGAGACGATGACGACAGCGCTGGATGAAGCGATGGGCTTGGCCGGATGGCGGCCGCCGCAGCGCGCGGCGGGCGACTGGCCCGGTTTCGTCTCGCTCTATTCCGGCCTGCGGGCCGGCGCCAAATGGCCAGCCGATCTCGAACAGGTCAGGCTCTGGTACGAGCCACATCTGGAACGCATCCATGAGGATGCCATCACACGCCGCGCCGACCTGTTGCAGCTCGAGCAGATTGGCTCGGGCTACGCCTCGCGCGAGCGCTTCCTGACCGAACTCACGCTCGATCCGCCGGATGCGACCAGCGACCAGGCTGGCCCCCCGCATCGCGACGAGGACTATCTGATCCTTTCGACCATCCACTCGGCCAAGGGCCAGGAGTGGAAGAACGTCTTCGTGCTCAACACCGTCGATGGCTGCATCCCGGCCGATCTCGGCGTCGGCACCAAGGAGGATATCGAGGAGGAGCGCCGGCTGCTCTATGTGGCGATGACGCGGGCCAAGGACAGCCTCAACCTCGTCATGCCGCAGCGCTTCTTTCCCCATGGCCAGGCCGCGCGCGGCGATCGCCATCTCTATGCCTCGCGCACGCGTTTTATCCCGGCCTCGATTCTCGCCGCGTTCCAGCAGATGTCGTGGCCGGGCGCACAGGCGGCACAGGGCAGGGCGCCCCGGCCGGACGTGCGCGTCGATATCGGCGCGCGCATGCGTGGCATGTGGAAATAGCTGGTGCAGCCGCCGATCAGGATCGCCATCGCCGGGGCGCTGGGCCGCATGGGGCGGCAGATGGCGGAGGCCGTTCTGGCTGATCAGCGGCTGGCGCTTGCCGCCCGCTTCCATCGCCCGGGCAGTTTCGGCGACGGGCTGGTGAGCCGCGACGAGGCGCTTGCCATGGCCGATGTGGTGATCGATTTCACCACGCCGGCGGCCTCCGCCGGTCTGGCGAGGGTTTGCGCAAACCGGGGCGGCCCCGCTTTGGTGATCGGCTCGACCGGTTTCGATGCCGCCGAACTGGCTGATATAGCCGATGCCGCGAAAACGGTTCCCATCGTCCGCTCCGGCAGTTTTTCGCTTGGACTGAACATGCTGGTCGGGTTGGTCGAGCGGGCGGCGAGAGCGCTCGCCCCCGAAGATTGGGACGCCGAGATCTTCGAGGCGCATCATCGCCACAAGATCGATGCGCCGTCGGGCACCGCGCTGATGCTGGGACAGGCCGTCGCCGGTGGACGCGGCGTCGAACTGGACGCGGTCGCAAGGCGCGTCCGCGACGGCGTCACCGGCGCGCGGCCGGCCGGCGAGATCGGTTTTGCGGTGGTTCGCGGCGGCGGCATCGTTGGCGAACACAGCGTCAGCTTCTGTGCCGAAGGCGAGCTCGTTACCGTGTCGCACGCTGCCGGCGACCGCATCATGTTCGCCCGTGGCGCCATCGCCGCGGCACTTTGGGTGCCGGGACGCAAGCCCGGCGAATACGATATGCGCGACGTGCTGGGATTTGACCGCTGAACTTGGCACGGCGTGCATTTTCACGCCGCCGCGACTGCCCTCCGGCCGCGGCTTGCCGATCCGTAAGCCTGCCGTCATTTTCGGCTTTACCCTGAAAGCTGGATGAAAGGTTGATGCCATAATTCTTGTCCGGCGCCCCCATATTGTCGCGCAAAAGCGATGGGAGAGAGAGGGGCGCGGGAAACGAACAAAGGGAAGAGGCCATGTCGCTCGCGCGAATTCTGCTCGATTCAGCCGCCACAACCGCACTCGTCGCCACCATGGCCTTGTCAGCGCCGTCCGTACACGCCGCCGACAAAGTTTCCATCATGGTCGGCGGCTACGAGAAGCAGATTTACCTGCCAGCCAAACTGACCGAAGCACTCGGTTACTTCAAGGATGAGGGTCTCGACGTCGAGTTGCTGAATGAGCCGGCCGGGGTCGACGCCGAAAACGAGATGCTTGCCGGTGCCGTGCAAGGAGTTGTCGGCTTTTATGATCACTGCATCGATCTGCAGGCCAAGGGCAAATTTGTCGAATCCATCGTCCAGTTCAGCCAGGCGCCGGGCGAGGTCGAGCTCGTTTCGACCAAGCATCCCGAGATCAAGTCGCCCGCCGACTTCAAGGGCAAGAGCCTGGGCGTGACCGGTCTAGGCTCATCGACGAATTTTCTTACGGAATATCTTGCCGTCAAGAGCGGTTTGAAGCTCGGCGAATTCACCTCGGTTCCGGTGGGCGCCGGCAACACCTTCATTGCCGCCATGCAGCAGGACAAGATCCAGGCGGGCATGACGACCGAGCCGACGATCACGCGGCTGCTGAAGACCGGCGAAGCGTCCGTTCTCATCGACATGCGCACGATAGAAGGTACCAAGGCTGCTCTCGGCGGCACCTACCCGGCCGCCTCCCTCTATATGCAGACAGATTGGGTCGAAGCGCACAAGGACATCGTGCAGAAGCTGGCCAACGCTTTCGTCAAGACGCAGAAGTTCATCAATTCGCATAGCGGCGCCGAGATCGCCGACAAGATGCCGAAGGACTATTATGTCGGCGACAAGGAAGGCTATGTGAAGGCCCTCGATGCCGGCAAGGCGATGTTCACCCCCGACGGGATCATGCCCGAGGGTGGACCTGAGACAGTGCTGACGGTTCTTTCAGCCTTCAAGAAGGAACTGCAGGGCAAGCAGATCGACCTTGCCAAGACCTACACCTCGGAATTCGTCAAGAACGCCAAGTAGCAGACAGTACCGGCGCGATGAACGACATCGCGCCGGTACCCTCGGTTTTTCACCTCCGGCGACCTTGGGGCCGACGGCGGGCGTCTGCTCGTATCCAGGAGTTCCACCATGGCTATTGAAAAAAATGCACCGGCTATCGAGCTGATCAACGTCAGTCGGCGTTTCCTTTCACCCACCGGCAAATCGCTGACGGCACTGCGTGACTTCACCATGACCGTACAGCGCGGCGAATTCGTCGCCGTTGTCGGCCCGACCGGCTGCGGAAAATCCACCACGCTCAATCTCGTCACAGGGCTGGCAAGCCCAAGTGCCGGCGAGGTTCGTGTCATGGGCGCACCGGTCAAGGGAATAGACTCGCGCATCGGCTTTGTTTTCCAAAGCGATGCCCTGTTTCCGTGGCGAACCGTGATCGACAACGTGATGGCTGGTCCGCTCTTTCGCGGCAAGGCCAAGTCCGAAGCCACGGCCGCGGCGCGCGACTGGCTGGCGCGCGTCGGGCTGTCGCGTTTTGAGCAGCATTATCCGCACCAGCTTTCAGGCGGTATGCGCAAGCGTGTGGCGTTGGCGCAGACTTTCATAAACGGTCCGGAGATCCTGCTCATGGACGAGCCGTTTTCAGCGCTTGACGTGCAGACTCGCGTGCTGATGCATGAGGAACTGCTGCGCCTTTGGTCCGAAGCAAGGGCTTCCGTGGTCTTCGTGACCCATGACCTGGAAGAGGCGATTGCCTTGGCCGACAAGGTCTATGTCCTGACCGCCGGGCCGGCCACCGTGAAGTCGGTCTACACGATCGACCTGCCGCGCCCGCGCGTCGTCGCCGACATCCGTTACGAACAAAGCTTCATCGATTACTCGCGCACCATCTGGGCCGACCTCAAGGAAGAGGTCGAGACCAGCTATGCACGCGCGGCAGCCTGAGGAGGAAAGCCATGACCGATGCCGCAATCGACATCAGAGCAGGCGCTTTCAAGCCTGGCACTTCCGACGCGGAAATCGAAGCGGCCGCGGCAAAAGCATCGCAGCGCCGCCGCCGCACCGTCATATTCTGGCGGGTCGCCATCCTGGTCGCCTTTCTCGGCCTGTGGGAGATTGCCGCGCGCCTGGCGTGGATCGATCCGTTCTTCTACGCGATGCCGAGCGCGATCGCGCAGCGGCTCTATGAATGGACGACGGAAGGAACGTCCGAGGGGCCGCTGTGGTATCATCTCTATGTTACCATGGAGGAGTCGGTCATTGGCTTCGTGACCGGTTCGGTAGCTGGCATCATCATCGGCGTCGCGCTCGGTCGCAACCGGATGGCCGCAGACATTTTCTCCATCTACATCAAGGTGATCAATTCCATCCCCCGCGTGGTTCTGGCACCGATCTTCATCATGATCCTCGGCCTCGGCCTCGCTTCGAAAGTGGCGCTTGCCTTCGTCATGGTTTTCTTTGTTGTCTTCCACAACGCATTCCAGGGCGTGCGGGAGGCCGACAGGGCGATGATTGCCAATGCCCGTATCCTCGGGGCTTCCAACTGGCAGTTGACGCGCTCGGTGATCGTCCCTTCGGCGATGAGCTGGATCTTCGCCAGCCTGCATGTCAGCTTCGGCTTTGCCATTATCGGTGCGATCGTCGGCGAATTCGTCGGCTCGCGCTATGGCATCGGCCTGCTGATCAATATCGCCAAGGGATCCTTCGACGCCGCCGGCATGTATGCCGCCATCGTCATCGTCATGGTGGTGGCGCTCGGCGCCGAGTATCTGATGACCATGGTCGAGGATCGCCTGGCGAAATGGCGCCCCCAGCCGCTGCATGAGACGCAGTGAGCGGCGACATGGGCTAGCTGCTTGCCAGCGGCAACCTCACGTCAACCACCAGCCCGCCGGCCGCGCCATCCCGCAGGGTGACGCGGCCGCCGGCGTTTTCGACGACCTCGCGCACGATGGCGAGCCCCAGCCCGCTGCCTTCCTCGGTCGAGCCGGCGATGCGGTAGAAGCGCTCGAACACATGATCCCGCTCTTCCACTGGAATGCCAGGCCCGTCGTCGGTGACCGTCAGCACGGCTTCGCCATCGACAGCCGCCAGCCTCACTGTGACGCTGCCACCTGACGAGGAGTAGCGCAGCGCATTGTCGACGAGGTTGACGATCATTTCGCGCAGCATGGTGCCGTCGCCGATGACCGGCGCGGGGCCGGCCTCCTCGAGGCCGAGATCGACGTTGCGGCTGACGGCGATCGGCGCATGGGTTTCCAGAACCTGGCGAGCCGCTTCGGTCAGGTCGACACGGTCGGCGCGCGGCCGTCGGCTGCCCGGCTCGGCTCTCGACAAGGTCAACAGTTGTTCGGCAAGCCGTGCCAGACGGCCGGAGCTTGCCTGCAGGGCCACCAGCGCCTCGTGGCGGGCATCGGGGACGGTTTCTCGCAGCGCGTAGCTCGCCTGCGTCGACAGCAGCGCCAGCGGCGTGCGCAACTGATGCGCTGCATTGGCGACGAAGCGGCGTTGCGATGCCATCTGGGCCCGCACGCGTGCCATATAGGCGTTGAGCGCTTCGATCAGCGGGCGGATTTCGCTTTGGGCGCCCGGCACTTCGACCGGGTCGAGGTCGCTGCGGTTCGGCGAACGCACCGCGTCGCGCAGCCTGATGAGCGGTGCCAGGCCCCGATGCAGGCCAAGGAGCACGAAGAGGCCGGCGATCGCCACCAGCGCCAACTGCTGGGCAAAGGCACCAAACCAGAGTCGCCGCACCATCGCGTCATGCCCCGCAAGGGTGACGCCGACGGTAACCGATATCGGCGAATCCTCGCCGGCGCCGACCACACCCTGGCTGAAGGTAAGCAGCCGCAGCCGGTGGTCGCGATAGGTTGCCTCGGTGCTGGACGGCGTCAATGCCTCCGGCAGATTGGGGTAGCCGGTCAGCAGCCGGCCTCTGGCAGTCTTGACATGGTAGTAGACGCTGTCGCGGTCGCCCGTATCGAACATCTCGATCGCCGCCGGCGGTATCGTGGCATCGAGCACGCCATCGGTCATGGCGACCTGCTCGGCGATGGTCCGCGCCGAGCCGAGCAGCATTCGGTCGGTGACCAGGTTGGCTGTGGCCAGCGCGCTGCCATGGCTGGTCCACAGATTGATGGTGGCGAGTCCGGCCAGTGGCAGCACCACCCATGCCAACAACTGCAGGCGGAGGCTATTGATCTTCATGCCGCAGAAGATAGCCGAGGCCACGCAAGGTGGCGATCTGGACCCGCGACCCTTCGAGCTTCTTGCGCACGCGATGCACATAGATCTCGATGGCGCTGGGGTCGGCATCGGTCTCGAAATCATAGATCGCCGCCGAAAGTGCTGCCTTGCTCACCGTGCGCCCGGCCTTCACCATCAATTGCTCCAGCACCGCATGTTCGCGAGGTGTGAGCGCCAGTGGTTCACCGGCCAGCGAAAACAGCCTTGTGTTGGTGTCGAAGACGAGATCGCCGCAGGCGACGACAGGCGCGGTGCGGTCGTTGGCGCGGCGCAGCTGCGCCCGAATACGGGCCTCGAGCTCCTCGATCTGGAATGGCTTGGCCAGATAGTCGTCGGCGCCTTCGTTGAGGCCCTTGACCCTGCCGTCGAGGCTGGCATTGGCGGTCAGCACGATTACCGGCACCCGGTTGCCGCGCGCCCGCAGCATGCGCAGCACCTCAAGGCCGCCCATGCGCGGCAGCGCCAGGTCTAGGATGACGAGCGCATGGTCGCCGGCCGCCAGCGCGTGCTCGACATCCTCGCCCTCATGGACGATATCGACCACATAATTCGCCTGGCGCAGGGTCTTGCCCAGCCAGTCGGCCAGTTCGCGGTTGTCCTCAACAAGCAGCAGTCGCATATCTATGACAGTCCGGATCCATTTGCGGCCTTCCAGCGGATCGCCTTGGCTGATGGGCCGCGCCGTTGATCTCTCCTGAATGAGCGACAGTATCGATCTCAACGCAAGACAAATGCGGTCTTGGCGAGGGTGACGGCGGGCCCTTGCAGGTTTCGATCAGCCTATTTTTGCCCTCAAATCGAACCGAACGGTTCGGTTCTGATTGACAGATTGTATCGCAAACGGTGAACAATCGCCTCCAAAAGCGTCCCGATTTTGCCGGAGGGGTTGAGCTTAATAAACTGAAATCATTGCATAAATTTCACTAAGATTGCTGCGCTGCAATATGCATTGTCTATAATATAAGGAAATTCTGCAAAGCCGACGCGACTGGCAATCCCAAAAGGCATTCCCTACTTCGGGGTGGTCCGAGCGACGCGAAATTCCTCCCAAGGGCACGCCACTAGACGGACAGGACAGATAAATACTGGAGTAAAGAAAATGACCAAGATCGCTCTTACCGCCGCCGCCATCCTCGTCGCCACGGGCGCCGCTTTCGCTGGCAGCGACAACTTCGACCGGGACCACGCCAATCAATCCGCCGTCGCAGTCGACCAACCGGTTGCCAGCCAGTCGTCCTCGAACGTCGACACCACCTATACCGGTTCGATTGTGAAGTCTTTGAAGACACAGGGCGACGCCAATGCCAACGTGCCGGCTCAGTCGGGCCAGGGCATCTGGGGCCGTTAATTCCTCCAATCCCCGGAAAACGACAAAGAACGGTGGGCCTGGCCCGCCGCTCTTGTTTTTGTGCATGCGGGTGTGCCGATTGCAATCGAACCGATCGGTTCAAGTTATGTTGACGAACCGTGAACGGACGGTCGACGCTGGCTCGATGAATCGCCACAACGTGCAATGCTGACTTCCAATAACCATGTGATATTCATCAATAAAATCTTTGACGCTTGATCCCTTGGCCAAAATTCAAGGTCTGGATTCGGCGCGTGATGGAACATCTTCGTGATTGGAAGTCGGCGAACGAAAAACCCACTTCCAGCCTGTCCGAGCGACGCGAAATTCCTCGCAAGGGCACGCCACTAGACGGACAGAACTTAGGAATACTGGAGTCAGAAAATGACCAAGATCGCACTTACCGCTGCTGCCATCCTCGTCGCCACGGGCACTGCTTTTGCCGGCAGCGACCATTATGGTTCGGACAACGTCAACCAGCCGGCCATCACAGCGCCTGCTGGCAACATCGATCAAAGCCACACGGCTTCGATCCGCAAGCCGGTCGAGCATCACGGCTTCAAGCTGACGCCCGATTCAGTCCAGCCGGAATCCGGCCAGGGGATCTGGGGCAACTAAGCCAACGCTCAAGCAGGCTTCGATAACAAAGAGCGGTGGGTTTGACCCGCCGCTCTTGTTTTTTGCGCAACAGGGCAGGCATCGGTTTCAAGCAGGAGGTCTTCGCAGTCGGCTGAAAAGCTCCGCCTCCGGGAACAAAACCAGACGGCCTGGGGTCTTATTCCTGCGGAGCCGTCCTCCCAAGACGCCGCCCAACGGATGAGACAGGAGATTGAAATGAACAAGATCGCTATCGCTATAACCGCCATTTTCGTTGCGACCGGCGGCGCCCTTGCCGGCAGTGACCATTATGGCTCCGACAATGCCAACCAGCCGGTTGCCCCGATCGCCGGCGTGGATCATGCCGCCACCGGCGCGGTAAAGGACACGGATATGGCCGGGCGCAAGGCAGCCGATACCAGGATGAAGACCACCACCGACTGGCCGGAACCCGGCCAGGGTATCTGGGGCAACTGAGGTCTCGGGCGCGGCGGGCTTGCCCGCCGCATGCCCGGCAGGACTGCTAGCTCAGATCCTTCGGGCGCAGGCAATGCGTCAGTCGTGCCGTCGAAAGGCCAGACCAGTCGCTGTCGAAGACAAAGCGCGCGATGGCTGCCGTGGGGAACTTTTCCTCGAGCCTCTTGTGGGCTTTGGTCTCCGAGCCGGATCCGGCAAGCTGTTTCGCCAGATCCTCCAGGCCCGGATTGTGGCCAACCACCACCAGGCAGCGGCTTGATGGGTTGACTTCGCGAATCTGGCTCAGAATATCCGCCGCCGAAGCCTCGTAGAGCGCTTCGGCAAACACGACCCGGGGATGTGCCGGCAGTTCCGCGGCGACCAGCCGCCATGTGTCGCGGGTGCGCAGAGCCGACGACACCAGCGCCAGATCCGGCAGCCAGTCGCGCGCCGCAAGCTCCCGCCCCACCAATTTGGCCGCCTTCAATCCGCGTGCGGCCAGCGGCCGGTCGAAATCGTCGAGATCAGGGTCGTCCCAGCTCGATTTGGCGTGGCGCAGGAGAAGAAGCTGTTTCATCAATTTGCGTCCGACCAGGGAATGTCGGCATGAAAGTCCTTGCCATATCCACCGCCGTGCCTCGTGCCGGCTTCGACATCGAAGGCCGCCAACAACTGGCCATGGATGAATAGGCCGACACGCCGTTCACCGTTGTCCCACTTAACGATGACGTCGGTTTCGGCCATCGACCAGGCTCCGGATCGAATGTGTATTATTCCGACGATTGGCCCGACGGTTTTGCTCTGCATCTCACAAAGGTAAAAATATGCTGTGGCGTTTTGAGGGTCCGCTGCCTCGTCATATTCGAAAACGCCTGCCAGGTCGCCTTTCGTCTGGATCGCAGTGTCGAAAACGTCCATTGGCCTCGGCTCAGGGCGTAATCCGCGCCAGATGCTCCAGATCGGCTTCTTCGCGCAGCGGATCGGGCGCCATCACCACCGAGGTGGCGTTGTCGGCATCGTCGGCAAAGTGGGCGAGCACCGTGCGCCCGGCCTCCATGCGCGCCTTGCCTTCGGCGACCAGGCCCAGCGCCAGCGGATAAAGCCGGTGCTCGGCCTTCAGCACCCGGGCAGCCAGCGTATCGGCATTGTCGCCGACCATCACCGGCACGGCCGCCTGGGCGATGATCGGCCCGTCGTCCATCTCCGACGTGACGAAATGCACCGTGCAGCCATGGATGCGCAGGCCGGCGGCCAGCGCGCGCGCATGGGTGTCGAGGCCCTTGAATGCCGGCAGCAGGGCAGGGTGGATGTTGATCATCCGGCCCTGCCATTTCTGGACGAAGCCGGAGGAGAGGATGCGCATGTAGCCGGCCAGGGCCACGATCTCGGCATTGAAGGCGGTGAGTGCCGCGTCGATCGCCGCGTCATGCGCCTGCTTGCTGCCATGGTTGGCGCGGGCAATGACCTGCGTGGCGATGCCGCGCGCCTTGGCGATGCCGAGGCCCGCGGCGTCGGCCTTGTCTGAAATCACGCCGACGATCTCGGCTGGGAAGGCCGGGTCGCTGGCCGCCGCGATCAGCGCGGTCATGTTGGAGCCGCGCCCCGAGATCAGGACGACAGTGCGTTTTCTCTGCGTGCTCATAGGCCGATCGAGCCCCGATAGATGACGCCGGCATCGCGGCGCGGCACGATGCGGCCTATCGGCGTCACCGTCTCGCCGGCTTCCTGCAGCACGGCGGCGACTTGCGCCGCCTGGCCGGAGGCGACCGCCAGGATCATGCCGACGCCGCAATTGAAGGTGCGCATCATCTCTTCCGGCGCCACGCCGCCGGTCTTGGCCAGCCACGAGAACACCGCCGGCACGTCTATGGCTTCCAGGTCGAGCTCGGCCGAAAAATCCTTGGGCAGCACGCGCGGAATGTTTTCCGGGAAACCGCCGCCGGTGATGTGCGCCAGCGCCTTGATGCCATGCGTGTTGCGGATCGCCTTGAGGATCGACTTGACATAGATGCGGGTCGGTTCGAGCAACGCCTCGGCCAGCGTCGCCTCGTCGTTGAACGGCGCCGGATCGTCCCACGCCAGGCCGCTGGCGGCGACGATGCGGCGCACCAGCGAAAAACCGTTCGAATGCAGGCCCGAGGAAGCGAGGCCCAAAAGCACGTCGCCTTCGACGATGTCGTCGGTGGGCAAAAGCTGGCCGCGTTCGGCCGCGCCCACGGCAAAGCCGGCGAGATCATAGTCCCTGCCGTGATACATGCCGGGCATTTCCGCCGTCTCGCCGCCGATCAGCGCGCAGCCGGCCTGCCGGCAGCCTTCGGCAATGCCGCCGACGATAGCCGCACCTTGGTCGGGGTCGAGCTTGCCGGTGGCGAAATAGTCGAGGAAGAACAGCGGTTCGGCGCCCTGCACGACGATGTCGTTGACGCACATGGCGACGAGATCGATGCCGATCGTGTCGTGCTTGCCGGCGTCGATGGCGATCTTGAGCTTGGTGCCGACACCATCATTGGCGGCGACCAGCACAGGATCGGTAAAGCCCGCCGCCTTGAGGTCGAACAACCCGCCGAACCCGCCGATCTCGCCATCCGCACCCGGCCGGCGCGTGGCACGCACCAGCGGCTTGATCTTCTCGACCATGAGATTGCCGGCATCGATATCGACGCCGGCCTCGGCATAGGTGAGCCCGTTTCTGCGCTTGCTCGTTTTGGCCTGGCCCGTTTTGGGCTGGCTTGTGTCGCGCTTGCTCATCGCAATTTTCCTGCTCGTTTGCGGGCTCTTCGCATGAACGGTTTCGGTCCGCAAGGATAACGACGGAGCCGAGCGCCATTTGACCTGACAAAAGCGTGGATAGAATGGCATAGGATTGTGGCTCGCGCCTGGAACGAACCGTCCCTTGTGGCGGCTCTCCATCTGCTGCATCTATCTCCAAACAGCGCATGGCGGGACAATGAGTTGCATCCCCAATCTGATCACCATCCTGCGCCTTCTCCTGGTGCCTGCCGTGGTGCTGGCCATGCTGCAGGCCCGCTGGGACTGGGCCTTTGCCGGCCTCGTCATCGCCGGCGTCTCGGATGGCGTCGACGGCTTCATCGCCCGCCGTTTCAACCAGCAGTCCGAACTCGGCGCCTATCTGGATCCGATGGCCGACAAGCTGCTTCTGGTTTCGGTGTTCGTCGTCATGGGCTTTGTCGGGCAATTGCCGCTGTGGCTGGTCGTCACCATGGTGTCGCGCGATGCGCTGATCGTCTGCGCGGTCCTGTTGTCCACGGTGATGGCGCATCCGGTCGAGATAAAGCCGTTCCTGGTGTCGAAGGCCAATACCGCGATCCAGATCGTGCTGGCGGCGGTCGTGCTGGGCGAGCTCGCCTTTGCCTTTCACCTCGACCCTCTGCGGCCAGCCCTCATATTGCTGTCCGGGGTCTTGACCGTGGCTTCGGCCGCAGCCTATCTCGTGGCTTGGCTGAGGCATATGAGCGGCTATGGCGAAGGCTCCAATCCGGACATCTGAGAAAGAAGCGGCGGTGATCGAGGCCGCGGCTGCCGATCTTGTCGCGGCCTCCGCGTTCCGCCGGCAGATCTCCTTCTGGGTGGCCGGCGTCGCCGGACTTGCGTTGTTCCTCTATGTATTCAGCGCCATCCTGCTGCCCTTCGTCGCCGGCATGGTGCTTGCCTACTTCCTCGATCCGGTCGCCGACCGGCTGCAGCGGCTTGGCCTGTCGCGTTTCATGGCGACGGTGGTCATCCTGATCACCTTCCTCATCGTCCTGGTGCTGGCCTTTGTCATCCTCATTCCGGTCTTGGCGACGCAGATGGCCGATTTCGCCGGCAAACTGCCGGAATACCTGACCCGACTGCAGAGCCTGATCACCTCCTTTGATCCGAAATGGCTGGAGCAGAAATTCGGCGTCAACGCCAATGGCTTGCGCGATGGCCTGAATTCGCTGCTGACCTCGGGTTTCGGCCTGCTCACCACGGTCTTCACCTCGATCTGGAGTTCGGGCGTGGCGCTGGTCTCGGTGATCAGCCTGTTCGTGGTGACGCCGGTGGTTGCCTTCTACATGCTGCTCGACTGGGACCGCATGGTGGCGGTCATCGACAGCTGGGTGCCGCGCGACAACGTCGCGACCGTGCGCGCCATTGCGCGCGACATCAACACCGCGACCGCCGGTTTCGTGCGCGGCCAGGGCACGCTCTGCCTGGTGCTCGGCGCCATGTATGCCACCGGTCTGACGCTGACGGGGCTGAATTTCGCCATCCTGATCGGCCTGTTCGCCGGGCTGATCTCGTTCATCCCCTACGTCGGCTCGCTGACCGGGCTGGTGCTGGCGGTCGGCGTCGCTTTCGTGCAGTTCTGGCCGGACTGGACGATGATCGTCGCCGTCGCCGTGGTCTTCTTCATCGGCCAGTTCATCGAAGGCAACATCCTGCAGCCCAGGCTGGTCGGCAAAAGCGTCGGCCTGCATCCGGTGTGGCTGATGTTTGCCCTGTTTGCCTTCGGCGCGCTGTTCGGTTTTGTCGGTCTGCTGATTGCCGTGCCGGCTTCCGCCGCCGTCGCCGTTCTGGTGCGCTTCGCCATCGCCCGCTATCTCGAATCGCCGCTTTACAAGGGCCACGCGACAGAGGCCGCGCCGCCGCTGCCGGCAGATCGTGGCGACGGCCACCGCACCCAGCCACGTCGCTCGAAGTGACCGCCCCGCGAACCGATCCGCCGCGCCAGCTGCCGCTCGATCTCGGCCACGGCACAGGCCATTCGCGCGACGAACTCGTCGTCTCCGGCACCAACAACCAGGCGGCGGCACTGGTCGACCGCTGGCCGGACTGGCCCTCGCCTGTGGTGGTGCTGGCAGGTCCAGCCGGCTCCGGCAAAACGCATCTGGCCGCCATCTGGCGTACGCGCGCCAACGCGGTCGCGGTCGACGCCCGGCGCATCGGCGACAGCATCGCCAGTCTGGGCGCCCGGCCGGCGCTGATCGACGATGTCGATGCCGGCGCGGTCGACGAACAAGGCCTGTTCCATCTGATCAATGCGGTGCGCGGCGCCGGCTCGACGCTGCTGTTGACCGCACGGCGTTTTCCCTCGGCCTGGGGCGTGGCGCTGCCGGATCTGGCCTCGCGGCTGAAGGCGGCGGCGACGGTCGAGATCCATGAGCCCGACGACCTCCTGCTCGCCGGCGTCATCACCAAGCTGTTCGCCGACCGCCAGGTCGAGGTCGAACCGCATGTCGTGCAATATCTGGTGCGGCGCATCGAGCGCTCGCTGGCGACAGCCATGCGTGTGGTCGAGCGGCTGGACCGCACCGCGCTCGAGCGCAAGATGCCGATCACGCGGGCGCTCGCCGCCGAAACGGTCAGCGCGATGGATGAGGGGCAGGGCGCGTTCGAGATTTAGGCTGCAGGTGCTCCGGAATGGTGCAGCCCTTCTACCTTCGTGGCAACCTCGTGCAATGTCGCCATCAGCCTGTTGATTTGCGACAGGGTGGTGGTCATTTCGGGGCCGTATCGCGCTACCAAATATTCTCTGTTTCCGGTCAGTTGGGACAGGTGATGTGTCGTGCGCTTCCGCAGGACGAGCCCAGAAACAAGGGCTTTTTCGGTGCGAGCAGCGAAATCATGCTGCAGGCTGCGAACCGCTTTCGGGTCCGATCCTGATAGCAGGAGTCGTGCATTGAGATAGAGTTCAATCGCATGAAGCGCAGCGAAACGGCACGGCACGAGGGAAAGTGGATTTCGCTTGCGATGATGTGCCTGAAGACTGACCGCCGCATTTCTGAATTCACTTGCAAGCCTTAGTATTTGTTCGGCCGTCGCCTCTTCACCAGGATAAGAATTACCCATTATACTCCCCCGATTTGGGTCCCGTCATTCTTATTGATGGTACAAGGCGGGGCGTTAGTCAAAATCAAGCGTGGCTATGGAAACAACAAACCAATAGTTAGGAAACTGTCCCATTTCGGGAAAAAGAACTGGCATCCATCTTGCTGCACCAGCTTGCCGGCTGACCCCGGTCCTGATTGCGTTCCAAATCAGGTTGTAGGCTCGCCGGGATTGAGTTTGGGGTTCTCGCCCGGCGAGCTTGCCTTCAACTGTTCTTAGGACCCGATCTATCCACGACCGACATAGAAAGCGCGCTCCGGGCTTGAAGTCGGGCGGAGTGGGGGCGCTCATTCAGCAGGACTGGACCGGCGCGCGTATCGTTGCATGGAAAGCCGGAGCGCGTATCGCCCGATCAACGGCACGCGGCGGCCGTGGTTCAGGCTCTCGTGGCGGGCGAGGGCGCCTGGATCGCACCAGCTATGAAGAGGATGGTCGGAGTGGAGAGATTCGAACTCCCGACCCTCTGGTCCCAAACCAGATGCGCTACCAGCCTGCGCTACACTCCGAACGGTCTGTTGCCTATTCATTTCGGTGTTACATGGCAAGAGCAAAAACCTTGCCGCCATGCGCATTGCGCAGTAATGACGGGCGGAGGGGCGGCGATGCTGCCTTGCACAACCATGAGGTGGCCATGTCCGCGCGCATTTTCAGCCCAGCCAAAACCGCGATGCAATCCGGCAAGGCCAAGACCGGCCATTGGGTGCTGGAATTCGACCCCGAGATGCGCAAGAAGATCGACCCCTTGATGGGCTATACGACGTCGGGAGACATGAGAAGCCAGATCAGGCTGACCTTCGACACGCGCGAAGAGGCCGTGGCCTACGCCGAAAAGGAAGGGCTTGCCTTCCGTGTCGAGGAGCCCAAAGAGACCAAGCGCCGCCAGATTTCCTATGCGGAGAATTTCCGCTATGACCGCAGGACGCCCTGGACGCATTGAACGGCGCCAGCGCCAGATATCCAGCCGGCCGCTTTGGCCGGCCAGCGGTCCCGTAGCTCAGCTGGATAGAGCACCGGCCTTCTAAGCCGATGGTCACAGGTTCGAATCCTGTCGGGATCGCCAATAAATCGATGATTTTACGAGGTTATTTCCTTCCTGTTGAAGGCGTGTCGGTTCGCTTTCTGCCGCGCCGGCACGGTGCAGGCTCGCGCTAAGAAATGACCGGCGGGAACCTGACGCTTGCCGGCGCGTTGCATCGCATGCTCAAGAAGATCGCCTTCGCCGCCGTGCTGTTCCAGGTTGCCGTTTTCTCGGCTCTGATAACGCAGACGGTTCTTTTCTCATCGACGGTCACCCAAGCCGCCGACGTACAGCGCAGCGAACCCGTTGCCACCGCCGACAAGGAATGCGCCGCCGCGAGGTGGCCGAACATTCAGGGTCGGTGTCTGGAGCGGGTTGAGGCGCGCAACTCCACCGTGACGATGGTGCTGACGGCCGGCCAATAGGGCAAAGCTGCGTGGGCGACCCGGAATTATTTCGTGATCCGCCGAAGTTGGAACCTTAGCCCACATCAGGCGTTCGGGGCCTTGTATTCGCGGAGCCTCATAAAAGGCAATGTGCGGGCTGGCGAACGGGCGGGACAAACAGGCGCGGGTTGGGGGAGGAGAAAACGAGGCCATGTCGAAACGCGAAATTGGAACGTCCCCCGCCTTGGGGCGGCGTATCGCTCAACTCAGAGCCAGAATGCAGGATGCCGAAATTTCCGATCATGAGATGAAGACCTTCCACAAGGTCGCGGCGATCATGGGGGCGGGCGACGGGTCCCTACAACTGGATGCCGACGACCTGATCGCGGCATCCTTCGTTGTCGAAGCAAGTGGACCGGCACCGAACCATTGACGTTCTGAATTCCCCGCATCGCGCGAAATTTAGTCGGCGGGCTTGCGTTCACCGCCGGGGCACGGCGGTCCATTGGGCGAGCATGCTCCGGCTCCCTGATCTCGAATTGAAGGGAAAGTCTTATCAATTTGTTTGCGTTGGCGCGTCACAGTAGCGACGGCTAACGGAGTGGAATGGGATGAAGTTCGACCTGTCGTCGACCAGCTGGGGCAGGGTGATCGCTGTCACCGCCGCCGGCACGGTATTCTTCATTGCCGTGGCATTTTTCGTCGATTCCTTCAATTTCCCCTATCTCTCGCCCGAGGCCGTCTGGCGCGCGCAAATGACGGACCTCATGCTGCCCCTGGTGCTGGGCGGGTCGTTTCTGTTTTTTCTCATGTGGAAGATCCGCCAGCTGGCGATAGCTCAGCGCGACCTCAGCGTCATCGCCGCCACCGACAGTCTGACGGCGGTGCTGAATCGGGGCGCCTTCTCGATGCTGGTCGAGGCCTATATCGAGGACACCCGCAAGCAGGAACGGACACGTTCCGGCGCGCTGCTGATCATCGACGCCGACCACTTCAAGTCTATCAACGACCGCCTCGGCCATGACTGTGGCGACCAGGCGCTCAAGCTGATCGCGCAGGCGATCAAGGGACAGCTGCGCGGCAGCGATATCGTCGGCCGCATCGGCGGCGAGGAGTTTGGCGTGTTTCTTCCCGGTGTCGACCCCTCGCAATCCTGGCTGGTTGCCGAAGGCATCCGCCGGCGAATTCGCGAAATGGACTTTTCGCCCGGCGGCCGCGCCTGTCCGCTTTCCGTCAGTATCGGCGGCACCAGCTTCAGCGGGCCGACGACTTACGAGGCCATATTCTCAGCCGCAGACAGACGGCTTTATGCCGCCAAGTCGAATGGCCGCGATCAGGTCAGTTTCGACCCGGCGGAAGCCGCCCTGGTGTCTCAGTCCAGCGCCGCCACGGTGCATTGACCGCAGCCTTGCTGCGCGTGAAGGCTGAGGTCGACGCTTCCTTGACGCCGTCTTGCCGGTGTGCTTCCTCCGGCTAAGGTGATGTATTGGGCGTCGCCAGAGACATTTCTGCTTTCTTGATCTCCTCGGTCTCCCGGGCTACCCGCGCAGTCACGACCTGTTTCGGTGCCGGCGAACGAGTGGCGGGATGGCCCGGGCCAGGCAAGCGCGGCGATCATGATCCATTTGTTCAACGGCTTTCAGAACCCGTTTGGCGGCAGCGAGCGCGAAACCCTGGACCTGTATCGGCTGTTGAGTGCCGACCGGCAGGTGTGTCTTTGGGCAATCTCTTCGCGCGTGTCCGACGAACTCATGCGGCAATTTCCGATTCGCCGCGTCTCGCCGACAAAGCGCGAGGTGCCGGACGGCGGCACCTATGTCTTCCTCGGCGCGCATTGGCGCAACAAAATCTGGCCTTACCTGATCCGGCGGCCACGCCGGCTGATCTATGTCTTCAACACCTTTCACCCGAAGATCATCGGGCTGACGACCGGCATGCCGCGCCTGCTGGGCTGGCCCGACGCCGAATTGGTGCTGATCTCGGAATTCCAGAAGCGCATGCTGCATGTCGAAGGCGTCGTGCATCCGTCGCCGATCGATATCGGGCGTTTCTCACCACGACCGGCGAGGCCGGACGGCCCGTTCACGGTGGGGCGGCTGAGCCGCGACACGGCGGACAAGCATCATGCCGACGATGTGGCGCTCTACGAGGCCTTGCTGGCCGATGGCGTTGCGGTGCGGATCCAGGGCGGCATGTCGCTGAAGGACAGGCTCGCGCCGCATCCGCAACTCGAACTCCTGCCGCAGGGCCAGTTTGCCGCCGAGCAGTTCTTGCCGACGCTCGACGTCTTCTACTATCGCACCGGCACGCATGTGGAGACATTCGGCCGCGTGGTGTTCGAGGCGATGGCTTGCGGTTTGCCCGTGGTCTGCCATGCGCATGGCGGCTATGCCGACCATATCGGCCATGGCGAAAACGGTTTTCTGTTCGAGACGACGCAACAGGCGGCGCGCATCCTGGCCGAGCTCAAGGCCGATCCGGCGCTGCGGACTAACGTGGGCCACAAAGCGCGGCAGACCGTCGAGCGACTGTTTTCGCCGCAGGCATTGCAACAGCGGCTGGATTTCTATCGGCGTTAGCGCTACCGCCCCGTTTGTCGTCAATCTCGACATCGTTAAAGTTGACGTGCAAAAGAACCACCGGGCGGACCGCATCGGCGCCACCAGATCGAGCGGGGCTTCTTACCAATGACGTTGATGGGCGCGGCGGCTCTGCTGATCCTGGTCCTGACCTATGCCGGCGTCGCCATCGGCCGCATCCCCGGTTTGCGTCTTGACCGGGCAGGCATCGCGCTGCTTGGCGGCGCCGCGATGATCGCTATTGGCGCGATCAGCATGGAGGACGCCTACCGCGCCATCAATTTCGACACGATCACGCTTCTGCTCGGCATGATGATCGTGGTGGCGCATCTGAAGGTCTCCGGCGCCTTTCGCGGCCTGGGCGCCATCGCCATCGAACACGCGCACGCGCCCTTCATGCTCCTGATGATGGTGACGCTGCTGACCGGCGTGCTGTCGGCCTTCCTGGTCAACGACGCAATCTGCCTGGTCATGGCGCCGATCGTCGTCCACGTCACCCGCGTCATCAATCGCAATCCGATCCCCTATCTGATCGCCACCGCCACCGCCTCGAACTGCGGCAGCGTCGCCACCATCACCGGCAATCCGCAGAACATGGTCATCGGCGCGCTGTCGGGCATTTCCTATCCCGCTTTTTCGGCGGCGCTGGCGCCGGTCGCCCTGTTCGGCCTCGTCGCGGTCATCGTCATCGTGCGCATCGTCTATCGCGCCGAATTCACCCGCACCGCCGAATTGACGCCGCACGTCTCGCGCGGCCGCATGCATCGCGGGCAGGTGCTGAAGGCCGTGATCGTCTGCATCGGACTGGCCATCGCCTTCTTCGCCGGCGTCCCCGTTGCCAAGGCGGCATTGATCGGCGGTGCCATTCTCCTGCTCACCCGCGCCATCAAGCCGGACCGCATCTACCGTGAGATCGATGGCCCGCTGCTGTTCATGTTCGCCGGTCTGTTCGTGGTGATCGCCGGCGCCGAGAGGACCTTGCTGACGCCAGATCTCATCGTCTCGGCCAAGAATCTCGGCCTCGACGACGTCTGGCGCCTGTCCGGCTTCACCGCGGTGCTCTCCAACATCATGAGCAATGTTCCGGCGGTGCTGGCGCTGCGGCCGTTCATACCTGGGCTGGAAAACCCCGAACGGGCTTGGCTGGTGGTGGCGATGAGTTCAACGCTCGCCGGCAATTTCACGCTGCTCGGCTCGGTCGCCAACCTGATCGTCGCCGAGCAGTCCAAGGCTGCCGGCACGCCCTTGTCGTTCGGTACCTTCTTCAAGGTCGGCCTGCCGCTGACGCTGATCACGCTCGTCGCCGGCACGGCATGGCTGGCCTTCGGGTTCTAGCGGGAGTGGCAAAAGCGGTGACGGATACGAATCAAGTCGAAAGCGGCGATCTGATCCGACGTGCGGTGGCCGCTTTCAATTCCGGCAATCACGGCCAGGCAATGCAGCTGTGCGAATTAGGCCTGAAGCAACACCCGAATGATCCGGCGCTTTGCCATCTTCTGGCGGCGATCCTGTTCGCCAGGGCGGATTTGTCGGGAGCTCGCTCGCGCATCGAGACGAGTCTGGCCGCTCATGCGGATAATGTGCCCGCTTTGATTCTGGCATGCAGGATTGCTCGGGCCGACGGCCGGTTCGAAGCAGCGATGCAACAGCTGGATCGCGCGGCAAAGCTGTCATCACAGGCGGAAATACTGATCGAGCGGGCACGTACCCTCGATCAGGCAGGCAATGCTTTGGCCGCGGGCGAATGGTGGACACTTGTCTTGCAACGGGATCCGAAATCCGAGGAGGCTGCGGCGCGCCTCGGACGCCTTGCCTGGCAACGCGGTGCGTCAGTCGAGGCAGAGGGCTTCCTCGAACGCGCCGTCGCCGGCGGCGGGCATCCTTCTGCCTGGTTTGATCTCGGGTTGGTGCGTCAGGACATGCGCAAGTTCGGTGCCGCCGCCCAGGCCTATCGACGCGTGCTGGAGATGAGCCCCGATACCCCGGAGGCTGCCGTCAATCTGGGTGTCGTCTTGCAGGAAACTGGTGATCTCGAAGGGGCGATGCTGGCGTATTCAACGGCCTATCGTCTGCGCCCATCCACGTTCGGCGTCATCGCCATGGCGCTTACATCGGCGCCGAGTGGTCGGCTGTGGCTTGATGAGGAAGCACTGCGCCGGTCACTCGCCAGTGGAGCGCCCCCGCCGGGCGCGGAACCGCTTGCGGTAGACACCCGGCGTTGAAAGGACATTAGCGACCGTGCGCGCATAAGACGCCTGCCGTTCTTCGTCGAACACCTGGTATTCCAGCTGCGGCGCCGCCCGCGGAACCGCAAAGCACTGTGCGACCGGGGTTCCTTTCCCGAGCACACCGGAGAACCCAGGTTCCGTCCAGACCGCCGGGAAATTGATGCCGCCATCGCTGAACCGGTCGGAATCCACCAGCCCAGTCACCAGCCTGAAAGGAAGATCCTCGCGATTGATCGGATGCGTCGCGAACAGCGACCAGCCTTCCTCGACCTCGATGGTCCAGAAGCTGTTGAATTTGAGGGCGGCTTGGCCGGGCGTAGCAAACGGGCTGCCGGCGAGCTGCCCCGGCGTGTGGAAGCTCAATGGCGCTCTGGGGTGGTTTTGCGTGACCGGTTCTGGAATTTGCCAGTCCCACGAAAAGGTGCCCTTGTCGACGACGACGTCGCACGGCAGCAGGACCATGAAGCCATAGGTCATCGCATCGACAACGGGTGGGCATTGCTTGAGCGTGCGAATGTCGCGGCCGTGGATCGCCGAATAGGCGGTGGCGGGCATCGCGCGCAGCCATTCCGGCAGAGCGCCGCGCGCCGGGATCGGGCGCGGCAAATGCTCGATCAACATTGGATCACATCGAAAGATGATACGCATCACCGCCTCCCTGGCATTGCGATACCATGCTTGCCGGCTGCGTTCCAAGCCGCGGGTTGGTCAGCCCTTGTTCCGCGATCTGGCCCGGACAAGCGTCGCCGCTGCTCGTCCTGCCGCCTCGATGTAATCGGGATTGCGGTGGACCAGCATGATCGAAAAGGAGCCATCGATCAAAAGCACGATTTCGCGCGCCACCGCCTGCGGCTCCTCGACGCCGAGGTCGGACAACGCGCCGGCCAGCCATGCCTCGAAATTTGACTTGTGGCGTGATCCGACCTTGATCGCCGGATGGCCGGGCATCGAAGCGAGTTCCGCGGCCGTGCGCAGGAAACCGCATCCCTTCCATTTCGGGTGGTGCGCAACCCGCGCCAGATTGCTGAAGATCGCCTCGGTCTTGCGGTCCGCGCCGCCTTCGGCGGCATCGAACCAGCCGGCCATTTGCCGCAGATTGGGCTGGTCGCGCGCGTCGAGATAGGCGGCGATGAGGTCGTCCTTGCTCTTGAAGTGGTAGTAGAGCGTCCGCTTGGTGAGGCCCGCCTTTTCGGCAATCGCGTCGACGCTGACGCGGCCGATTCCCTCGGCATAGAACAGCTTCGTCGCGGCGTCGACGATGCGTTTGCGGGTCGGGCTGACGGCTTCGGGCATGAGCGATGTATACCGCCTAGTGAATATACACGCAATCGAAAGCGTGATCCCTTTCCGTCGTATCTGGAAAGGAAGAACAATGGCCGATCTTGTCTTGAACGAGACCCGCGACGGGGTAAGCGTCCTCACCCTCAACCGCCCGGAAAAGCTCAATGCGCTGAACTACGCCCTGATCGATCGCCTGCTCGCGATCCTCGACACGATAGAGACCGACAATGCGGTCCGCGCCGTCATCCTGACCGGGGCCGGCGAACGCGCCTTCTCCGCCGGCGGCGATATCGGCGAATTCTCATTGAGTGTCGCCGCAGGCACGGATGTGGCGCTGCGCGACTTCGTCCTGCGCGGCCAGCGACTGACGGCAAGGCTCGAAGCCTTCCGCAAACCCATCATCGCCGCCGTCAACGGGATTGCCTTCGGCGGAGGCTGCGAGATCACCGAGGCCGTGCCGCTGGCCATCGCCAGCGACCGCGCCCTGTTCGCCAAGCCTGAGATCAATCTCGCAATGCCGCCGACCTTCGGCGGCACGCAGCGCCTGCCGCGGCTTGCCGGGCGCAAGCGCGCGCTGGAACTGCTTTTGACGGGCGCAACCTTTTCGGCTGAACGAGCGGCCGAACTCGGCCTCGTCAACAAGATTGTGCCGCATGCCGAGCTGATGCCGGCAGCGCACGATCTTGCCCGCCGCATCGTCACGCATTCGCCGGCGGCGCTCGCCGGCATTCTTACCGCGGTGGCGCGCGGCATCAACCTCAGCATAGCCGAAGGGCTGTTGGTCGAGGCCGAGCAGTTCGCCCGCATGGTCCCGACCGTCGATCTCAGGGAAGGCCTTGCCGCCTGGATCGAGCGGCGCAGGCCCAGCTATGACGGCTCCTGGACGCACATCACAGGGCCGGACGAGGCAAGGCGCGCCTCGCCGCGGCTCGACCAGGTTGCGGGGCAGGCCAAAGCGTCGCGATGAGGCGTCATGTCGGGGGACAGCGTCGCTGCCTGACGGCCATCACTTCGCCCTGACGATGCACCCCAACTGCCCCGGCACTTTCAAAGCGCTGCTCTTGCCGCCCTCGAAGTCGCCTGCCGATCGGCGAGCGCTGGCGCGGTTCGTCTGCAGCGAGGATTTCTCACATGTGAAAGCCTGCGAGGGCCTGCACGCTGGCGGCTGTGCGCCGCCAGCCCGCGATGGCATCACGGCGCCACGTTCATCTGGCCCCTCATGTTGGGGTGGAAGCGGCAGAAATAGTCGACCGCTCCAGCAGCCTTCAGTGTCAGG
Source organism: Mesorhizobium sp. B2-4-19 (assembly GCF_006441315.1). Taxonomy (NCBI): domain Bacteria; kingdom Pseudomonadati; phylum Pseudomonadota; class Alphaproteobacteria; order Hyphomicrobiales; family Phyllobacteriaceae; genus Mesorhizobium; species Mesorhizobium sp. B2-4-19. The sequence continues at coordinate 406,788 of NZ_VFUV01000003.1, read as the reverse complement.
CTCGCCGATTTCTTCGGCGGGATCATCACCTCCCAGCCGCCCCTGACGGTGGCCGTGTGGGCAACCACGTCCTTGTTCACCCACTCGATCGTGTCGCCGACCTTCGCCTCGACGGTTGCCGGGGAAAAGACGAGCTTGTCGATGGTGACCTCTATGGTTGCGGCCGCCACCGGCGCCGTCATAAGCGCCAGAGCGGCCAGCCACGGCAGACGGATCAAGACGCCCGCCTTCATTTCAGCATGCCGGCGACATGTTCGGCGTGCTGCTCATGCCCCTGGAAGATCTTGAGGCCGGTCTCGAGCAGGCTCTTCAGTTCGGCATTGCTGGCAGAAGGGATGAGCAGCGTTTCGAGCGCGCTGTCGACCTGCTTGTGATAGGCGACTTCATTCTCGATATAGGCCTTGTCGAAAGCGGCGCCCTTCAGCTTGGCGAGCTTGGCGCGTTCTTGTTCAGCCGCCTTGGTCAGCGCCTGGCTGGTGGCGTTGTCCTCGGGCTTCACCTTGAGCTTCTTGACCAGATCGAGCGCCTGCTTGTTCACCGCCTCATGGTCGCGCTCCATGTCCTTGGCGAACGCGACGACCTCCTTGTTCTTCGATGTCTTGATCGCTTGCTTGGCCGCCTCGATGTCGAGGACGCCGGCTGTGTAGGCGATATGGGCGATCTGCGGGTCGGTCGGCTTGTCGGCGGCCTGCGCGAACGGAGCAGCGCTGACGAAAAGCACGGCGGCAAGGGCGGCGGTATATCGGGTGAACATGGCATCCTCCTTCGCCCGGCCGCAAGGAAGCGCCGGGCTTACATTTCCAGTTGACGCCGATTGGATGCGCGGCCGGGAGAAACGTTCCCGCAAAATCGCGACGGGATCATTCGAAGCCCAGCCGTGCCATAACGGCCTTGGTCAAACGCTCGCAGCGGCGGCCGGCGAAGGGGAAGGCGTCGAGCAGGACTGGGCCGATCTCATCGTCCAGCGCCTTGCGCAACAGGCTACGCGCCCGGTGCAGCCTTGTCTTGACGGTCTCCGGCCGCACGCCCAGCAGATCGGCGGTTTCCTCCATGCTCAGGCCCTCGATGACGCGGGCCACGAAGACCATGCGGTAGATGTCAGGCAGGCTGTCGGTCGCCCGTTCGATAAGTGCGAGAATCTGCCGCTGCGCCATCGTTCGCTCTGGGTCGTCGTTGGGGTTGAGGGGAAAGCGGATGATTTGCGCTTCCGGATTTTCGGGCATCGCCACGGTGCGGCGCCTCTTGCGCAGGCGGCCGAGTGCTTCGTTGATGACGATGCGCGACAGCCAGGTGGCAAGCGAAGAGTCGCCGCGAAATGCCGCCAGATTGGCGAAGGCGTGGACATAGGCCTCCTGGACGACGTCCTCGGCTTCGGCGTCGTTGCGCAGTATGCCGCGCGCGATGCGGTAGAGCCGCTGGTTGTATGTCTTGATGATAGTGCGGAAGGCGCCTGCGTCGCGCGCCAGGGCTCGCTGTACAAGCAGCATGTCGCCGGACAGAGCCTCGGCCACCCCGGGCATTTTGACGGGTATTGCGAGCTTGCTCATCGCGACCGGATCTCCCCGAACAGACGCTTGACTGCACGTTCGATGCGCCCGCCGGAAAAAGGTTCCCGGATTTCGGCAACCTGGCTCCGCTATTCTAGATCAGTTCACCGTTTTTACGGAAACGGCGAACTGCGCACACACACTTTTCCTGGAGTTGCTCTAAGCCGCCGCCAGTCCTTTGTCTGCGGCCTGCACGCGCGCTGCCGCCGCCAGCAGGTCGGTCTGGGTGATCAGGCCGAGAATGCGCCGCTCATCGTCGACGATGACCACGGCGTGGCTGCGGCCGTCGGTCAGTACGGGAAGCAGGCTCATCGCCGGTGTCTCGGGCGAAGCGGTGCCGGCCTTCGATATCACGCCCTTCACCGTATCGGTCGTCTTCGTCAGCTCGCGCAGGCCGACGGCGCCAACCAGCCGGGCATCCGCGTCGACTACCGGCAAGGTGCGGATGTTGTGATCGAGCAGTTGCTGGCGCGCCTCGTCGGCGGTGGCCTGCTCGGGCACCGAAACCACGTCGCGGGACATGATGTCCCGGCAAAGCAGCGTCCGGTGTGAGCGCACCATGGCCTGCAGCTCGACTTGCCTCAGGAGCCGTTCGAGGTCGTTGCGGTCGATGTCGAAGGTTTCGTCGAGCGTGGTCAGCGCCGCGTCGATATCCTCGGGCCGGAAGCCGACGCGCTGCTGCGCCGGCGGATCGGCCGTCCCATGGCTGTTGGCCGCGGGGGCGGCGACATGCGGGTAGTTGCGCCGCGCCAGCCTGTGGAAAAGCAGGCCGAGCGTGACCAGGATGATCGAATTCAGGGCCACCGGCACGAACGGAAACAGGAAGCCGGCGCTGACTACCGCCGGCCCGCCGAGCACCGCCGTCAGCGCCGCCGCGCCACCGGGCGGATGCAGGCAGCGCGCGAACGACATGGCCGCGATGGCGAGCGCCACGGCGAGGCCCGAGGCCATGACCGGATCATGGATGAAATGCGCCACCGTCACACCCACCAGCGCCGATATGGAGTTGCCGCCGATGATCGACCAGGGCTGCGCCAACGGGCTGGCGGGCACGGCGAAGAGAAGCACGGCGGAGGCGCCCATCGGCGCCACCAGCAGGGCCACATGCGGGCCGCCGCCCATTGCCAGCCCGCTGATCACGCCGGTCAGCGCGATGCCGATCGTGGCGCCGATACAGGCCAGCAGCCGCTCTCGCAGCGTCGCGCCGGCAAGGATGGGGACAAAAAGACGAAAGGCCATGGCAGGGTTGTGACCAATAGGATTGGACGAGGGTACCAGTGCAGCACGCAATGCGACCGAACCCACGGATTTGAAAGCCAAACAAATCCCGAAAGCAGCGGCCTGGGAGAATAGTATTGCGCGACGCGCAGCAATGGGGTGCCGCGAGCGGCTCGCGCTTTGTCATCAGCGCCAAGGCCTTGCGGCCGTCTGCTGATTCTGTCCGGCAATCAGTCCATGCGCGCTGGTTAAGCCGTCGCTGCGGCCAGACCGCGCAAAATGTCGGCTTTCAGGTCGTCTACATCCTCGAGGCCGATCTGCAGGCGGATCAACGGGCCTTCATAGGGGCCTTTTGCAACGACGCGGTCGCCAAGCCAGACCGGCACCGCAAGGCTCTCATAGCCGCCCCAGGAATAGCCGAGGCCGAAGATCTGCAGCGCGTCGAGGAAAGCGTGCTGCTCCTTCTGGCCGCCGCCGGCAAGCACGATGGAGAAGATGCCGCTCGAACCGCAAAAGTCGCGCTTCCACAGAGCGTGGTCCGGGTGGCTGGGAAGGGCAGGGTGGAGCACGCGCGCCACGCCCCTCTGGCCTTCGAGCCACGACGCGACGGCAAGCGCGCTACGCTGGTGATGCTCAAGGCGCACGCCCATGGTGCGCAAGCCGCGCAGCACCTGGTAGACATCGTCGGGGCCCGCGCAGCAGCCGAGCGTGCAGAAGCTCTCATAGAGCTGTTTCCAGTGGCTTTCATTGGCCGAAACCGTGCCCAGCAGCACGTCCGAATGGCCGGCCGGGTACTTCGTCGCCGCGTGGATGGAGATGTCGACGCCGTGGTCGAGCGGCCGGAAATAGAGCGGCGTCGCCCAGGTGTTGTCCATCATCACGATAGCGCCGGCCGCGTGCGCCGCCTTGGCGATCGCCGGGATGTCCTGCACCTCGAACGTATTGGAGGCCGGCGATTCCGTGAACACCACCTTGGTGTTGGGCTTGATCAAGGCGGCGATGCCCGCGCCGATACCTGGATCATAATACTCCACCTCGACGCCGAGCCGCTTCAGCATCGTGTCGGCGAAATTACGGGTCGGATGGTAGACGCTGTCGACGATCAGCAGGTGATCGCCGGCCGATACGAAGGCGAGCAGCGGAATAGTCACCGCCGCAAGGCCGGACGGCACCACGATCGTGCCGGCGGATCCCTCGAGCGCGTCGATGGCCTGGGCAAGGGCGTCCGTCGTCGGCGTGCCGCGCGTGCCGTAGGTGTATTTCTGGCTGCGGCCAGCCATTGCGGCGGCGTTGCGGAACAGCACGGTCGAGGCGTGCACGACAGGCGGATTGACGAAGCCGAAATAGTCGTGCGGGTTGTTGCCCGAATGGGCCAACCGCGTGTTGATGCCCATTTTGCCGGAGCCCTGTTCGTTGCCGTCCTTAGCCATTCTTCATCGTCGCCTGTTTGACAAGGCGCTAGCCATAGTGCGGCGGCATGGACCGCGCAACAGCCCACCATCCGCCAGGGATAGACTTCGAATATGCCAATTCTCCACCTGAACGGCATAGCTGCGGGGTCCTGAAACGGGCTGGCCGAGGTGTGCGGCAGTGATTGTCAGCGGAGCCGATCGTCCCTCGGTCAACCTATTGTAGGCGGCTGCGAAACATATATAATAAATTTCTAATATTAATCACCGGATTGCCTCGATCAGATGCTGCCGGATGGTTTTTGGCAGGGCTCCTCCTGATCCCCCGGTCCGGGTATCGCGCTCACAGAGCGCCGCAAGGGGAGGAATGCCATGCCCAACGTCAAATGGACGATGAAGGCGCGCGAATTCGTCAACTGCAATTGCGCCTATGGCTGCCCATGCCAGTTCAACGCCATGCCCACACACGGCTTCTGTCAGGCGGTTGCCGGCATCGAAATCGAGAGCGGCCATCACGGAGCCACCAAACTCGATGGATTGCGGCTCGTCGGGATTTTCCGCTGGCCCGGCGCCATCCATCAGGGCGGCGGCGAAGCAGCGGTGGTTGTCGACGAGAGGGCGAGCGAGGCCCAGCGTGAAGCGCTGCTTCGCATACTGGGCGGACAGGACACCGAACCAGGCGCGACGATATTCGAGGTCTTCTCGACCACGCTGGAGAAATTCCATGACCCGATCTTTGCCCCTATCGAATTCGAGGTCGACGTCGACGCGCGAACCGGACGGCTGCATGTCGAGGGCGTAGCCGACGGTCATGGCGAGCCGATCAAGAATCCGGTCACCGGCGTCGAGCATCGGGCACGCATCGACCTGCCGCACGGCTTCGAATACGCAATGGCCGAGATCGGGCGCGGCTGGACCAAGGCGACAGGCCCGATCAAGTTCGAGGTGGCCGATACGCACAGTCATTTTGCCAATCTGCATCTCACGCAGAGCGGCGTCGTCCATTGAGCTGATCCAATGGGCGACAAGGCCTTAGAGGCGGTGCTGCGGCGCGACCGCACGGTCGTGATGGCAGCGCTCGTCGTGATTGCGGTGCTCGCCTGGGTCTATGTGCTGTGGCTTGCCATCGACATGGCCATGCACGCGTCCCCGATGCCGGCCGGAGCGAGCGGCGATATGGCCGCAATGGACATGTCGAATATGGACATGGCTGGAATGGACCTGGGCGCCGCTGTGGCGCCTGGCTTCCGAGCCTGGACACTCGCCGATTTCGCTTTCATTTTCACGATGTGGGCGGTGATGATGGTCGGCATGATGACGCCTTCGGTCGCGCCGCTGCTGCTGCTCTATGCTGGCATCGGCCGCAAGGCGCAGGCGGCTGGCCGCCCCATCGCTTCGACCGGATGGTTTTTTACCGGCTATCTCACCGTCTGGATCGTCTTCAGCATCGCCGCGACCGGCGCGCAATGGCTGCTCGGCCGGCTGGCCCTGCTCGACCCCTCGATGGCAACCGACAGCACGATCCTCGGCGGCCTCGTCCTGATCGCCGCCGGCCTCTATCAATGGACGCCGATCAAGGGCGTCTGCTTGCGCCAATGTCAGGGGCCGATCGGGTTCCTGATGAGCCATGGCGGGTTCCGTTCCGCGCCGCTCGGCGCGATTCGGCTAGGCGTCGATCACGGCCTCTATTGTCTGGGTTGCTGCTGGGCGCTGATGGCCCTGCTGTTCGTCGGCGGCGTCATGAACATCCTGTGGATCGCCGGTATCGCCATCCTCGTTCTCCTGGAAAAGACGGCCACGAGCGGGCTGTTGATCTCGCGCATTTCCGGCGCGCTGATGGCGGCGGCCGGCGTGTGGTTGATGTCTCGTGCGCTTTGACGGCGCAGGTCCGATGACAGTCTTCGGACGTGCCAATTCACGCGGCATCCAGATCAGGGACGCCAAGCTCGTGCCGGTTATGGATTTCGCCGCTGGCCCGCATTCGCGTCGAATGCGCTTTGCCGACTTTATTCGCGCCGTGACTAAATTGCGGGCGCGTTTGTCTGCAATTCGGGCATTTCAGGCAATCGATTTTCAAAGACGTTCGGATTCGGTCATTTTCCTTGACCTCACAGGAATTATCGCCTTCGATGCTGTTCGTGAATGGGAGGCGGCGCGTCGGTTACGATGCGGGATTCCGGGAATGGGCTGGATGGGAGCTGCGTTCACACGGGAAAAAAGATCAGGTTTTTGCCTGAGAAACAGAAAAGGGTCTGTGGGTCATGAAACATATTGCTATCGGCATCCTTGGCGCCGCTACGCTTGGGTTTATGGCGTCGGCCGCATCGGCGACGACGCTCGACACCGTCAAGGCGAAGGGCTTCATCCAGTGCGGTGTCTCGACGGGTCTGGCCGGCTTCTCGGCGCCGGATGACAAGGGCGACTGGCAGGGCATCGATGCGGATTTCTGCCGTGCTGTCGCGGCCGCCGTCTTCGGTGACGGCACCAAGGTCAAGTTCACGCCGCTCAGCGCCAAGGAGCGCTTCACCGCGCTGCAGTCCGGCGAGGTCGACATCCTGTCGCGCAACACCACCTGGACCATCAATCGCGACACCGCGCTTGGCCTGAATTTCATCGGCACGACCTACTATGACGGCCAGGGTTTCATGATCAACGCCAAGAAGCTGCCGGGCGTCAATTCGGCGCTCCAGCTCTCGGGCGCGGCCGTCTGCGTGCAGAGCGGCACCACCACCGAGCTCAATCTCGCCGACTACTTCAAGGCGAACAAGATGGAGTATAATCCGGTCGTCTTCGAGAAGCTCGAAGAGGTCAACGCGGCCTATGACGCCGGCCGCTGCGACGTCTACACCACCGACCAGTCTGGCCTTTACGGTATCCGCCTGACGCTGGGCTCGCCGGCCGATCACGTCGTGCTGCCCGAGATCATCTCCAAGGAGCCGCTCGGACCGGCGGTGCGCCAGGGCGACGACCAGTGGTACCACATCGTCAAGTGGACCTATTTCGCGTTGCTTGACGCCGAGGAACTCGGCATCACCAAGGCCAATGTCGACGAGATGAAGAACTCGGCCAGCCCGGAGATCAAGCGCGTTCTTGGCCAGGAAGCCGACACCAAGATCGGTACCGATCTCGGCGTCTCCAACGACTGGGTCGTCAACATCGTCAAGGCCGTCGGCAACTACGGCGAAATGTTCGATCGCAATGTCGGCTCGGGCAGCCCGCTCAAGATCGCGCGCGGCATCAATGCGCTGTGGACCAAGGGCGGCCTGCAATACGCTCCGCCGATCCGCTGACCGAATGTGATCCGGAAGGCAGATATCTGCCTTCCGGTTTCTCTTTCCAGGGGACGGTCACATGGCATCGCAGGAAGTTCTTCGCGAGGAGTCCAGCAGGGCTTCCTTCATCAATGATCCGAAAGTCCGCAGTCTCTTCTTCCAGACGCTGGTCGTCATCGTTCTGTTCGGCTCCGTCTGGTGGATCGTGCAGAACGTCATCGACAATCTGCAGCGCCTGCACATCGCGTCGGGCTTCGGCTTCCTCAGGGGACGCGCCGGTTTCGACATTTCCGATACGCCGATCGCCTATACGTCGGACTCGACTTATGGCCGCGCCATCGTCGTCGGCCTGATCAACACCGTCATTGTCGCCGTGGCCGGCATCATCACCGCCACAATCATCGGCTTCGTCATCGGCATCGGCCGCCTGTCGCAGAACTGGCTGATCCAGAAGATCTGCACGGTCTATGTCGAGGTCTTCCGCAACATCCCGCCGCTGCTGGTCATCTTCTTCTGGTATTCCGGCGTGCTCGCCGTGCTGCCGGCGCCGCGTGACAGCTACCATCTGCCCTTCGGCTCTTTCCTCAACCAGCGGGGCTTCTACTTTCCCCGTCCGGTCTGGGGCGAGGGCTCCTGGCTGATCGTGGTCGCCCTGCTTGTTGGCATTGCCATGGCCTGGTTCGTCGCCCGCACGGCGCGTCAGCGGCAGATGGCGACAGGCCAGCAGTTTCCGGTGCTCTGGACCTCGGTGGCGCTGATCATCGGCCTGCCATTGCTCGCCTATGTGCTGAGCGGCTTTCCGCTGAGCTTTGATCTTCCCAAACAATCGACCTTCAATCTGACCGGCGGCTTTCAGGTCAAGCCGGAGTTCCTGTCGCTCTATCTGGCGCTGTCCTGCTACACGGCGGCCTTCATCGCCGAAATCGTGCGCGCCGGCATCAGGGGCGTGAGCAAGGGCCAGACCGAGGCGGCGGCGGCACTTGGGCTGCGATCCGGGTCGATCTTGCGGCTGGTTGTCGTGCCGCAGGCCATGCGCATCGTCATCCCGCCGCTGACCAGCCAGTATCTCAACCTGACCAAGAACTCCTCGCTGGCGATCGCCATCGGTTATCCAGACCTGACGGCGACCGCCGGCACAGTCCTGAACCAGACCGGACAGGCGGTCGAAGGTGTGCTGATCATGATGATCGCCTATCTCATACTTAGCCTGGTGACCTCGGCCGTCATGAACGTGGTCAACGCCAGAATGGCGCTGGTGGAAAGGTAGAGCCATGCAGGAACACGATATGTCCTGGGTGCGCACCGAAATGGCCTTGGCGCAGCCTGCGCCGACAAGTGTGCGTGGCCCAGTGGCCTGGGTGCGCAAGAACCTGGTCGGCACGGTCGGCGACACCATCCTGACCATCCTTGGGATCGCCATCGTTGCCTGGGTCCTGCCGCAAGTTATCAACTGGGCGTTCATCAATGCCGTGTGGACCGGGCCGGACCGCACGGTCTGCGCGACTGTCGCACAAGGCGGCATTCAGCCGGAGGGCTGGACGGGCGCCTGCTGGGCATTCGTCAACGCCAAGTTCGGCCAGTTCATGTTCGGTACCTATCCGATCGAGGAGCGCTGGCGGCCGATCCTGGTGGCCGTCCTGTTCGTGGTTCTGCTGGTGCCGATGCTGATCCCGCGTGTGCCGCGCAAGGGTCTGAATGCCATCCTGCTCTTCCTGGTGCTGCCGATCGTCTCGTTCTTCCTGCTGATTGGCGGCGTGTTCGGCCTGCCGCATGTCGAGACCTCGCGCTGGGGCGGCCTGCTGGTCACGCTCAGCCTGTCCTTCGTCGGCATTGCCGTGTCGTTGCCGCTGGGCACAGTGCTGGCGCTCGGCCGGCGTTCGAAAATGCCGATCGTCAAGACGCTGTGCGTGATCTTCATCGAAACGGTGCGTGGCATCCCGCTGATCACCGTCCTGTTCTTCGTCAGTGTCATGCTGCCGCTGTTCCTGCCGGCGGGCGTCACTTTCGACAAGTTCCTGCGGGCACTGATCGGCGTGTCGCTGTTTGCCGCCGCCTATATGGCTGAAGTCGTGCGCGGCGGCCTGCAGGCGATCCCCAAAGGCCAATATGAAGGCGCCGATTCACTCGGGCTCGGCTATTGGCAGAAGATGGGGCTGATCGTACTGCCGCAGGCGCTGAAGCTGGTCATTCCCGGCATCGTCAACACCTTCATCGGCATGTTCAAGGACACCAGCCTGGTCCTCATCATCTCGATGTTCGACCTGCTTGGCGTCGTCAAGCAGAACTTCTCGGACGCCAACTGGGCGACGCCGCAAACGGCCAGGTCCGGCCTGGTGTTCGCCGCCTTCGTCTTCTGGCTGTTCTGCTTCGGCATGTCGCGCTATTCAATGTACACTGAACGCCGGCTCGACACCGGCCACAAACGCTAACAAAAGAATAAGGGGACCCTGTCATGGCCACCGAAAACGCCGTCAGCGCCGAAGAGATCAAGGTCAACGCCGCCAAGATGCACATCTCGACCACCGATGTCGCCATCGACATCATCGCCATGCACAAATGGTATGGCGAGTTCCATGTGCTGAAGGACATCAATCTGAAAGTGATGCGCGGCGAGCGCATCGTCATCTGCGGTCCGTCGGGCTCCGGCAAATCGACGATGATCCGCTGCATCAACCGGCTGGAGGAACACCAGAAGGGCAAGATCATCGTCGACGGCAAGGAGCTGACCAACGATCTGAAGAAGATCGACGAGGTGCGCCGCGAGGTCGGCATGGTGTTCCAGCACTTCAACCTGTTCCCCCACTTGACCATCCTTGAGAACTGCACGCTGGCGCCGATCTGGGTGCGCAAGACACCGAGGAAACAGGCCGAGGAAATCGCCATGCATTTCCTCAAGCGCGTGAAAATCCCCGAGCAGGCCAATAAATATCCCGGCCAGCTGTCCGGCGGCCAGCAGCAGCGCGTGGCGATCGCGCGTTCGCTGTGCATGAACCCACGCATCATGCTGTTCGACGAGCCGACCTCGGCGCTCGACCCTGAGATGATCAAGGAAGTGCTGGAGACCATGGTTGGCCTCGCCGAGGAGGGCATGACCATGCTGTGCGTCACCCACGAGATGGGCTTTGCCCGCAAGGTGGCAAACCGCGTGATCTTCATGGATCAGGGCCAGATCGTCGAGCAGAACACGCCAGCCGAATTCTTCGACCACCCGCGCCATGAGCGGACAAAGCTGTTCCTGTCGCAGATCCTGCACTGAGCGGTTCCACACCGAGCGCAAAGAGCCCGGCCGCGTTGCGGCCGGGCTCAGACTGCTGACAAACCTCCGCACGTCTCGAAATCACCCAAGATTCACGGAACGTCTCAGATTCAGATCGCGAACAAACCGGAATCAAAACCCCTCGATTTTGACTGCTGTCAAAAACCGAGGGGTTTGTAATCAATCTGAGCCCGGCCGCGTTGCGGCCGGGCTCTTTGCTTGTGAATCGGCTGATGCGATTGGCGGAGGGGCGTCATCGATGAAAAAAATCCTGCGTTTCCTCTTCATGGTGCTGGCCGCGATCGTGCTTGCGGCGACCCTCGGCACGCTGGTGCCGCGCCCGCTCTGGCCGGCGGCGTCGGCGGGCGAGGGCACGCGCCACATACTGGTGCTGAAGAACCCGATCCATACCGATATCGCCATTCCGGTGGACGCCGCCGTACGCAAGCGCTTCCACTTCCTGGCAGACGCCGGGCTGCCGTCCGATGCGCCCGAAGTGCGCTACATCGTCTTCGGCTGGGGTGGCCGCGCCTTCTATCTGGAAACACCGACCTGGTCCGAGCTCAAGGCCGTTCCGGTGATGAAGGCGCTGACCCTCGACGCCTCGGTCATGCATGTGGATGTCGCCGGCGCTATCGTCGAACCGCATCCCGATGTTGCCGGCTTCGACATTGGTGATGAGCATTTCGCGGCGCTGCTCGATTTCATCAAGGCCAGTTTTCAGCAGGGGCCTGGCGGCCCGATCGTCATCGAGAATGCGGCCTACTCCAGCTTCGACCGCTTCTATGAGGCGAACGGCCATTTCAATGCGCTGGTCGGCTGCAACACCTGGACCGCCGCTGCGTTGCGTACCGCCGGCCTGCGCACCGGCTGGTGGAACCCGCTGCCGGTGTCGCTGGGGTGGTCGATGCGGCTGTACAATTGAGATTCCGCGATGGTTCCAAGATTTGGCGCTGGCGCCAAACCTATCGGGCTCTATTGCCTCGACACCTACCGCCTGACGACCTTCGGTTCCTCCCAACCATAAAGCCAGTCGAGGTCGGCCGCGAGCTTCTCCGCCGGCCGCGTCGCCAGCACAAGGTTGCGGGCCAGCGCCACCGGCCCTCGGGCGTGCCAGGCAAGCCGGTTGAGCGCGCCACGCTTAAGGACCTTCTCCACGCGCGGTCGCCGGAGATTTTCCCAGATGGTGAGGCTTTGGCGCGGATCGGCGGGAAAGTCGGCGACCAGCGTGGCAAGCGTCGCGGCATCCTCGATTGCCATTGCCGCGCCCTGCGCCGCGAACGGCGTCATTGCATGCGCGGCATCGCCGACCAGCGCAATGCCGGTTGGCATTGTCCAAGGCTGCTTTTGCTCCACGGTGTGCAGCGGCCAGGTCAGCCATGGGCCGGCCATTTCCACCAGCTTGAGGAGTCCTGGCGCGGCGCCGCGCATGGCGACGGACAGGATGCCGGGATCGGCACGGCCGGACCAGCCCTCGGCGATGCGCTCACCTTTGGTGAAGGCGACGAGATTGAAGGCGTCGCCCTTGCTGACGGGATAGGCGACCATATGGAAACCCGGATGCAGGAAAGTCGTGACGCAATCGGCCGCGCCGATCGCGGCAAAGGCTTGCCCGGCGCTGCTGTCGGCCGCAACGGTGGTGCGCCAGGCCAGCTCTCCAGAAAAACGGCTTCTTGGCGATGCCATCCTTTTTGCATCGACAAGCCCGCGCACCGACGACCAGACGCCATCGGCGCCGACCAGCAAGGAACCCTGTTCCTCTGCCGTCTTGCCGCCGATCTCGACGGTCGCCGTGACACCATGGCCGCCAGTCGCAATTTTTTCAACGCGCGCCCCGAGCGTGAGATGGATATCAGGCATCTCTGCCACACACGCCATCAGCGCAGCCTGCAGGTCGGCGCGATGGGCGACGAGATAGGGAGCGCCCCAGCGGCTTTCACCCGATTGTCCCAACGGCACACGCGCCAATTGGCGTAACGTCCTGGCATCCCTCAGCACCACGGCCTCCGGCCGCACCGTCGCCGGCAGCAGCCGGTCGAGCACGCCGAGGTCGCGCAGGATGCGTGTGGCGTTGGGAGAAAGTTGGAGGCCGGCGCCTACGGCTTCCAGGCGCGGCGCTTGCTCGAACACCTGCACGCGATAGCCGCGTCTGGCAAAAGCAAGTGCCGCTGTCAGCCCGGCGACGCCCGCTCCGGCGATGACGATTTGCCGGGAGCGCTGGTCGTCCATCAGATCCGTCGGGACAGAATCAGGCGGCTTGGTGGATGTAGAGGCAGCCTGCCGGCAGCGTTTCCGTTGCCTTCAGCTTCGGCGAATAGCGGTAAAGCGTCGAGCAATAGGGGCAGACTTTTTCATTGTCGTCTCCCATGTCGAGAAACACATGCGGGTGGTCGAAAGGCGGATTGGCGCCCGTGCACATGAATTCCTTGACCCCGATGTCGATCGCCGGATGGCCGGCATCGTTCTGGAAATGGGGAATGGAACCGCCTGCCATCGTCGTCTCCTTAACGCAGTCTCGCATGCATCTGGATCATAACAGGTCTCTTTGCAAGATCGATGAAATGAAACTGTCGCAAAAGCCTGTCAGAGGATAAGTTGAGCCGGTTAAGCGTGTGACCGCGGAAGCCAAGCGATTCCGCGACCGATCACGCCTCACGAAGGCATGTTAGAGCGTTCATCGCCGTCTGGCGGCGCTCCAAGGGAATGGTTGTGGGCAGGGACAATGAACGAACTGAAGCCGGTGCAGAGCGAATTCGTCAATGTCGAGGTGGCCAATTCAGAGGGCGGCAACCCGGATCGCTTCGTCAACCGGGAGTTTTCCTGGCTGCAATTCAATCGTCGCGTTCTCGAGGAATCGCTGAACACCCACCATCCGCTGCTGGAGCGCGTTCGCTTCCTGTCGATCTCGGCCGCCAATCTCGATGAATTCTTCATGGTGCGCGTCGCCGGCCTCGCCGGCCAGGTGCGCGAAGGCATTACGCTGAAAAGCCCTGACGGCCGCACCCCCGAACAGCAGCTCGAACAGCTGCTGCGCGAGGTCGAGCGGCTGCAGGAAGACCAGCAGAAGAGCCTTTCGGCGCTTACGGTGCTGCTCAACAAGGAAGGTATTGAGAGCATCACGCGCGATGCGCTGACCAAGGACGAGAAGGTCTGGCTGGAAGAGCATTTCCAGGATCAGGTGTTTCCGGTGCTTACCCCGCTGTCGATCGACCCGGCGCATCCGTTCCCGTTCATTCCCAATCTCGGCTTCTCGATGGCGCTGCAGCTGCGCCACCGCAAGAATGGCGAGGAGATGAGCGCGCTCCTGCGTCTGCCGGTGGCGCTGAAGCGTTTCATCCGGCTTCCCGATCGCAAGCACCATGTCCGCTTCATCCCGCTTGAGGAGGCAGTCGGTCTCTATATCGGCAAGCTGTTTCCGGGTTACGAGGTCAAGGGCTCCGGCACATTCCGCATCATCCGCGACAGCGATATCGAGGTCGAGGAGGAATCGGAAGATCTGGTGCGCCTGTTCGAGACGGCGCTGAAGCGCCGCCGCCGCGGCTCGGTGATCCGCATCGAGTTCGACAAGCTGATGCCGGCGGAACTGCGCGATTTCGTGGCCGGCGAGCTCGGCGTCTCGTCGAGCCGCATCAGCGTGCTCACCGGTCCGCTGGCGCTCAGCCAGATATCCGAGATCGTCGCTGTTCCCCGCGATGATCTGAAGTTCACCCCCTACAACCCGCGCTTTCCCGAACGTATCCGCGAGCATGGCGGTGACTGCTTTGCCGCTATCCGCGAGAAGGACATCATCGTCCACCACCCCTACGAATCCTTCGACGTCGTCGTGCAGTTCCTGCGCCAGGCGATGGCCGATCCGGAAGTGGTGGCGATCAAGCAGACGCTTTACCGAACCTCCAACGACAGCCCGATCGTGCGCGCGCTGGTCGACGCAGCCGAGGCGGGCAAGTCGGTAACCGCGTTGGTCGAGCTCAAGGCGCGCTTCGACGAGGAAGCCAACATCCGCTGGGCGCGCGACCTCGAGCGCGCCGGCGTGCAGGTCGTGTTCGGTTTCCTCGAATTGAAGACCCACGCGAAAATGTCGCTGGTGGTGCGGCGCGAGGATGGCAAGCTGCGCAACTACGTGCATCTGGGCACCGGCAACTACCATCCGGTCACAGCGCGCATCTACACCGACCTGTCCTTCTTCACCACCGATCCGACGATCGCCCGCGACGTCGCCCAGCTGTTCAATTTCATCACCGGCTATGCCGAGCCGACCGCCGAAATGCGGCTGGCTATCTCGCCATTCACGCTGCGCAACCGCATCCTGCAGCACATTTCCGACGAAGTCGCGCATGCGCTGGAGGGAAAGCCGGCGCGCATCTGGATGAAGATGAACGCGCTGGTCGACCCGATCATCATCGACGCGCTCTATGATGCCAGCCGCGCCGGGGTCGAGATCGACCTCGTCGTGCGCGGCATATGCTGCTTGCGGCCGCAGGTGCCGGGCCTGTCGGAAAACATCAGGGTCAAGTCGATCGTCGGCCGCTTCCTCGAACACAGCCGCATCTATTGTTTTGGCAATGGCTATGGCCTGCCCTCGGACGAGGCGATCGTCTACATCTCCTCCGCCGACCTGATGCCGCGCAATCTCGACCGTCGCGTCGAGACCATGGTGCCGATCACCAATCCAACTGTGCATGAACAGGTTTTGGGCCAGATCATGCTGGGCAACATCATGGACAATCAGCAAAGTTTCGACGTATTGGCTGATGGAACCTCCCGGCGCGTGGTGCTGGAAGAGGGCGAGGAACCGTTCAACGCGCAGGAATATTTCATGACCAATCCGAGCCTGTCGGGACGGGGTGACGCGCTGAAGTCGCATGCGCCCAAGCGCATTGCGCAATTCAAGCGCCGCAAGAAGAACGCTGCAGCGTCCACCTGATGCTGTCCGATTCCCAGGGCCGGCTGCAGGACCGCCGACCGCTATCCATCATCGACATCGGGTCGAATTCGATCCGCCTCGTCGTCTATGAAGGGCTAGCGCGCTCGCCGACCATGCTGTTCAACGAAAAGATGCTCGCCGGTCTTGGCCGCGGCATCGTTTCGACCGGAAAGCTCGACCCCGAGGCGGTGACCCGCTCGATGGAAGAGTTCCGCCGCTTTCGCGCGCTGTCCGATCAGGCCGGCGCCGAGCATATTTATGTCCTGGCCACCGCCGCGGCGCGCGAGGCGATCAATGGTCCGGATTTCATCCATCGCGCCGAAGAGGTCCTCAAGACCGAGATCCGTGTGATCAGCGGGCGCCAGGAAGCCTATTATTCGGCGCTCGGCGTCATTTCCGGCTTCCATCCGGCCGATGGCATTGCCGGCGATCTGGGCGGTGGCAGCCTAGAACTGGTCGACGTCGATGGCGAGGCGATCGGCGACGGCATAACGCTGCCGCTCGGCGGCCTGCGCCTGCAGGACATGGCGAAGAACTCGCTTGCCCAGGCACAGAAGATCGCGCGCGACGAACTGGCGCGCGCCAAGCTGTTGAAAGGCGGGCAGGGCCGGCCCTTCTACGCCGTCGGCGGCACCTGGCGAAACCTCGCCCGCCTGCACATGGAGATGACCAACTACCCGCTTGGCGTCATGCACCACTACGAGATGTCGGCCGACAGCGCGACGAATTTTCTCAAACAGGTGGCCAAAGCCGAGATCGAGAAGGTCAAGGGGATCGAGGGCGTCTCGAAGAACCGCCGCTCGCTGCTGCCCTATGGCGCCATCGTGCTGCAGGAGATCATGGCGGCGATGCAGCCGTCGAAGATCATCGTCTCGGCGCTCGGCGTGCGCGAAGGATTTCTCTATTCGCTGCTCGACGAGGCCGAGCAGAAGGCCGATCCGTTGATTTCGGCGTCCGAGGAACTCGCCCGTTTGCGCTCGCGCTCGGTCACCCATGCGCATGAATTGGTCGACTGGACGGCCAAATCCTTCGCCGCCTTCGGTATCGACGAGACCGAGGACGAGGCGCGCTACCGCCACGCCGCCGCATTGCTGGCCGACATCGGCTGGCGCGCGCACCCGGAATATCGTGGCAGGCAATCGCTCAACATCATCGCGCACGCCTCTTTCTTCGGCGTCGACCATCCCGGCCGTGCCTTCCTGGCTTTGGCCAACGCCTATCGTCACGACGGCATCTTCAACGAATCCATCGCACCTGAAATCAAGGCGCTGGCTACGCCGCGCTATCTGGAGCGGGCTCGCGTGCTGGCGGCGATGATGCGGGTGGTCTACCTGCTGACGGCCTCGATGCCCGGCATCATGCCCAGGCTGACATGGGAGCAACGCGCCAACGGCGTCCTGGCGCTGGTGTTGCCGGCATCGCTCTCCGATCTCTACGGCGAGCGGCCGGCCGGCCGCCTGGCGCAGCTGGCGCGGATCACCAACCGCAGGCTCGTGCTGGCCGTGGAGGGCGGTCCGAGCGTGTCGGTCAAATAGGGCGTTCTTGCTGACGGAGGCTCAGGTTACGTCCGCACCGATAGCGAAACCGCGCCCGTCCGCCGACCAGGCGCCGGCGCCGGCCATCGCCAGCGCCAGGAAGCCGCCTGATACGGCAATGTCCTTCATCAGCATCTGCTGGTGAAGGAAGGCGAGTGTCGGATCGCCGGCCCCTTGGCCGTGATGGCCGATGAAGCCGGCAACGACGCAGAAGGCCGCCAAGAGCAGCGCCACGATCCGGGTCTGAAAGCCGATGAGGATCAGCAAGCCGGCGATCAGCTCGAACAGGCCCGTGCCCCAGGCGGCGAGCGTGGGCAGCGGCAGGCCGAGGCCGGCGAAATAGTCGGATGTGCCGGCAATGTTGGCGAGCGCCTGGAAGCCGGATGGTACGAACAGCACGGCAAACAGCAGTCGCGAAACCAGAAGCAATGCATCGCGGGTCATGGCCACCTCCCTTGCCGGCGCCCTTTTGGGCTCGAGCCGGCTGGCCCGAAGTCTACGCCTGTGAGGCCTCGGCCGAAACCGGACCGGCTATTCCGGACAACGAAAAAGCGGCGCGGAAAATTCCGCGCCGCTTCCATCGAGGCTTGGGAGGGAGGTTCAGCCGCGCTTGGCGTCGATCGAATAGGCGCCGGCGCCCGAAGAAGCCAGCAGCAGGAAGCCGCCGGTGATGGCGAGGTTCTTGAGGAACTGGATCATCTGCATCTGGTCGGCCCAGCCGGTATGGGCGACCAGCCCGGTGGCGACGGTGAAGATCGCGAGCACCCAGGCGGCGACGCGGGTCTGGAAACCGACGAGGATGGCGAGGCCGCCAAGCAGTTCAATCAGGCCGACGACCACAGCCGTTACCGTCGGAGCGGGCAGGCCGAGGCCGCCAAAGTAGGCAGCAGTGCCAGCAATGGCAGTAAGCTTGCCGAAACCGGAAAGCAGGAAAATGACCGCGAGCAGGATGCGGCCGAGCAGGATGGTGACAGAGCTGTTGGTCGCGGTGCCGGTGCCGGCGGCGGAAGTGTTGATGGACATGGTGTCTCTCCGAATGGGTTGAATGACCCTGAGATAGACGATGCCGACTGTTCACCAAAGCCGCCGATGCGGCGACACATTGTTCACAGGCCATACATTTCCGTGGACGGCGAAAAGGCGCGAAATTCGTGTCGGGCGATGCGGAGGCGGGAGCAAATTCTCCCGCCGAAAAGCACCTTACCCCGGATGCGTCATGTCCTCCGGCCGCACCAGCCGGTCATAATCGGCCTCGCTGACAAGCCCGGTGGCCAGCGCTTCCTCGCGCAGCGTGGTGCCGTTCTTGTGTGCCGTCTTGGCGATCTTGGCGGCGTTGTCGTAGCCGATGGTGGGCGCAAGCGCCGTCACCAGCATCAGCGAGCGGTCGAGCGCCGCCTTGATGTTGTCCTCACGGGCCTCGATGCCGACGACGCAATTGTCGGTGAAGGAGACCGACGCATCGGCAAGCAACTGCACCGACTGCAGGAAGTTGTAGGCCATCAGCGGATTGTAGACATTGAGCTCGAAATGGCCCTGGCTGCCAGCGAAGGTCAGCGCCGCATTGTTGCCGAACACCTGCACGCAGACCTGCGTCATCGCCTCGCATTGCGTCGGATTGACCTTGCCCGGCATGATCGACGAGCCGGGTTCGTTTTCCGGCAGCGACAATTCGCCAAGGCCCGAGCGCGGGCCCGAACCGAGGAAGCGGATGTCGTTGGCGATCTTGAAGAGTGCTGCCGCCGCCGCGTTGATGGCGCCGTGCGAGAACACCATGGAATCATGTGCCGCGAGCGCCTCGAACTTGTTCGGCGCGGTGACGAAAGCGATGCCGGTGATGGCGGCGATGCGATCGGCCACCCGCTCGGCGAAGCCGACCGGTGCGTTGAGGCCGGTGCCGACGGCGGTGCCGCCTTGCGCCAGTTCCTGCAGGCCGGGCAGTGTCATTTCGATGCGCTTGATCGAGGAGGCGACCTGCGCGGCATAGCCGGAAAATTCCTGGCCCAGCGTCAGCGGCGTGGCGTCCTGCGTGTGGGTACGGCCGATCTTGATGATGTGGTTGAAGGCCCGGGCCTTGGCGTCCAGCGCCTTGTGCAGGTGCTTCAGCGCCGGCAGCAAATCGTGCACGATGCGCTCGGCGCAGGCGATGTGCATGGCCGTCGGATAGGTGTCGTTCGACGACTGGCTCATATTGACGTGGTCGTTGGGATGCACCGGCTTCTTCGAGCCCATGACGCCGCCCAGCATCTCGATCGCCCGGTTGGCGATCACCTCATTGGCGTTCATGTTGGACTGCGTGCCCGAGCCGGTCTGCCAGACAACCAGTGGGAAATGGTCGTTGAGCTTGCCGTCGATAACCTCTTGAGCGGCCGCGATGATCGCCTTGCCGATCGCCGGATCGAGCCGCTTCAACTCCATATTGGCTTCCGCCGCCGCCCGCTTGACGATGCCCAGCGCACGCACGATCGAAGCTGGCTGCTTTTCCCAGCCGATCTTGAAATTGCCCAGGGAACGCTGCGCCTGCGCACCCCAATAACGGTCGGCGGCAACCTCGATGGGGCCGAACGTATCGGTTTCGGTTCTGGTCTTTGCAGCGGTCACGGGTCTCTCCTTGTCGAAGTCGGCAACGGCGTATCGCGTTGCACAATTGGCTTCAAGCGGAGATTGCGGGTGGGCCGGATGCAAATCGGTTGAAGGAACGCCTCCGCCTTCAGGCTAGGGCATGATGCCGAAAAGTGTGAAGCGGTTTTCGGACGACATCATGCTCTATTTCTTTGAGTTAGAGTGGCGGACCAACAACGTCGATGCCATGCCTTGCGCAGAAATTGCACCAGTACCGCGATGCGTTCGCGGCCGTCGATCTGAAAGCGCAATCTCCCGTCCAGGATGTGAAACACTTCGTCTTCCGGGCAAGCACATGCAGCGGCGGAGAGTCGCCGTAAGGCATGCGACTCATAGCTGTTGGCGACGGCGATCATCCCGCCCGCGACCGGCCGAAACTCGCTTTGAATGCCCGGCCGCGTCAGGATGAGCCCGTTTTTCGCGGACTTCGCATCGACGCATGGACCGGCAAACGCAACGCCTGCCGGTAGCAGAATCGCCATCGCCATGCGCGCGCTCTTCATGACGCTCCTCCGTTTCGTGGCGCCGAAACTGGACGGACGGACGTCGCTTGTGCTGAAATTCCGCCGATGATGAATCGCCGTGTGCCACAATTGCTTTCACGACGCAGCTTTCTGATGCAGACCGCGGGTCTTGCGGCGGCCGGCGCGCTTTCACGCCCAGCGCTCGGACAGACCGGGCAGCGCATCCAGCCCATCGACGCCACCTTCCTGTTCATCGCCGATGTGCATGCTTGCCGGATGGCGAGCGGCCTCAGCCCCAACTGCCAGCAGGAGGGCAAGACCGACGCCGCGCTGCTGCGCAATGTCGCGGCGCTGAATGCCATCAATGACAAGCACTGGCCGGCCGAGATCAACGGCGTCGCCACCGGCTTGCGTTCGGCCGGCAACCGGATCGGCATGCCGCTCGGTCTTGTCGTCGGGGGCGACATCACCGACGATGGCGGTGGCCAGATCACCCAGCCGAGCGAGGGCACGCAGCTGCTGCAGTTCAGCCAGCGCTATAGCCAAGGCGTCGGCCCGGATCGTGTCGACATGCCGGTCTATGTCGGGCTCGGCAATCATGATCTCGACCAGAACGGTCCGCCGCATCATGTCGATTGGTACCGGCGTGAACTGCGAGACTACGTCGAGGTCAACCACCGCCCCGGCGTGTTCTTCAAACCACCAGTGCCGGCCACCAGCTACGATGTCGACACCGACTGCTATTCATGGGACTGGGGCGGCCTGCACCTTGTGCAGACGCATCGTTTCACCGGCGACACCGGTCACGGCGCCGACTCGAGCCTGCCTTGGCTCAAGCAGGATCTGGCGACCTACGCGGCGGATGGCCGCCCCGTCATCCTGTTCCAGCACTATGGCTGGGACATTTTTTCGACGGAGCGGTGGGATCCCGCCAAGCGCACCTATGATGATGACGGCGCCGGTGCGCCGCACTGGTGGGGCGAGGCCGACAGACAGGCGCTGCTGGCGGCGCTGAGGGGCTACAATGTCGTCGGCATCTTCCACGGCCATCAGCATGACACCCCGCTGATCTACCGCCGTGACGGGCTCGACCTGTTCAAGCCGAAGGCCGCCTATATGGGAGGGTTCGCCGTGGCCCGGGTGACCAGCGATGGCATGGACGTGGCGCTGGCCGAGGCGGCCGACGACCATGGCGAGGTCACCTTCACCAACGCTTTCAGCAAGGGCTGGAGCACTTGAAAAAAGCGGCCCTGGCGGCCGCCTTTCCGATAGGCCACGACATGTCTCGATGCAGGATCAGAGCGCCTTCCTGACCTTGTCCTTCACGTCGCCAGGCCTTCTGCATCTTGCCGGCGACCTTGTCGGCCATGCCCTCGGCCTGGGTCCGTCTGTTGCCGGTCGCCTTGCCGGCAGCCTGTTTGACCGCGCCCTTGACCTGCTTGGCCAGACCGGCGACCTAATCCTTGTTCACCATGTTCCGCATCTCCTGGGAGTTTGAATTCGGGGGAATTCGTCCGCCGGGAACAAACGGGCCGCCATCGGTTAAGTTCCAGGCGCTGTTGCGGAATAGGATGACCGCGCGGACCCGCTTCCGGTGGCAAGGTTGGCGGGATAGGTTGCGCGGACGCACCGTGCGCATGGGGAGAAAAATGGCGGAATTCACGCTCTACATCGGCAACAAATGCTTCTCCTCGTGGTCGCTGCGGCCATGGGTGGCGATGAGGCATCTGGAGATCCCGTTCGAGGAAGGATTTGTGCGGCTGCGTACGCCCGAGACCTTTGCCAATCTGGCGAAAGTGTCGCCGACCGGTCAGGTGCCCGTCCTGAATCACAAGCCGTTGCAGGGAGGGGGCAGGATCGTCTGGGAAACCCTTGCCATTCTTGAGTATCTCGCTGACCTGTTTCCCGAGAAAAAGCTCTGGCCGACCGATATCGGCGCCCGTGCCCTGGCGCGCGCGGCGGCGACCGAGATGCATTCCGGTTTTCGCGAGGTACGCTATGGCTGGCCGATGAATTTGCGGCGGCCGAAGGGACACAAGCCGCTCGACGCCGAAGGGGAAGTGCAGCGGGCGCGCATCGAGGCGTTGTGGCGCGAATGCCGCGAGAAATACGGCAAGGGCGGTCCGTTCCTGTTTGGCCATTTCACCGCGGCCGATGCCATGTATGCGCCGGTCGTCACCCGCTTCGACACCTATGGCGGCGAGCTCGCGCCCGACACCGGGGCCTATGTCGACGCCGTGCTGGCAATGCCTGCGATGCGGCACTGGTATGCGGAGGCGGCGAAGGAGCCATGGCCGGAGCCTGGGCCGGACGAATAGACCGAATGACGGACAGCAATCAGGTTTCGCCCCTGGAGGAGGACCGATGGCCGGCAACCAAGCATCACGTGAAGCCGCAACGACAAGGATCTTCCATTGCCGGCTGATCCCGCCGCGGCCGGACTTCGCCTTCACCATGACCGACGAGGAGAGGGAGCTGATGAGCCGGCATGCCGACTACCTGCGCGCCAAGCTGCGCGAGGGCAGCATGATCTTGGCTGGCCCGGTCGCCGATCCGGCCGGCTCTTGGGGCCTGCTGATCCTGCGTGCCGGCAGCGAGGCCGAGGCAAAGGCGATAACCGATGGCGATCCAGTGGCAAGGTCAGGCCGCGGCTTCCGCTACGAGATCCTGCCGATGATCAGCACGATCATGTAGGCGACACCGAAAGCTAACAGTCCGGCTCCGGCCACAGCGCCTCCAGCATGTCAGGCAAAAGCTCGTCGAGCAGATGCTGGGACCTTGCTTCCGGTATGAGGCGCGAAAACTTGCCGCTCAGCGCCAGATGGGCAAAGCCGTGCACGGCTGACCAGGCTGCCAAAATCATGGCGCTGGCCGGTGCGTCGAGCTCGGCATTCTCGGGCCGCCCAAGCAGCGCCTGGATCGTGCGGGCGATGGGAACCTTGGCCAGATCCGACGCCGCCGCCAGCCGTGCATCGTCGGCCAGCAGAAGGTCATGCCGGAACATCAGCTGGAAGCGGCCGGGATAGGCGAGGGCAAAGCGCACATAGCCGGCGCCTTGCCTTTTCAGCCGCGCGGTCGGGCTTTCGGCCGGTCCTTCGACGTCGATATGGCGTGCGAGTTCCTGGAAACCGAGAATGGCGACTTCGGTCAGCAGCCCGGCCGAACTGCCGAAATGATGCGCGGGCGCCGCAGGCGACACATGCGCCCGCCGCGCCGCGCCGCGCAACGTAAACCCTTCAAGGCCGCGCTCGGCCAAAATGGCGTCCGTCGCCTGGATCAGCGCGTCGCGAAGATCGCCATGATGATAGGATTCCCGGTCTGTTTCCGCCGTCATTCCGCTTTTCCGCGCTCAATCTTTACATTGTATAAATTTCGGGTTAGCTCGTCACTTAACAGTGTTTAGATTTCCCATTTCCCGACCGAATCCGGAGACATCCCCTTGTCCGTCCAAACCCCGGTTGCTGCCTTGTCCGCAATCCCGCGTGCCGTCGTCAATGATCCTCTCGTGCCAAGTCGCTGGACAGCGGCCGATATCCCCGACCAGTCGAGACGTACGGTCATCGTCACCGGCGCCAACAGCGGTCTTGGTTTCCAGACGGCGCTGGAACTGGCGCGCCACGGCGCCCATGTCGTGATGACGGCGCGCGACCAAGACAAGGGAAGGGCGGCAAAGGCTAGGATTGAAGCCGAGCGTGTCAGCGGCTCGCTCGAATTGCGGCGGCTCGATCTTGCCGATCTGGACGATGTGGAGCGCTTTGCCGCTGATATCATCGCGGACGACCTAGCCGTCGATGTGCTGATCAACAATGCCGGCGTCATGATGCCGCCGCGCAGCCTGACCCGGCAGGGTCATGAGCTGCAGTTCGGCGTCAATCATCTCGCCCATTTCGTGCTGACGGCACGTCTTGTCGACCGTCTGGTGCAAAGCAGCGACGGCCGAGTGGTCACCGTCAGCTCCGATCTGCACAAGCGCGGACGGATCCATTTCGACGATCTTACCGGGGCGCGGCACTATGGCCGGGTGTCGTTCTATGCCCAGTCGAAATTCGCCAACGTGCTGTTCGCCCTGGAACTCGATCGTCGCCTGAAAGCCGTGGGCCTGCCGGTGCGAAGCCTGCTCGCCCATCCCGGCTATTCCGCCACCAATCTGCAACTGAGCGGCCCGACCGGCATCCTCAAGCTGTTCATGCGCTTCGGCAATCGCTTCCTGGCGCAGGACGTGGCGATGGGCGCCCTCAATCAGCTCTATGCGGCAACCGCGCCCGCTGCCGCCGGCGGACAGTTTATCGGGCCGGACGGCAAGGGCGAAAAAAGCGGCTATCCCAGGATTGTCCAGCCGATCGCCGCCGCAGGCGATCCCGACATCGCCAAGAGACTGTGGCAGCTGTCAGAGGACTTGACCGGCGTTCGCTTTGTCATCGCAAATCCGGGAGCGGCCAATGCTCTCTGACATCCTTCGCTTCTTCCGCGCCTGGATCCTCGATCCGCTGCGGGTCGCCTCGATCACGCTGTCCAGCGCGGCGCTGGCCAGCCTGATGGTTTCCGAGATTTCCTCCCGGACGGGATCCGTGATCGAGTTGGGGCCAGGCACGGGCGTCTTCACCCATGCTTTGATCCGGCAAGGCCTAGCCTTTGGCACAAATAGGAACGCCCCTCGCACGGTTATTGTGCGGGAGGCGTCCTTTTGTCAGCATTCCTGAGATTGCTCTCTGAAATTGCTGACCCCAATGAAACGCGCTGGCAGGGGACTGGTTCCGGGGTGGTGTGGTTTTTTGGGAGGAGCCTGGTCTTTTTGCAGTTGAGCAGTTGAGACTCCATTCGCATGACAACCTGAAATTGAATCCAGGCTTTTGGAAAACCAGAAATTGACTCGGCGGCAAAAGCAGTCTAGAAGAACTATGTCGATATTTGTTTGACCGACTTTTGTTATCCGCGCACGCATGCGCGCCTTTGACGAACTTCCCCATCAAAAATCGAGACAAAAATCGCTGTGCAGTCGCACCGCGATTACCGAATATTTGCCATGGAAAGGGTTCGTTTATGAGCACCGGCACAGTTAAATGGTTCAACGCCACCAAAGGTTTTGGTTTTATTCAGCCTGACGACGGCTCGGCCGACATTTTCGTCCACATCTCAGCCGTAGAACGCGCGGGCATGCGCGACATCGTCGAGGGCCAGAAGCTCGGCTACGAGATGGTCCGCGACAACAAGTCGGGCAAGATGTCCGCCGATCAGTTGAAGGCGGCCTGAAGAACGAATTCAGCCCTCCCGGTGACCACGGATGTACTGGCACCGGTGAAGGGCGAATTCCGGCGCGTGGCCCTGGAAACCTGAGTTTCCAAGGCACATCATGCGCATGAGAGGAGCGTTTCCGGCGCATCCATCCCTATGCATCCTTCTGGATGTCGCTGGATGCGCGATACTCCCAGGGAAGGTCAGGCGGTGCCTGGCCTTTTTCATTTTACGCCTGCCGCCGCCGAAAATGCACTGCGCATCGGGCTGAACGTGCTAAGGGACGGCTTGGCAATTTGAATCCGCCGCCGTATTGCCCCGATGCCGTGTTGCTTTGTGCGTGGTCTCGACCGACGACCGGTCTCGCCCTACCGGCACCAGGCTCCTGACAGGAGAAAGATTTTGACCGACCATTCGAAAACCGCCGCCGATCCGGCGGTGTCGCTGTTCAGCAAGACGCAAACCCAGTCGATGTCGCTCAACCGCATCCTATCCGAGCGCGACGCCGTCAGCGAGGCGCGGGAAGCCAAGACCGCCCGCTTGCGCGAGCTGCGCCTGGAAAAGGAAGCCGAAGAGATGGCGGCGGCCGCCGCACTTGCGGCGCGGCCGAAAAGAGCCGGAAAACGCTGATGGCCACCAAGCGCGTACCGCCAACGCCGATCGCGGCCGATGCGACCATCGCCGACATGGTCGAAACCCTGGACAAGCCGGTCGAATATGTCCGGCGCGTGCTGGAAAAACTCGAACGCTGCAAGCGCGCCCATGGCGATGCCCAGGTGCGCGTCGGCGTGCGCGGCCGCGCCGAAGCCCCGAACTACCTGATCGAATACGTTCGCGAGGACAAGAAGACCCTGGAGCGGGTCACCTATCAGGATGCCGCCTATAGCGGCAGCACGCATCGCGAACTGGCGCCGCATCACATCGCTGAAGCCAGGAACTGGTCGCCAGAGGAAATGAACATCACGGCGGTTTCGGCGCTGATCGGCCGCTTGCGCAATCCACGCGCCCCATCATCGCGTTTCGCCGACGAGGACTGACATGGCCATAAAATTCTCCGCCAAGGACCAGCCGGCAGCGCCGGCTCCCGCAGCAAAGCCGGCCAAGCCGGCTGCCGCGAAGGCCAGCGAATCGGCCGACCCCGCGACCGATCTGTTCAAGTCACCGGTCGAAGCGCCGGCGCGCAAGACAGGCAAGAAGAAATAGCGCCTTGCCGCGGGACGCCGATCGCAATCCTGCCGCGCCGGGGCTGCTCGCCTTGGCCGCTGCCGCAAGCCGTTCCTCACAACGCGACGCCGCGCCGCTCTTCGACTGCCAGAGCTGCGGCGCGTGCTGTTCCTATTCGGCCGAGTGGCCGCGTTTCTCCACCGAGGATGATGCGCAGCTCGAACGCATTCCTGAAAAATATGTAGCCCTCGACCTGTCCGGCATGCGCTGCGAGGGCGTGCGCTGTTCGGCCCTGACGGGCGAGGTCGGCAAGTCGACCGCTTGCGGCATCTATGAAACGCGCCCGGATGTCTGCCGTGCCTGCATGCCTGGCGACGAGGAGTGCCTGATGGCAAGGGCCGCGCACGGGCTGGCGGTGGGGTAGTTCCATCCCCGCTTTGCGGCGCAAGGAAAACGCCAATCGCCGTCGCTTGCCTCAACTTGCGTCACCCGATAGCTTCCATGCAGGGCAGGGCCGTGGAGGAAATCATCGTGAGCGTCGAGTTTCTGTTGACGTCGCTGATCGTCGTTGCCTCGCCCGGCACCGGCGTTCTCTACACGCTGAGTGCGGGACTTTCGCGCGGTGCGCGGGCTTCGATCATTGCCGCCTTCGGCTGCACGCTCGGCATCATCCCGCACATGGCTGCTGCCATCACCGGCCTTGCGGCGTTGCTGCACACCAGCGCGGTCGCCACGGAGGGAGTTGCCGTCGGCCATCCAGTAGCGCCAGCGGATGGTCGCCCGGTCGCCGGCGACAAAGGTCTCCTCGAGGTCGAAGCGCGTGCCTGGCGATCGCCGACCACAGCTGGACGCATGCTTGCCGCCCCGCATGACGCGCGCCATCAGGCGCCGGCACGGTGTTTTCGATGACGCATTCTTCGGCAATCAGTTCGGGAAGTGCGGACGGGTCGTGCAGTTGGAACACGTCGTTGAAGCGCCGCATGATCTCGGCCGTCTGTCCGGAGCGGTCGTCTGAATTGAGAGTGATAATGCTGTCCTGTTTCATCTCATGCTCCTGATGTCAGTGTGCCGTGGTGGTGGTTGCGAGGAGCTCGGCCTTGAGCGTGATGGAGGCCACGCCGGCCAGGGCGCGCGAAACGAGGCATGTCGTTTTCGCCCTCTCCGCGAGGTTCTGGAATTCATCCGGAGCAAGCCCCGGAATCTCGGCTTGCGTCTCAAGCTCGATGCGGGTGATCGTCGGTCCCGCGGCGGTTGCGCCGAGATGCACCTTGGCGACGGTGCTGATGCTTGTCGGTATGTGATGGGCTGTGCCCAGTATGGCGCTCAGGGCCATAGAGAAGCAGCCGGCATGCGCCGCGGCGATCAGCTCTTCCGGGTTGGTGCCTGGACCGTTTTCGAAACGCGACGGGAAGGAATAGGCGCCTTCGAAGACCCCGCTGCCGAGCTTCACCTTGCCCGAACCCTCTTTCAGCGTCCCTTGCCACTTCGCCGAGGCTTCGCGAATTGTCATTGTCGTTCTCCTTTGGTTTGAGGCATCGATGGGTCAGGCGCCGTCGACGACCACCTTTCCGAAGACGTCGCCCTGCTGGAAATAGCGATAGGCATCGCGGGCCTCGGTGAAGGAAAAGATTTTGTCGACGACGGGCCGCAGGCGGTGCTGCGAAACAGCGCGCAGCATGGCTTCGAGATTGCTCCGGTTGCCGACGAAGAGGCGGCTGATGGTGGCGAGGCTGCGCTGGTAGAGTGCCGCCGGGATCTGGATCGATTCGCCTTTCGCATCCTGCAGCGTGAGCAGCACGATGTGTCCGTAAAGCGTGCTGGCGATCAGCGACTGCGCGAAAGTCGCCGGGCCACCGGTCTCGACGACGAGATCGATGCCGCCGGTCTGGTCGCGGACGGCCGCACCCCATTCGGGCATGTCCGACGTCGAGATCACAAGATCGGCACCCAGCCTCCGTAGCCTGTCGGCTTTCTCCGCGCGCGAGGTGACGGCGGCGACGCGGCAGCCGAGCAGCTTGGCGAACTGCAGTGCAAAGAGCGAGACGCCACCTGAACCGATGACTAGAACCCATTGGCCTGGCTTTGGAATTCCGGCACCCGTCACCGCGTTCCAGGCGGTCACGCCGGCGCAGGTCAGCGTCGCCGCCTCATGCCATTCGAGATGATCGGGCAGGCGCGCCGCCCATTGTTCGTCGAGAACCGCGTATTCCGCCAGCATGCCGTCCAGCGTGCAACCGAGCTGGTCGATGAGACCGGCGTTGATGCGGCCGTCGATCCAGCGGGCGAAATAGGTGCCGGTGACATGGTCACCGACGGCGAAGCGGGTGACGGCATCGCCGATGGCGACAACGTCACCAGCTCCGTCGCTCAATGGAACGACGCTCTGGCGCGGCTGCAGCGGATAGGTGCCGTTGAGGATCATCGTGTCACGCCGGTTGAGCGAGGCGACACGGACGCGCACCACGATTTCATGCGGTTTTGGCTGAGGCTCTGGCTCGTCGCGCATCACCAGGCATTCGGTCCCGCCCGACCCGTCAAGACGATAGCTGCGCATGGTGTTGCGTCCGATATGTAGACTGATCTATATATTATGTAGACCGATTGTCATATTCGACGCAAGGCCTATAATGAAAGCTGCTGACAGAGGTTGACATGGCGAACGACACCCGCACCCGCATACTCGACACGACCGCGCTGCTGCTCCGGCAGCGCGGCTATCACGGCACCTCGCTCAACGACATATTGAGCGCCAGCGGCGCGCCGCGCGGTTCGCTCTACTTCCATTTTCCGGGCGGCAAGGACCAACTGGTGATCGAGGTGACGCGTGACAGTGTTGCCGGGGTGACGGCGAGACTAGGCGAAGCGCTGGCCGCCGAAAGGGATCCGGCGGTGGCGGTCCATCATATCTACCAGGCGGTGGGGCGCATGCTGGAAGACAACCAGTTTTCGCTCGGCTGTCCGATCGCGCCTGTCGTGCTGGACTCACCGACCGACGTGCCGGAGCTGGCGGATTTGTGCGGCGCGGCCTTCGAGCAGTGGATAGGGCTGTTGCGTGAGGCCTTCGTCAGCGCCGGAGTGCCCGAGCGCCGCGCCCACGCTCTGGCGCTGCTGGTCGAATCGTCGCTGGAAGGGCTGATGGTGATCGCCCGCGCCACCCGGGACCGCGCCCCGCTACAGGCGGTGGCGGACGAAGTCGCGGCGCTGATCGAAGCCGCGGTGCTTGCCGGCGAGGTTCAGCGACGCGCGGAGGCCGGTGTCTGAAGTCAAGCCCCCTGGTTCGGGAAGCAGGCGCTGGCGCTGAGGTTCGGGCCGTTAGCCAGCGACGTCAGGAAGGCCGGCAGCATGGTCGTGAATTTGTAGGAAGCCTGGACGCTCGAAAAGCCGGACAGGCCCGAGCAGGATGGTCGCTACCGTTGCAGGAGGCAATGAAAAAGGGCGGCATCGCTGCCGCCCTTTCGGATGCATAAGCCAGGTGGCTTGGATTAGAAATCCATGCCGCCGCTCAAGCCTGCTTGCGGGCTTGAGCGATGTTAGTTCAAGGGCGTGCTTTATGGACTTCTTAGAAGTCCATGCCGCCACTCAAGCCCGCTTGCGGGCTTGAGCATTGTTAGTTGATGGGCGCGCTTTATGGACTTCTTAGAAGTCCATGCCGCCCATGCCGCCCATGCCGCCGCCGCCCATGCCGCCAGGCATGCCGCCGCCAGCCGACTCCTTCTTCGGAGCCTCCGCGATCATGGCTTCGGTGGTGACGAGCAGGCCGGCGACCGAGGCCGCGTCCTGGAGAGCCGTGCGCACAACCTTGACCGGATCGACGATACCCATGGCGATCATGTCGCCATATTCGCCGGTCTGGGCGTTGTAGCCGAAGGTCGCGCCCTTGTTCTCAAGGATCTTGCCGGCAACGATCGATGCTTCCGCACCGGCGTTCGAGGCGATCTGGCGGGCCGGAGCCTGCAGAGCGCGACGCACGATGTTGATGCCAGCAGCCTGGTCGGCATTGGCGCCGGCAGCCTTGATGTTGGCCGAAGCGCGCAGCAGGGCCACGCCACCGCCGGCAACGATGCCTTCTTCCACGGCCGCGCGGGTCGCGTTCAGCGCATCGTCAACGCGGTCCTTCTTTTCCTTGACTTCGACTTCCGTCGCACCGCCGACGCGGATCACCGCAACGCCGCCCGCCAGCTTGGCCAGACGTTCCTGCAGCTTCTCCTTGTCGTAGTCCGAAGTGGTCTCTTCGATCTGCTGCTTGATCTGGGCAACGCGGCCCTGGATCTCGGCCTTCTTGCCGGCGCCGTCGACGATGGTGGTGTTCTCCTTGGAGATCGACACCTTCTTGGCGCGGCCGAGCATGTTGAGGCCGACATTCTCGAGCTTGATGCCGAGGTCTTCCGAGATGACCTGGCCACCGGTGAGGATGGCGATGTCTTCCAGCATGGCCTTGCGGCGATCACCGAAGCCCGGAGCCTTGACGGCGGCGATCTTCAGGCCGCCACGCAGCTTGTTGACGACCAGCGTGGCCAGGGCCTCGCCTTCGACGTCTTCGGAGATGATGAGCAGCGGCTTCGAGGTCTGCACGACGGCTTCGAGAACCGGCAGCATTGCCTGCAGGTTGGAGAGCTTCTTCTCGTGGAGGAGGATGTAGGCGTCCTCGAGATCGGCGACCATCTTGTCGGCGTTGGTGACGAAGTAGGGCGAGAGATAGCCGCGGTCGAACTGCATGCCTTCGACGACTTCGAGTTCGGTCTCGGCGGTCTTGGCTTCCTCGACGGTGATGACGCCTTCGTTGCCGACCTTCTGCATCGCTTCCGCGATCATCTTGCCGACCGACTCGTCGCCATTGGCCGAGATGGTGCCGACCTGGGCGACTTCCTCGGAGGTCTTGATCTTCTTGGCGGCCTTGCCGAGCGCCGCGACGACCTCGGTGACGGCCAGATCGATGCCGCGCTTCAGGTCCATCGGGTTCATGCCGGCGGCAACCGACTTGTGGCCTTCCTGGACGATCGACTGCGCCAGAACGGTCGCGGTCGTGGTGCCGTCGCCGGCGATGTCATTGGTCTTCGAAGCAACTTCGCGGACCATCTGGGCGCCCATGTTCTCGAACTTGTCCTCAAGCTCGATTTCCTTGGCGACGGTGACACCGTCCTTGGTGATGCGCGGTGCGCCGAACGACTTGTCGATGACGACGTTGCGGCCCTTGGGGCCGAGCGTGACCTTCACCGCATCGGCGAGGATGTTGACGCCGCGCAGCATGCGCTCACGGGCATCACGGGAGAATTTTACGTCTTTGGCAGCCATTTTTAGCTCCTGGCAGGGGCTTGGGATAAAGCCCGGAATTTAGTTGACGGTGAGGCCGATGATCAGCCGATGATGCCCATGATGTCGGATTCCTTCATGATCAGAAGGTCTTCGCCATTGAGCTTGACTTCGGTGCCCGACCACTTGCCGAACAGGATGCGGTCGCCAGCCTTGACGTCCAGGGGGACCAGCTTGCCGCTTTCGTCGCGCGCGCCGGAGCCGACGGCGATGATCTCGCCTTCCTGCGGCTTTTCCTTCGCCGTATCCGGGATGATGATCCCGCCGGCGGTCTTGGATTCGGATTCGACCCGGCGAACGACCACGCGGTCATGAAGCGGGCGGAACTTCGACTTTGCCATTTTTTCTTCCTCGATGAGAACGGTGAGAAACAGTTCCTCCGTCCGGCGAAGCCGGACATATAGTTAGCACTCACCAAGGGCGAGTGCTAACGTGGCGCTGAAATAGGCCGCCGAACAGCGAGAGTCAAGGCGCGCGGCAGCCTCGAAAGGCGGTAATTTTTTCCACGGATTGCGGCTTACAGAAACAACCGCAACTGCGTGTGGATAATCGACCGGTAATCCTCGATGGTCCGGCGGCTTTCCGGCTGGCCCTGCGCGAGCGCCAGCCGCACCACGCCACCGGCAAGCTGGAAGATCAGCAGGACCACGCGTTCGAATTGCTCGCGCTTGTCGGGCTCGATCAAGGCGGTGACATGGCCGCAGAACATCCTGGCCTGATGCCGGGTTTCGGCGATGTCGAGATTTTTGAGCGCCTTGTCGGCCTGGATGGCGTTCTGCAGGTCCTGGATGGCCGGATCGCCGGCGACGCGACCGAGGTAGTCGTCAAGCAACCGGTCGGCGGCGGCGATGACGTCCTTGGCTTCGCGGACATCGGCGAGGATATCGGTCAATCGCGCGCGGCTCACCTCCGAAAACCGCTCATAGAGCATCGCCAGGATCGCCGACTTGTTGGGGAAGTAGTGATAGACGGTTGCGATCGGTCCGCCCGCCAGCGCGCCGACTTCCTTCATGGTGACGGCGTCGATGCCCTTCTCGCCGATCAGCCGCATGGTCGTCGACAGGATGGCGTCGATGCGCTCGCGGCTGCGCTCCTGCTTGGGCTTGCGCCTCGGTTCGGTCGCTGTTCGCCTTGCTTCCACCATGCACCGGTCTTTCGCACGAATTGACAAATTCTGGTTGACAAAAAATATGATCAAGTATCAGTTTCTGAAATACTGACAGATTGTCAGCTTTTTTGCCGTGCGACAAGGGACGTTGGGAGGCGGCTTTGGCATCTGGTGACGCGCATGCCGGAAGCGGCGACTGGCTGGTCGGCAATCCGACCGGCGGGCAGCTTGCCTCGGCGCTGTGGATCGGCTCGGTCGGCCTGCTCATTCTCGGCCTGCAGCCAGTGCTGCTCGGCGCCCTCTACACGGAGGGCCATGTCAGCGGCGACGAACTGGCGCTGGTCGCCACTGCCGAGATGATCGCCATCGCCGTCGGTTCGGCGATCGTCGCGATGCTGCTGTCGGCCCGCAACATGCGCTGGAAAAGTGCGGTGCTGCTGCTCCTGCTGGCGCTGGCGAATGTCTGGACGGCCTATGCCGGCGGCGCCAATATGCTTATGGCGGCACGCGCCTTGGCCGGCCTTGCCGAAGGCGGACTGGTCGCGGTCGCCACCGAATTGATCGCCCGTTCGCGCCGCGCCGAACGCATCGGCGGCTTTTTCGTCACCATGCAGACGCTGGCGCAATGCGCGCTTGCCCTGCTGCTGGCGCTCTATGTCATCCCGGCCGCCGGATCGGCTGGTGGCTTCCTCATTCTCGCGGTCGCCTGCGTCCTGTCGCTCATCGTCGCCTTCGTCGTCCCTGCCGATTACGCCGACCTGCCCAAGGACGAGAACCTCGCCAATGTGCTGACGGTTCCTTCGATCACCGCGCTGTTGTGCGTCTTCTGCTATTTCATGTTCTTCGGCTCGGTCTGGGCGTTTCTAGAGCCGCTTGGCGCCCAATTCGGCATTGACGGCCGCACCGTCGGCCTGATCGTCTCGGCCAGCCTCGCGGTACAGGTCCTGGGCGCGATGACGGCGACCGTGTTCGAAGCGCGCATCGATTACCGCATTGCCATCGCAGTCATTGGCACCGTCGCGCTTGTCGCCTCGCTCGTGCTGGCCAGCGGACCTGGCCTCGCCACCTTCTGGGTCGCCGCCCTTGTCATGGGTTTCATTCTCCTGTTCATCGTGCCCTACCAGATCCGCCTGGCGATCACGGCCGATGACACCCGCACCGCCGTGCTCCTGGTGCCGGCCGCGCAGCTCTTCGGCCTGGCGATCGGGCCGGTTGCGGCGTCGCTGCTCATCGACGGCAAGGATTTCCGCCCGGTTCCGGAATTCGCCGCCGGCAGTGCCTTGGCCAGTGTGCTGTTGCTCGGCCTGTTCATCCTCGCGGCGCGGCGTCGCCGGGTTGTTGCGTGAGCGCCATGTCGAACATCTGGAGCAACTGGTCCGGTTTTGTCACTGCCGCGCCGCGGCTGATCGCCAGCCCCTCCGATGCCGGCGAAGTTGGTGACCTCGTTCGCACCGCACCCGGCCCGGTCCGTGTCGTCGGCGCCGGTCACTCCTTCACCCCGCTGGTGAAATCCGAGGGCACGATCCTGTCTCTGGAAAAGCTGGAGGGGCTGGTCTCGCATGACGCGCAAAAGCATCAGGCACGCGTGAAGGCAGGGACGCGGCTAGGTCCGCTCATGCACATCCTGCAAGGTATCGGCCAGGGCCTGCCCAATATGGGTGACATCGACCGCCAGGCGATCGGCGGCGCGCTGGGAACCGCCACCCATGGCTCGGGGCCGACGCTCGGCGCCTATCACACGCAATTGGAGACGGTGCAGATCGTCGACGGGCTTGGCAAGGTCCGCGACTTCACCATGGCAGGGGACCAGGACATGATCCACGCCGTCGGCGTCGCGCTCGGTGCTTTCGGTGTCTTGAGCGAAGTGACGCTGAACAACATCGCGACCTACCGGCTGCGCCGCCGCAAATGGGTGCTGCCGATCGGCGACATGCTGCGTGATTTCGAAAAGATGATGACCGCTCACCGCTCGGCCGAATTCTACTACATTCCGTTTTCCGGCTACGCGCAGTTCATCGCCAGCGACTTCAGCACCGAGGCGACCACCACGCGCCCGACCGACGATGACGAAGGCTCCTTGCGCACGCTGCGCCGGTTGCGCACCGGGCTCGCCTGGCTGCCGTCACTGCGCCGCCGGCTGATCCTCGGTGCCGTCGCGAAGGTGCCGGCCGAGGACTATGTGCAGGACTGGCTCAACGTCTATGCCAGCGACCGCCAGACCAAGTTCAACGAGATGGAATATCACCTTCCCTTCGAGGAGGGGCCGAAGGCGCTGGCCGAGATCATCGCGCTCACCGAACGGCACTTTCCCGAAGTCTATTTCCCAATGGAGGTGCGCAGCGTCGCGGCGGATCGGTTCTGGCTCTCGCCCTTCTACAACAGGCCGACCTGTTCGATCGCCGTCCACCACGACGCGGCGGGCGATCCGTTGCCCTTCATGCAGGTGGCCGAGCCGATCTTCCGCAGATATGGCGGCAGGCCGCATTGGGGCAAGATGCACAGCCTGAAGGCGGCGGATTTCAAGAAGCTCTATCCCCGTTGGGACGACGCCATGGCGGTGCGCCGCGACATCGATCCGCAAAACCGCTTCGTCTCGCCCTACATGGCAGGGCTGTTCGGCATTGAACCCAGTCCTTTTGGCATCGAACCCAGTCCTTTTGGCATCGAATGATGAGTGCCTATTTTGCCGCGCTCTCCGAAGCACTGAAAACCGCCGGCATCTTCCAGCCGTGCCTGCTGCTCGACCTCGACCGGCTGGATGGCAACATTGCGCTGGTCAAGGCCAGGCTTGACCCGAGCCTTGCCGTGCGGCTGGTCGACAAGTCGCTCGCTTGCCTGCCGCTGCTTGCGCATATCGGCAAGACGCTCGGAACCGGCCGCTTCATGACCTTTCATCCGCCGATCAGTGAGGCGGTGCTGGAGGCGTTTCCGGACGCGGAACTCCTGTTCGGCAAGCCGATGCCGGTCGGGGCGGCCAGGGCGGCGCTGGTGAAGGGTGGCGCCGACTGGTCGCGCGTTTGCTGGCTGATCGACAGTGACGAAAGACTGGCGGAATACGGCGCTCTCGCGATCGAACTCGATATCGAACTGCGCATCGCCTTCGAGATCGATGTCGGGCTGCATCGCGGCGGCTTCGCCAGCCCGGAGGCCTTGTCGAAAGCGTTAAGCGCGCTGGCGGCCCACCAACGACTGCGCTGCGAAGGCGTCATGGCCTATGAGGCGCACGCGCCGCACATTCCCGGCCTGTTCGGCGGGCCGGTCAAGGCGTTGGCGCGGGCTTCGGAGCGGGCCGCCGCTTTCGTGGCGCGCCTCGGCCCGGACCGGCGCCGCATCCTGAACATTGGCGGCAGCAAGACCGCGCTGCTGCATCACGGCGGCATTGCCAATGAAGTGTCGATGGGGTCGGCCTTCGTGCTGCCCAGCGATTTCGACACGCCTGGCCTCGACGGTTTCCAGCCGGCGGCCTTCATCGCGACGCCGATTCTGAAGATGATCGAGCCGATGCTGCCGGGTCCGCCGGCTGTTTCCCGCCTGCTGCAGGCGCTCGGCCGGTTCCCCCGCAAGGGCTGCTATCTCTATGGCGGCAAATGGATGGCCGAACCGGTCTTTCCCGAGGGCATGAGGACGAATCGCCTGCTCGGCCTGTCTTCCAACCAGCAATTCATGGGCCTGCCTGCCGACAGCGCCGCCAGGCCAGGCGACTACGCGTACCTGCGGCCTACGCAGAGCGAGGCCGTGCTGCAGCAATTCGGGCCGATCGCGGTGCTTTCCCAAGGCAGGATCGTTGATCGTTGGCCGGTGTTGCCGATGATGTGATCGCGTCGGGCAGATCCATATAGTTGACTAAGTCAAGTAAATGGTTGATCCTGTGAAGGCAGGAGATGACCATGACGATTCACCATCAGCCCAAGAACGAAGCGCCCAACAAGCAGCTGATCGATGCGGTACGGGCTTTCAACCGCTTCTACACCCGCCAGATCGGCCTGCTCGACGAAGGGTTGCTGAAAAGCGCCTTTTCGCTGACCGAGGCGCGCGTGCTTTACGAGCTGGCGCACCGCGACGGCTTGACCGCGACCGACCTTGGGCGCGATCTCG
Source organism: Mesorhizobium sp. B2-4-19 (assembly GCF_006441315.1). NCBI lineage: Bacteria > Pseudomonadati > Pseudomonadota > Alphaproteobacteria > Hyphomicrobiales > Phyllobacteriaceae > Mesorhizobium > Mesorhizobium sp. B2-4-19. The sequence continues at coordinate 369,635 of NZ_VFUV01000003.1, read as the reverse complement.
GTCTCGACGCCGGCTATGTCAGCCGTTTGCTGAAGAAGTTCGAACGCCACGACCTCATCTCCAGGTCGACGCTGGTTTCGGATGCCAGGCAATCCTCGATTGCGCTGACGCCGGCGGGCAGGAATGCCTTCTCGCCGCTGAACAAGGATTCGCATGACCAGGTCGCGGCCTTGCTCGATCGGCTGCCTGCTTCGGAACAGGACCGGCTGGTGAAGTCCATGCGGACGATCCAGGCTCTTCTGGACGAAAGCGCGGAGCCGAAAATTCCCTATCTGCTGCGGCCGCTTCAGATCGGCGACATCGGCTGGATCACCCGCCGGCAAGGGATGCTCTACGCGCAGGATTATGGCTGGGACGAAACCTACGAGGCACTGGTCGCCGAAATCCTCGCGGCGTTCGTCAAATCCTTCGACCCGAAATGGGAGCGCGGCTGGATCGCCGAGCGCGATGGCGAGGTCGTCGGTTCGGTTTTCGTCATGCGCAAGTCGCCCGAGGTGGCGAAGCTCAGATTGCTTTATGTCGAGCCTTCGGCACGCGGCCTTGGCATCGGCGCGCACTTGGTCGACGAGTGCATCGCCTTCGCGCGAGCCAAGGGTTACAAGACGCTGACGCTTTGGACCAACGATATACTGGGCTCGGCGCGCCGCATCTATCAGGCGGCGGGCTTCAAGCTGATCGACGAAGAGCGCCACCATTCCTTCGGCAAGGATCTGGTCGGGCAGACATGGGATTTGGAATTGTAGCGCCGATCAACCCTTGATCGGTATCCAGATCTCCAGTCCGCCATTGCCGCCGCGCGGATCGAACTCCGGGCCATAGCGTTCGAATTCCGGCGCGTCCGCTATTTCGTGTCCGGAGGCCGGCAGCCATTTGTTCCAGATCGTGTTGACGGTGCGGCGGATCGTCGAAATGTGCTCGCGATGCGAAAACACCGCATATTTCTGAGCCGGTATGCGCACGCGGCTGAATTCCCCCGGAAGGTCGGAAAAGTCCGAGACCTCGACGCCGGCGATGTAGTCGAAATTGCCGGCATCGTCACCGTTGACGCAGACGCCATAGGCGACGTCACCGGTCTCGCCCGGAATGTTGCCGATAAAGGGGCCGAAGCGTTGCCATTGCATCGGAATGGCGGCGCTGGTCTCGCAGTTGTAGCGTTCGCCGAGCCCCGCGATGAGGAACGGCCGGCTGGTCTCGAAGCGTGGCGGTTCGAGCTTGGCGAGGAAGGATTGGTCCATCAGGATCGGCTCCACGAGGTCGAGGGTCTTGGTCGAGCCTTGCGCGCGCACCAGTTCCGGCGTCGTGCCGAACTGGTCGCGGAAGGCCCGGGTGAAAGCCTCATGCGAGTTGTAGCCGGCATCGAGCGCCACCGAGAGGATGTCGGGCGCCCCGTCGGCGAGCCTGCGCGCCGCCTCGGTCAGCCGGCGCGCGCGCATATAGCCCATGACAGAGCGGCCGGTGGCGGCACCGAAGGCGCGCGTCACATGAAAGCGCGATACACCGCTGCTTTGAGCGACGTCGTCGAGCGAAATCGCCTCCGGCAGATGGCTTTCGACAAACCACAGCGCTTTCTCGGTCGGGTTCATGGGCTTCTCGCATTTGGTCGGACCATCTTGCCGCTTTCTTCCGTGACAAATTTGATCGAAATTGCGCAGCGCGCGAATTTCGTCGAACAAAGTCATCGAATCGATTGCGCAAACGTTTCGATGACAATATGCTCTGTCGAAATCCGCCAAAGCCAATGAGAGCGGACTGGAACGCATCATCAGGGAGGAGCGCTTGCGAGCACTCCATTTGAGCCGCCATGCCGACAATGGCTGAGGTCGCGCGCCGCGCCGGCGTATCGGTTTCGACCGTCTCGCATGTCATCAACCGCACCCGCTTTGTCTCGCCGGAGAAGGCGCGGCTCATCAATGACGCGATCGCCGCGATGGGCTACCAGCCCAACGAGCTGGCGCGGTCGCTGAAAGTGGCCTCGACCAACAGCGTCGGCCTGGCGATCTCGGCGATTTCCAACCCTTATTTCACCGACATCATCTGCGCGGTGGAGGCCGAATGCGCGCGCCTCGGCCTCATGGTCTTCCTCTCCGACACGCAGGAGGATCCCGACCGCGAGCTTTCGGTCGTGCGAGCGTTCCACCAGCGTCGCGTCGACGGTGTCATCCTGGCGCCGTCGGGCGCGCCGCAGCGCGCCATCGATTACCTGGCCGAGAAGAAGCTGCCCTGCGTGCTCATCGACCGTTTCGCCGACGAGCGCTTCGACCAGATCGGCGTCGAGAACCAGTCATCGATGCGCGCGCTGATCGATCATGTCGCCGCCTTCGGCCACAAGCGCATCGGCTACATCGCCGGCCAGCCGGGCCTGGCGACGACCCGCGAACGCGTCGAGGCCTTTCGTGCCTCGCTGGTCGCCAATCGACTTGAGTGCCTGCCGCACTATGTCTCGCCGGAGAATGTCGACACGGCGAGCGCGACCGCATCGACCCATGCGATCCTGTCTCTGCCGTCGCCGCCCACCGCATTGGTCACGGGCAACAACATGACGACCATCGGGGCAGTTCGCGCCATCCGCGAGAGGGGGCTCTCCATCCCCGGCGACCTCTCGCTCGCCGGCTTCGACGACTTCGAATGGGCCGATTGCTTCGAGCCGCGGCTGACACTCGTCGCGCAACCCTGCACCGAGATCGGACGGCAGGCGGCCGCCCTGCTGTGCGCTCGCATCGCATCGACCGACCTGGAGCCGCAGGCGGTGCGGCTGCGGGCGGCGCTGCAGGTGCGAGAGTCCTGCGCGAGGCCGGCCTCCCATCAGGTCAGCCCCATGAGGTCGGCATGAGCGCGCCGCTGCTTTCCGTCACCGGCGCGGTCAAGCGCTTCGGCGGCGTCCAGGCGCTGCGCGGCGTCGACTTCGACCTCAAGGCGGGCGAGATCCATGCCTTGCTTGGCGAAAACGGCGCCGGCAAATCGACGCTGATGAACCTGTTGTCGGGCGTCTACACGCCGGACGAGGGCACCATCCACATCGACGGCAAGCAGGTAGCCTTCAACAACCCGCGCGAGGCGCAGGCGGCCGGCATCGCCACCATCTTCCAGGAACTCGACCTGGTGCCGACGCTCGACGTCGCCGCCAACCTTTTCCTTGGCCGTGAGTTGATGCGGCCGGGTGGTTTCCTCGACGTGCCGGCAATGCGCAGCGAAGCGCGCAAGCGTCTCGAAGCCATCGAATTGGCCATCGATCCGGCCAGCATGGTGGCGAACCTGTCGATCGGCCAGCGCCAGGTCGTGGCGATCGTCAAGGCGCTGTCTTACGCCTCGCGCGTGCTGATCATGGACGAGCCGACGGCGGCACTCACGGTAGGTGAGGTCGACAGGCTGTTCGACATCATGCGCAAGCTCGCCGCCAGCGGCGTCGGCATCGTCTACATCTCGCATCGCCTTGAGGAGGTACCGCAGATCGCCGACCGGGTGACGGTCATGCGCGACGGTCGCGTCGCGGGCGTCACCGAGCCGCACGCGCCGCAGGTCGAGCTGGTTCGGCTTCTGGTCGGCCGGCCGCTGGATGAGCTTTATCCCGAACGGTCGACGAAGGCCGGCAAGACGCTGCTCAGCTTGCGCGATGCCAGCTTCAGGCTCGCCCATGAAAGCGCCGGCTGGCAGCCGCCGAGCGGCGTCTCGCTCGACGTCAAGGCGGGCGAGATCGTCGGGTTGGCCGGCATCATGGGGGCAGGGCGCACCGAACTGCTCAGCGCGCTCTATGGCACCGGCCTGTCCGGCCGTTGGGAAGGCGAGGTCGCCATCGATGGCCGGCCTGTAAGGCTGGATTCGATCAGGGCCGCCCGCGCGGCCGGCATCGCCTTCGTCACCGACGACCGGCGCGGCAGCGGGCTGATGCTCAGAATGGCGGTGGGCCTCAACCTGGTCATGTCGGTGATCCGCCGCATCTCGCCCTTCGGCCTGATGTCGCAGCGCCGCCAGGCGGATGCGGTGAAGCAATCCTTCGGCCAGTTCGATATCAGGCCGAAGAATCCCGACATCGCCGTCGGCGCGCTGTCCGGCGGCAACCAGCAGAAGGTGGTGCTGGCCAAGGAGATCCTCGGCAATCCCCGGCTGCTGCTGCTCGACGAGCCGACTCGCGGCGTCGATGTCGGCGCCAAGGGCGAGATCTACGCGCGGCTGAGGCAGTTGGCGGCGCAGGGGCTCGGCATATTGGTCGCGTCCAGCGAGATGCCGGAGCTCATCGGCCTGTGCGACCGGATCGTGGTGCTGCGCCAAGGGCGCAACGTGGCGGAATTCATCGGCGGCGTCGACGAGCACACAGTGCTTGACGCGGCAAATGGCAGGGAGGCCTGATGTCTGAACAGAAGATTTCGGTGACAGCGAGCTCGGCGTTGCCGGCGGCAGCGCCAAAGCATCGCGATCCGCTCGCCCTTGTGGTGCGCTTCCAGAGCCTGATCGGCCTGGTGGTGGTGGCGATCGGCGGCATCATCTTCTCGCCGCGCCGGCACGGCCAGATCCTGTTCCTCGATCCCGACAACATCGCCAACATCGTGCGCGCCGTCTCGGAGACCGGCATCATCGCCATCGGCATGACCTTCGTCATCATCACCGCCGGCATCGACCTGTCGGTTGGCGCGGTGCTCGGCCTGTCCAGCGTCGTCACCGCGTCGATGATGATCTCGGGTGGCTTCGGGCTCATTCCCACCATCCTCGCCGTGCTTATCATGGGCATCGTCTTCGGCGCCATCCAGGGCACCATCTCCACCCGCTTCCGGCTGGAGCCGTTCATCGTCACGCTCGCCGGCCTGCAGGCGGCGCGCGGCCTGGCGCTGGTCGTCTCGGGCAACCAGTACATCAACATTTCCTATGGCGACGGGCCGGGCCTGGCACCGCCGGTGTTCGCGATCCTCGGCGAGCGGTTGTTCAACAACACCGTGCCGGTCGCCACCATCGTCTTCATCGTCTTTGCCGCGATCGCGACCATCGTGCTCAACACCACGCGTTTCGGCCGCTATGTCTTTGCCGTCGGCGGCAATGAGCGCGCGGCGCGCATTTCCGGCGTGCCAGTTTCGATGGTGAAGATCTCGGTCTATGCCATCACCGGTTTTGCCTCGGCCCTGGCCGGCATCGTCCATGCTGGCCAGTTCAATTTCGGCAGCGCCAATGACGGCATGGGCTACGAGCTCACCGCGATCGCCGCAGTGGTCATCGGCGGCACAAGCCTGTTTGGCGGCGCCGGCTCGATGGTCGGCACCGTGGCCGGCACCATCATGCTCGGCGCGCTCGCCAACATCTTGCAGCTCAACAACATCACGCCCGCCATGCAGTTGCTCGCGACCGCCGCGATCATCGTGCTGGCGGCAGTGCTTCAATCCCTCGTTCGCCGCCGCGAGGGTTTGGGTCGTTAGGAGGAAGGCGGCAACAAAGTCGAAGTCAAACCAAGGTCTGGCCCCCCGGCCCGACGAGGAGGAGAGCGAGTATGAAAACCACAAGACAAGGAACGAGGAGCACGCTTCGTGCCGTGCTTCTGGCAGGCGCGGGCCTGTGCATTGCAGGAGCCGCCCAGGCTGCCGACCCGATGGTCAAGGCCTGCGCCAAGGACGGCCAGTTCATCATCGGCTTTTCGCAGGCCAACAATGCCGAGCCCTATCGCCAGCATGTCAATGACGAACTGACGGCGGCGGCCAAGGCGGTGCCGGGCTTCACGCTGCAGATCGCCGACGGCGCCGGCAACGTCAACACGCAGACCTCGCAGGTCGACAATTTCATCACCCAGAAGGTCGATCTGCTGCTGATCTCGCCCTTCGAGGCGGCACCGCTGACGCCGGCGGTGAAACGCGCCATGGATGCCGGCATCCCGGTCATCGAGCTCGACCGCAAGACGGTCGGCGATCCCGGCAAGGACTACACCGCCTTCATCGGCGGCGACAATTACAAGATCGCGCTCGAGGCCGGCAAATACACCGCCAAGACCCTGCTGCCGGATGGCGGCGAGGCGGCGGTGCTGGAAGGCTTGCCGAGCTCGACGCCGGCGGTCGAGCGGCTGAACGGCTTCAAGGACGGCGTCAAGGGGAATGCCAAGATCCAGGTCGTCGCCGAGCAGGCCGCCGACTGGGTGCCGGACAAAGCCCAGACCGCCTTTGCCGCCATGCTGCAGGCGCATCCCGACATCAAGGTGCTCTATGCCTCCAACGACATGATGGCGGCCGGCGCGCTGCTTGCCGCCAAGGGAGCCGGCAAGGACGTCAAGATCATCGGCACCGACGGCTTGCCCGGACCGGCCGGCGGCATCGAGGCCGTCGCCAAGGGCGACTGGGCGGCAACCTTCACCTACCCGACGGGTGCGAAGGAAGCGATCGAGATGTCGAAGAAGATCCTGCTCGACTGTGCGACTTCGGTGGAGCCGACTGTAACGGTGGAGACGACCGCGATCACGGCGGTGAATGCCAAGCAGCTGATGGGGAAGTGAGGGGCGATTAGAGCTCGGCGCTGAGGTTGAGATAGCAAGGCCCCGCGGGGCCTTGCTCGTTTTTTGGAGGAGGCTCTGCCGAAGAATTGCAACTTCGAGCCTCATCTCGGTCAGGCAGGCGTGTCATGTGTGTTCGGAAGCTGTTGATCAACAGTGCTGACACAGCAATACTAATCTCGGGGAGGGAGAAGCGCTTCAGATATAAGAGCTTGGTATAGTCGCCACACAAATCGCCTCAGCCTTAACTACGACTCAGGATAATTGCCGATACCCACTCATAACAGTTGCGAACATAGTTACTTTTCGGTGTAATGCCATCAGATCCGAGCGGGTGGGTTTGCCGGATCGGGGGCGCAATATGCAAACAACGATGGGCCAAAAGCTCGCGACCTATGGGCAGTGGACTTATAGGGGGGCATGGGCGCTTGAGCTCGCAGCGGCGACTATTGGTCTTATGACTGGCGTAGCTCTTGGCTATCAAGCTTTCGCGGCGAGCGAGTCCGTCACTGCGATGGATCTGACACTCGCAAGTGCACCATTTTTGATGGTCGCCATCGCAGAACTTACCAAAATCCCAATTGCCACTCTGCTTTTCAGCGTATCGTGGGTGTGGAAGCCCATAGTGCTCGTCTTCCTGTTGATCCTCGCGGGTATCACGTTCGAGACCGTTTTTATGGGAATGGAGCGAGCGGGCGCCCTTCGTCAGCTTCGCTACGAAGATTTGGTGAACAAGATTGACGCGCTGGAACAGGAGGCGTCGAAGCTTGCCTCGGCAGATGAACTCGGCAGGAAAGCTGATCAGGTTGACCAGGCTCGCGCCGAATTTGAGGAGATGACCGCCCTTGCCGAAAAGTCCCGTGCCGGCTTCCAGGCACAAATTGCGGAGGTTGACGCTGAATTGCAGGGGGCAACAGCTCTTACTCCGGAGGCATCCCGTGTTCGAGACCAGATCGAAGAAAAGAACACGGTTCGATCGTCGCTGATTGAGCAGCGCGATGCTGAGATCAAAGACGCCGTCGACCAATTCGAACGCCAGCGCGACAGCTTCGTCCAACGCATCAAGATGGCCCGAGACTCAGGCGACAGCGATTCAGCTCGGAAGTTGGAGGATGAGGTCGCCAAGCTGGCAAATCCAAGGTCCAAAATCGGCGCCAAGTTCGACGCTCAAATAAATCCACTGGAACAGGAAATAGCGTCACTTCGATCGGATTTTGACCGGCTACGTGCGAGCAGTCCGCCGATGACGGCCGACCAGCGGCAAAAGCTTACAGGTCGGCGATCGAATCTCGAGCAGACACGCGATGCAGACGCCGCCAGTTGGCAGAGACGACTTGACGAGGCGGGCAAGAGGCTAGCCGACGCCCAAGGCGCTGAAGCCAACAAAGCGACCGTGGCCGCGCAAAATCAGGTTAGGCAGGATCAAATAGCCAAGGAAGTCGCGGCCCTCGAGAAGGAGCGGATTCCAATGGCGCGCACCGACCAGGTCAGGCGCATCGCGGCAAGATGGTACGGTGCAAAGCCAGAGCAGGTGACTCCGGAACAGGCAGGTGTGATCTCAGTCATTTGGTTCAGTTCGCTTGCCGTGATCGCGGCGCTCGCCGGGCCGATCACAGCGATGGTGGCGCTCGCTCTTCAACGCATAGCCGCTCGCGGCGAAGTTCAGTCCCATAGCCGCCTGTCGTCGCTCATTCGCCGCATGCTCTTGAGCTGGCGGTGGCGTCGCATTCGGACGATCGAGGTGCCGGTCGAGAGGGTCGTCGAGAAGGAAGTCGAGAAGCGCGTCGAGGTCCCCGTCGAGATTGAAAAGGTCGTCAAGGAGATACTCTATGTTCCGCTGTTTACCGATGATCCAGAGGTGCTTCGAACGGCTCTGAATCAGGAGCTGCCGCCAGAAGTTGCCGATCTGGTGACGTTGTCGATGAAGGGGCGGGGCAATGCTCGTCCGGCATAATACCGCACTTCTAGAGCAGGCCGTCAGTCTAATCGTAAAGCGGTCTGCCATACCGACACTACAGGCCGAGGCCGCAGCTCAGGAGAAAATCTCTAGAGCGGCTGCATTGCGTCGAATTGCAACCGGAGGTGCAATTGCCGTGGCGGCAATTGGGATCGGCTTGGGCTTGAAGCTTGGACTTTGGCAGAACGACCCCACAATCCCAGAACCGAATACTCCGCGCGTAGAAGCCCCCGAAAAGCCCGCCGAGACCAGAGCAGATAAGCCTTCCATCCCACTGCCTACTCCACGGCCCACGCAAGTGCCGACGCCGCCAACGCCTCCAAAGGAACCGGATGTCGTCACAGTGGACTTCACGAAGTTCGCCACGAAGACGATCGACTTCCAGGGAGACAAATGGGAGTTGATTTCAGGCCATCACTTCAAGGACGAGAAAGACAGCTCTTGGGACACTGCGTGGTGCTATTCGCGTCGGATGGTCCAGGACGTCGACGTGAACGTTCAATTGGCAAACAGGCTAGGTCCAGAAACACAGCCTGTCTCACCCATATCTGCACCCGCGACTTTGGCACAGGTCGGTTTAACAGATGCTACGGCAATTCAGCTGGCAACGAATTGTGCGTGGCTCGATGGTCGTACTTTTGCAGCCGCGGATTTTGCCACCGATCCTCGTCGACAGGTGGGCGGCGTTTCCCCGCAGCCCCCGGTCATGACGACAGCGACCGATCCTGACACCGGCTTTGTCGTCGTATCGGGATGGGACGCGATTGGAAACGACCTACCCAACATGCCTATTCGAGGCGTCACTGCCGAGCAGTGCCAGAACGCTTGCGATCACGATTTTACGTGCTTGGCGGTTACATATAACACCAAATACCAGGCCTGCTTCATGAAAGGTGACGCTTCCGTTCTTGTGAAGAGCGAAGAATCAGTGATGGCGGCGAAGAAGGTTGTCGAAAGCAATCTGCACTATTCGAACTTGGTATTCGCAAAGAACACTGAGGTTTCCGGCGTACCCTATTGGACAGGACAGCTCAGGTATCCAGACTGCATCTTACAATGCGCGAATGAAAAATTGTGTATGGGTTTCAATTTCCGCAGCAAGGAAATGTCGTGCACGCTTTTCAACAGCGTCGCTCAATCATCCGACAACGTAGCAGTGGCCTCAGGAATCAAGAGCGTCGGGAACTAGCCGGGCGCGCGTGCGCGACGACAGGGGTTGACATCGCCGCGAAACATCGCTTCAAACGTAATGTTATTACATATAGAACATGCAGCGACGGCGTCGCAAAAAACTCATTGCGATGCGATCGATGGAAATCTACGGTGGGTGCGTGATGGTCCCCGCGCCGAAAGGCAAGGGGTGAAAAGGGAACACGGTGAGACCCGCAAAAGGTCGAGGCCGTGGCTGCCCCCGCAACTGTAAGCGGTGAGCAAGATCCGACATGCCACTGGCCGGCAAGGCTGGGAAGGCTGGATTGCGCCGAGACCCGCGAGCCAGGAGACCTGCCATCGGCTGAGTTGACCGGACGGGGTGTGCCGGGAGGAGACGTGGACGTCGGTCTTGTCGGCCGGCTAGCCGACATCCTTCCGTCGCCAGTTTTGAAAGTGACGGAAAGTTGGACGGCGCCATCGATCATCGCATCATCGTGTGCACGCTTTGCCGTGACGTTCCGACCGGAATCAGGTCGGGCGAAAGCCTGTGCGTCGATTTGCGCTCCCGGCTCGCGGTCTGCCATGAACCCGCCGTGGCGCATGGCTTCACGGTTGAAGGTGCCGAATGCATGGCGGGCTGCGCGCGGCCGCTGACGGTGGCCTTCGAGGCGCCGGGCAAGGCCTCTTATCTCTTCGGCTCCATCGACGCCGAGGCCGACGCCGGCGATCTCGTGCGATTTGCCAGGCTTTACGCCTCGCTCGCCGACGGCTGGTGCAATTCCGGACAACGTCCGCCGCGACTGACCGGCAAGACGCTGGCCCGCATTCCCGGGCCGGCCAAGTTTCCGGGCAACAGCCGATGACAATGCCACTCCTCGAAGCGCGCGACCTCAGCGCCATGGCCAATGGCCGGCATCTGGTCCACGCCGTCAGCCTGTCGGTGGCCTCGGGCGATCGCCTTGCCATCATCGGCCCCAATGGCGCCGGCAAGACCACGCTGCTGCGCATGCTGTCGGGCATGCTCAAGCCAAGTGCGGGCGAGGTGAAGCTTGGCGGGCGCCGCCTGGACCGTATCTCGACCGCCGAGCGGGCGCTGCACATCGCCGTCGTCGGCCAGACCGACCAGCCTGACCCGCGGCTGGCGGTGATCGACTATGTCGAGCTCGGCCGCGTCCCGCATGCCGGCCTGAGACGCAGGGGCGAGGAGCGCGACATCGTCGTCGACGCGTTGCGCCGGACCGGCCTGTTGCCGCTGCTTGGCCGCACCATCGGCTCGCTGTCGGGTGGCGAACGCCAGCGCGCCCAACTGGCGCGCGCCATCGCGCAGCAACCAAAGGTGCTGTTCCTCGACGAGCCGACCAACCATCTCGATCCGCGCGCCCGCGGCGAGCTGCTCGAGCTCGTGGCCGGCTTCGGCATGACGGTGATCGCGGTGCTGCACGATCTGGCTCTGGTGGCGCCCTTCGCCACCAGAGTCGCGGTGATGAGCGAGGCGCGGCTGCATGCGCTGGCGGCACCCCGCGAAGCGCTGACGCAAAAGCTGATCCGCGAGATTTTCGGCATCGACGTGTTTCGCCTGCGCCATCCGACCGAAGACCGCGAACTCACGGTGTTCGATGTTCCGAACCGCGCTGCGCCGCCATCCTGATCGACCCCATCCCTCATCCGACACCGTTCAGCCAAGGAGCAAAATCCGTGAAACGTCTCGCACTGTCGCTCGTCTTCTCGCTGCTGGCTTCGTCAGCCTTCGCCTTCCCGGTCACCGTCGACAGCTGCGGCAAGCCGCTGACCTTCGACGCGCCGCCCAAGCGCGCCGTCATCCATGATCTCAACATGGCCGAAATGGCCTTCGCGCTGAAGCTGCAGCCGTCGATCGTCGGCCTGACCGGCATCACCGGATGGTACAAGATCGGCCCCGAGTTCAAGGCCGAGCAGGGTTCCATCCCGGAACTGGCGCCCAAATACCCGACGCTCGAAAACCTCGTCGCCGTCGAGCCCGATTTCTTCTTCGCCGGCTGGTATTATGGCATGAAGCCGGGTGGCGACGTGACGCCCGACACGCTCGCCCCGCACGGCATCAAGACGCTGGTGCTGACCGAAAGCTGCGTCCATCTCGACAAGAACCGTCCGGCCGCCTCGATGGACCTGCTCTACGGCGATGTCGAAAAGCTGGGCAAGATCTTCGGCAAGGACGCGGACGCGGAGAAGCTCGTCTCCGGCTGGAAGGCGCAATTGGCAGACATCATGGCGAAAGTCGGCGACCGAAAGGGGACGCGGGTATTCCTTTATGACTCAGGTGAGGACAAGCCGTTCACCGCAGGCAAATTCGCCATTCCGAGCGCCATGATCACGGCGGCGGGTGGCGACAACATCATGGCCGACATGGACACCAGCTGGGGCAACACGGACTGGGAAACCGTGGCGTCGCGCAATCCGCAGTTCCTCATCCTGCTCGACTACCAGGATGGCGGCGGCTACAGGAAGCTGCTCGATTTCTTGAAGGCGCACCCGGCGATGAAGGAGACGGATGCGGTCAAGAATGAGCGCTTCGTGGCGCTCCGCTATGCCGAACTGACGCCCGGGCCGGCAAACATCGAGGCGATCGGCAAGATCGCCAGGGCGATGCATCCGGAAGCGTTCTGATGCTTGTTGCCCCTGGGCATAGATCCGGTGCGCTTTCGGGACACAAGGCATTCGCGCTGGCGATGGTGGCGGGCACGACGGCGATCGTCGCCCTCGTGCTGCTGTCGATCGCCTATGGTTCGACGCTGATCCCGCTGACCGACGTCATCGCCTCGCTTGGGCAGGCCGTCGGGTTGAACGAACACCAGGTGTCTGGCCCGGTCGGCAAGATCGTCGTCGATCTCAGGCTGCCTCGCACGATCCTGGCGGTCTGTGTCGGCGGCGGCCTCGGCATAACAGGCGCCTTGCTGCAGACGGTGACCCGCAACGATCTTGCCGATCCTTTCCTGTTCGGCCTGTCGTCGGGGGCGGCCGCCGGTGCCGTTTCCGTCATCACCGTCTTTGGTGACAGTTTCGGCATCTGGACCTTGCCGGTCGCCGCCTTCACAGGCGGCATATTGGCCGCCTGCATCGTCCTGCTGCTGGTCGCGCGGGTGAGGGGGCAGGGACCCGAACGGCTGATCCTCGCCGGCCTTGCCGTTTCCTTCCTGTTCACTGCCCTGACCAACTATCTGGTTTTTGCCGGCGACCAGCGCGCCGCCCATTCGGTGCTGTTCTGGACGATGGGCGGGCTCGGGCTGGCGCGCTGGGACAACGTCTGGCTGGGCGCCTTGGGCGCCGGAACGATTGCTGCCTACGGGCTGTGGAACCACCGCAGGCTGGACGCCTTCCTGGCGGGTGAAAGTGCTGCCGAAAGCCTTGGCGTGCCGGTGGCGCGGATGCGTAGGACGACGTTTCTCGTCGCCGCCTTTTCGACGGCAATTCTCGTCTCGGTCGCCGGCGTCATCGGCTTTGTCGGGCTTATGATCCCGCATCTGTCGCGGCCGCTGGCCGGTCCCTTGCATCTGCGCCTGATCGCCAGCTGTGCGCTGTTCGGGGCGGTGCTGTTGCTGGCAAGCGATCTGCTGGCGCGAACCCTGCTGCCGCCGCAGGAACTGCCGATCGGCATCATCACCAGCTCGCTCGGCGCCTTCTTCGTCGTCACGCTGGTCATGAGAAACCGCCTCTGACCGCTCGGAGCCTGCTGTCTCAGACTGTCCAGAAATAGCGCACGATGTGAAAGAAGATGGGGGCAGCGAAGATCAGGCTGTCGGTACGCATAGCTGGTCAGCCGGGCACCTGAAAACGGCAATTCGCCGTTGCGCGGAAACAGCCAGAGCGCGAAAAAACCGAGCAGCGCGCCGGTCGGGATGTCGATGAAATGATGCTGCCAGGTCGTCAGCACCGAGGCGCCGATCAGGAAGCACCAGCCGTGCCAGAGCGGCAGGAGAAGGCGACCGAGCCGGTGGCGCCAATGGTCCCAGATGATCACCAGCAGGGCGATGTGCAGCGAGGGCGCCTGGTTGAAAGGTTTGTCGAAGCCGCCAAGCACGGCAAACATGAAGCCCGGCAGGCCGGTCGTTTCCGGCCGCACGAACGTTGCGGTCAGCGGGAACAGGATGAAGCAGGTGACGGCGACGAGTTGCGCTGTGAGATAGCGGCCGGCCAGGCGGTCGACCCCTTGCCGGTTGTCGTTAAGCAGCAGCGACAGGCCGTAGAACAGGTTGATCGACCAGTAGGGCACGATGGTCCAGGCGACGAACGGGATGCTGTGTTCCCAGGAGAACACGGTGCTGCCGACATCGTCGCGCCGCGACGCCAGCCAGTTGGCGAAGCCATAGGTCAGGTAGAAGAACGGCGCCAGGAACGCCAGCCACAACGCAGCCCTCACGACCACACGGCCATAGGGTTCGGCGGCGGCGATGGCTGCGGATTGCGAAGCTTCGGGATCAGTCGGCATGCCTCGGCTGGTCCTACAGGCGCCGTGCGACCGAGACGGTGAAGATGCCCCATTGGTCGATGCGCTGGTCGAGCTTCTCGAAACCGGCGGCTTCGACGAGCTGGTCCATTTCGCCTTGCGTGCGCCGGCGCATGACCCATGCCTGTCCGCCGCGATGGGACGTCAGGCTGCGCGCGATCATCTCGAGTTGCGGATGCCAGGGCTGGTTGGTGTAGATGAGCAGGCTGCCCCGCTGCATGGCGCGGGCCAGTCCGCCAAGCGAGCGGGCGATCATGGCATTGTCGGAGAACAGTTCGTAAAGGCCCGAAACGATGGCGAGGTCCGGCGCCGGATCGATAGCGGCGAGCATGTCGGCATCGAAAGCGTCGGCGCGCTGGAACGAGACGCTGGCCGGCAATTGCCGCTCGGCGATCAGCTTGCGGCCAAGCCCGACATTGAGGTCGGAATAATCCTGCAGGCGCACGCTTGCCGGCTGATCGGGACGACCAGCGGCGGCAGCGTCCAAAACAGCGACTCTCGCTGCCCGGCTGCCGCGCATCGGTTGCTGAGGCGTCGACCAATCGTCGACGGTCACGGTGGGCACGCACATTTGCCGGCTTTTGAACGACGTGGTGCTTGAATAGTAAGCACGCTTATTATATATACCGCTCATGGTTTCGGACGGCATCGACAGATTGGGATTTTTAATCCACGACGTGCAGCGCCTGATGCGCAAGCGTTTCGAGACGCGTGCCAGCGGGCTCGGCCTGTCGTCGGCGCAATGGCGCCTGATGGTGCGCGTCGCCAAGGAAGAGGGCGTTAGCCAGGCCCGGCTCGCGGAGTTGCTCGAAATCGAGCCGATCAGTGTCTCGCGCCTCGTCGACCGGATGGAGGAGGGCGGCTGGATCGAGCGCCGCGCCGCCGCCGCCGACCGCCGCGTACGCATGATCTTTCCGACGGCCAAGGCGAGCGCCGCCTATGCCGAGGTCAAGAGCCTGGCCGGCGAGGTCTATGAGGAATCGCTCGTCGGCGTTTCGCCGGAGGACCGTCGCGTCCTGATCAGGGCGCTCGATGCGATGGCACAGAATCTCGCCGACGGCGATATCTCGGAAAAAGTCGAGCCTACGAAAGGCGCAGCAGCATGAACGCGGTAGCCAAAGTCGACGAAAACGCCGCCAAGGTGGAGATGGAAGCCCCGGCCCAGCCGGCCGCCGCTCCCGTCGCGGTCGTTCCGCCCGTTGAGCCGGTCCCGGCGCCGAAGAAGAAGCGCCGCATGGGCCGCTTCCTCCTCATGCTTGTCTTGCCGGCGGCGCTGGTCATCGGTGGTGGTTATGTCTGGGTGACCGGCGGCCGCTATCAGGGGACGGAGAACGCCAATCTGCAGCAGGCCAAGGTATCGATCGCCTCGGACACGGCCGGCCGCATCGTCCAGGTTGCCATATCAGACCATCAGATGGTCAAGCAGGGCGACCTTCTGTTCACCATCGATCCCGAGCCTTATCGGATCGCGCTTGCTCAGGCCGACGCCGCGGTTGCCGCCGCGCGCCTCAATGTCGAGCAGCTGCGCGCCGCCTACAGCCAGTCGATGGCACAGGAGAAGTCCGCCGGCAGCGAGGTCGACTACGCCCAGTCGCAGTATGACCGCGCCGCCGATCTCGCGCAGAAGGGCATCAACGCCAAATCGTCTCTGGACGAGGCCCGCAACGACCTCGACAAGGCCAAGCAGCAGGTCGCCGTCGCCCAGCAGGGCATCATCAGCGCCAAGGCCGCGCTCGGCGGCAACCCCGATATCGAAACCGACAAGCATCCGACCGTAATGGCCGCGCTCGCCGCGCGCGACAAGGCCGCCTACGACCTCGCGCGGACCACGGTGAAGGCGCCCGCCGATGGCGTCATCTCCCAGGCCTCGTCCTTCAAGGTCGGCCAGTTCGTCGGCTCCGGCACGCCGCTGTTTTCGCTGGTCGAGACCAACGACACCTGGATCGATGCCAATTTCAAGGAAACTCAGCTCACCAACATGAAGCCGGGCCAGAAGGCTGAGATCGTCGTCGATACCTATCCGGGCAAGACCTTCGAGGCGACGGTCAAGGCGATCGGTGCGGGAACGGGCGCAGAATTCTCGCTGCTGCCTGCCCAGAACGCCACCGGCAACTGGGTCAAGGTCACGCAACGCATCCCGGTGCGACTGGAACTGACCGATCCCGACGCCAAGATGGCGCTGCGGACCGGCATGAGCGCCTCGGTCACGGTCGATACCGGCGTTGCCCGCGGCTTTCCGGCCATATTCGGCCACGCCACGGCTGGCGAGGTCGTGCAGTAAGTCGGCGGAAGTCCGCGGCGCCAGGCAGGTGCAAGCGGATAGCCAAGGATTGGTCTGAGGGGAGGAGTGAGAAGGATCAGCGTTTGGTTCAAGCCGTGTCGCGGCCTGGCTGAAATCTGAAATCTTCGACACGGACCCTTCGGTCCTCATGTTTCCGGGCGGCAGGCATCCGCTCACCAGAGACTTTCGGTCGATGTAACCCCCACATCGATAATCGCGTCCCACCGCGATGAAGGTCTCAACGGAAGCCTCTGCCGCCCGGAAACCCCGGTGTACACGTTTTTGTTACCTGCTGGAAGTTCCGCATCATGAGCACGCCAGAGCCATTTCGAGAGGTGCCGCATCGCGGCCTGATCACGGTTGCGCTCATGCTGGCGACCATCATGCAGGCGCTCGACACCACCATCGCCAATGTCGCGCTGCCGACCATGACGGGCGACCTCGGCGCGTCCCCGGACAACATCAACTGGGTGCTGACCTCCTATATCGTCGCCGCCGCCATCATGACGCCGGTCACCGGCTGGCTCGCCGACCGCTTCGGCCGCAAGGAATTGTTCCTGACGGCGGTGGTCGGTTTTACCATCTTCTCCATGCTGTGCGGCCTGGCATGGAGCCTTGAAACCATTGTGCTGTTCCGGCTGATGCAAGGCGTGTTCGGCGCCGCCATCGTGCCGCTGTCGCAGACATTCCTGCTCGACATCAATCCCAAGGAGCGCCACGGCCAGGCAATGGCGATCTGGGGCGCCGGCATCATGCTGGGACCGATCCTGGGTCCGACGCTGGGCGGCTGGCTGACCGAGAATTTCAACTGGCGCTGGGTGTTCTTCATCAACCTGCCGGTCGGCATCGTCGCCTTCCTTGGCATGGCGGCCTATCTGCCGGCCGTTGCCCGGCGGGTGCGCAGCTTCGATTTCTTCGGCTTTGCCATGATATCGCTCGGCGTCGGCGCGCTGCAGCTGATGCTGGATCGCGGCGGCGAGGTCGACTGGTTTTCCTCGGTCGAGATATGGATCGAGCTCGGCTTGGCCATCACCGGTTTCTGGGTGTTCATCATTCACACGATGACCGCGGACCATCCTTTCATCGATCCGAAGATTTTCCTCGACCAGAATTTCGTGACCGGGCTGGCGTTCATCTTCGTCATGGGTGTGCTCATCCTGGCCTCGATGTCGCTGCTGCCACCGATGCTGTCGACCATCTTCGGCTATCCGACCATCACCATCGGCATCGTCATCGGTCCGCGCGGTATCGGCACGATGATCTCGATGCTCGTCGTCGGGCGCATCATGGGAAAGATCGACGCCAGGATTCTCGTCGTCATCGGTTTTCTGCTGACCGCGCAGTCGCTCTACACCATGGCGAGCTTCACACCGCAGATGGATAACTGGCTGATCGTCAGCTCCGGCGTGATCCAGGGCCTGGGCATGGGAATGGTGTTCGTGCCGCTGTCGACGGTCGCCTTCGCCACGCTCGACGCACGCTACCGCACCGACGCAACCGCGCTCTTCAGCCTGGTGCGCAATCTCGGCTCGTCGATCGGCGTCTCGGTCGTGACGGTGCTATTGGTGCGCAACACGCAAATCAACCACGCCGAGCTTTCGGCCTTCATCAGCCCGTTCAATCCCAATCTCTGGGCCGTCTCGCCGGCCGCCGCGGGCGGCGATCCGATGGCGCTCTCTCAGGTCGATCGCATGGTCAATCTCCAGGCGATGATGATCTCCTACGTCAACGACTTCAAAATACTGATGGTGATGACGCTGGCCGCCATCCCGTTCGTCTTCCTGCTGCGCAAGCCAAAGGTCGGTCCGGCCGGCGGCCGCGCACCTGCGGCGCATATGGACTGAGCCGGCGGCGGGCGGTCCGCCTGCCGTCTAGATGGACTGGGATTGGCGTGCCGGTTGGTGCCGGCGAATAGCCGAAGCGGCCTTGGCAGACGCTACCTGCCGAGCACCAGCGACCAATAGCGCAGGTTGGGATCATGTCCGTCGCGGACATAGGCGAGCCCGAAGCGGCTGAAATCCTGATCGAGTATGTTGCGCCGGTGGCCTTGCGAATGCATCCAGATGTCGAACAGTTTTTGCTGGTCGAAGCGGCCTTCGGCGATGTTCTCGGCCGCGGCGCCCCGCACGCCATTGTCCTTCATGCGCGATGCGAAATCCTTGCCCCAGCCCGTGGTATGGCTCATGCGCTCGCGCGACGCCATATAGCCGGCCTGCTGCAGCGCCGCCTGTTCGAGCTGGGCGTCCGGCGTCAGCGGGCCGAGCCCGGCTGAGGCGCGCAAGGCCGACAGAGTAGCCGTGGCGGAGGAAGAGACGCCGGCACTTTCGCCCGTCGGTACAGAGACGGTGCTGCAGGCGGAAAGCGCGGCAATGGCTGCAAGGCCGGCGACCTTGAGCAACCTGCGCCTGTTCGGATGCGGGATTGGGGAGTTTGCAGTTTTCGCGACTATCATGCCCACCTGACATAATGGCGATCATGGCTTTTGCCGGGCACGGCCGTAAGATCCAAGATGGAAATGCAGCTTGGCCGCTCATTTCACAAGCGTGATGAGGCGGCTGGCATACATCTCGCGATTTCCAAACACGGCGGTGCAGTCGGTCTTGATGGATGAGTTTCCGGTCATCTGCACGGTCGAGCCAACAAGCCTCAGACAGTCGCCCTGACCGCTCATATCCGAGTTGCCTCCAAAGGATATCGCCGCGTCCGGCGCATAGACGAACCCGCTGATCGCGGAATTTGCACCGCCATTCAGCGTCAGGGCCGAGGTGTTGCCGCGGTTCTCGAAAATGGTGATGCCGGCGAAGGGACCGCTGGTGGGTGGAGATAGGTTTACCTGTTCATTGGCATTTATGGTGATCTGCGAGCCCTCCACGAGGAATAAGGTCACGCCCTGACCGGTCAGGCTGCCGTTGCCGCCGGGTTTTAGGGTGACGCTACGGAAGATGTAGACGCCCGGATTGAGCGTGATGTTTCCCGACAACGTCTTGTCGCAATAGGTTCCAGGCGACAGCGTATAGGTTCTGCCGTTCGGGACCGGCAGGCACAATGTGTAAGGGGGAGGAACGACGTCCGCCAGAGGATCGAAAGATGCATATTGATGTTCGAGCGGGGCTCCGCAGGTGAGATTGGCGCTTGGCGGCGAAAGCCCGTAAGTGCTGCCGACGGTCGAGACGCAGCCCGCCGAAATCTGCGCGGAACCGCCCCTGCTGACAGCATCGGGCGCATCCGAGTTTGCCGCGATGACGCAACTGCTCATGGAGACATCGGTCGAGCCCTGCAGGCTTACCGCGGCCGACGCATGTGGATCGAGCGCCAGAACGCAGGCCTGCGCACCGGGATTCATCTTGACCGTGGCCGAGCGGTGAGCTGGCCATGGGGCCGCGCCATTGATGAAGCTCGGACGGTTGATGCTGGATGAAAGCGAGATGTAGTAGGCGCTCGGGTCGCCGCTGGCGGTTGCCGAAAAAGCCGAGACGCTGTCTGCATATTCCTGCTGGTCGGCGAGGCTCAAATTGGCCGCAAAGAATGTCGACCCAAGTGCCTCGACATCACTCGCGGCCATGCTGGGCAGGTACTTCGTGCCGACGGCAAGTCCAGCCGCGTCCAGCGAGTTTTGCAATTGCGCGGCGTCGTCACTGGTGCCTGTCAGATCGATCGCGCCGGCCACCACAACCATTATCGGCAGCATCGCTATGGCTGTCGCCATGGCAAAGTTGCCGCGCTTGGAAAGCCAGAAGCCTCTCAATGTGAACATCGTCCGCCGCCAAGGTTTGCAATGCCCAGGTGATACGCTCGGGATATCTAAGAGTAATTTAAGCAATTGCTAAAATGCATGGGTTCTGAAATGAGGCGAGTAGAGTCCGCCGGCCGGCTTTGGCCGGCAGGCGACGACAATCCCGTGAGGACCCGACCGATCATCGATTCGGCGACAACCCCTGACAAATCGGCTATGCTGCCACATCTACTAGTGGCAGCTGCGGGCGGCCATCACGGCGGTGACCGCCCCCGACACACGGGAGGATGGTTATGGCCGGCTTTCATATCATGGCGGACGCCCACGGGATGCATGTGCAGCCCGCGGTGCGCCGCATCACCACGGCGGATCTCTGGGACGCGCTCAGGCTCGGCGCCGAGGATTTCTGGGCAAAACCGTCCCACTACGTGTTCCTGTGTTTGATCTACCCGATCGTCGGCCTGATCCTTACCCGGTGGAGCTCGGGTTCCAACGCCATTCAGCTGGTCTATCCCTTGATGTCGGGCTTTGCCCTCGTCGGGCCTTTTGCCGCGATCGGGCTCTACGAAATCAGCCGCCGGCGCGAACTCGGCATGAACACGAATTGGCGCCATGCGCTGGATGTGCGCCGTTCCCCGGCATTGCCGTCGATCGCGGTCATCGGCGTCATGCTGTTTGCGCTGTTCCTGTTGTGGCTGTACACCGCGCAATCGATCTACACCGGCCTGTTCGGCGACCAGCCGCCGGCCTCGATCGGCGCCTTTGTCCGCGACGTGCTGACGACGGGCAAGGGCTGGACCCTGATCCTGCTTGGCAATGCGGCCGGTTTTGTCTTTGCGGTGGTGGTGCTGGCCACAACGGTGATCGCCTTCCCTTTGCTGCTCGACCGTGATGTCGGTGCCGTCTCGGCAATCGAAACCTCGGCCCGGGCGGTGATGGCAAACCCGCTGCAGATGGCGCTGTGGGGCCTGCTGGTTGCCGTGCTTCTGGTGATCGGCTCGATCCCGCTGTTTGCCGGTTTGGCGGTGGTCATGCCGATCCTGGGCCATGCCACCTGGCACCTCTACCGCAAGGTAGTCGAGCCGGCGCAGATCCGGCCGATCCGCCGGCCGATGTAGGGAGCCATATCTCCGGCAACCAGGCGGACGCCCCAAGTCTGTAACGTCGGTCAAGAGCGCCGCTGGCACCCAATGGCCGGAGTCTGCCGATGGCACACAAGATGCTGGCGCTCGTGAAAAGAATTGTTTGGCTGGCCTGCTTCGGCATTGCAGGACACAACGCCGCGCATGCGGATGCCAGCCATCTGGTGCAATTTGAAAGTGCCGCGATAACGCCAACGCCTTTTCAGGTGCGCAAGGCCCAGGCAAGCGGCATGGCGGTCCCGACCTTGATTCTGGCCGGTGAGCTTGACGATTTCAGTCCCATCGAGAAGTGCCGAGAGATGATGACCCGGCGCCCGGATATCAGCGCTGCGCGTCGGTCGCCATCTTCAGCGCCAGCGCCGTCAGCACGCCTCCCATCATCCAGCGCTGGATGACCAGCCACAATGGCCGTCCGGCAAGGAAGGTGGCGATCGAACCGGCCGTCACCGCGATGATCGCATTGACGGTCAGGCTGATTGAGATCTGCGTCGCGCCCAGAACCAATAGCTGCGACAGCACATGGCCTTTGCCGATGCTGATGAATTGCGGCAGCAGCGACAGATAGAGAACGGCCACCTTGGGGTTGAGCAGATTGGTCATCAGCCCCATGGCGAACAGCTTGCGCGGCCGGTCTTTCGGCAGATCGCGCACCTGGAACGGCGAACGTCCGCCCGGCTTCACCGCTTGCCAGGCAAGCCACAGGAGATAGAGCACGCCGGCAAGGCGCAGCGCGTCGTAGGCATAGGGCACGGCGAGCAGCAGCGCGGTGATGCCGAACGCCGCCGACAGCACATAGAACAGGAAACCGACCGCGACCCCGCCAAGCGAGATCAGTCCGGCCTTCGGCCCTTGCGACAGCGAGCGCGAGATCAGGTAGATCATGTTCGGGCCTGGCGTCAGCACCATGCCGAGGCAGACCAGCGCGAAGGCGATATGGTTGGCGGTATCCGGCATTGTTCGTCCCCAAGCACGCTCGCGATCGATGTGCGATCGCGCGAGCAGCCAATATCTGCCTGTCACGGCATGCGCCCGCAAGGGCTTGCCGGCACCAGGTGTTGCGCCAGAGGAGCGATTACAGCATGTCGCTCCAAAGTGCCTCCGGTTTCGGGGCAACGACATGCATAAAGAAGGACCCAAAGCGCCGTTTCGACGCGGCGCGCCTTAGCCGACCACCCGCAGGTTCGACAGTTCGTTGCCGATTTCCTTGAAGTCGTTCGACAGGCTGGCGCCGGTCGCATTCCAGAACAGCTTCGCCGGTTTGCTCGGATCCGTCGGGTCCTTGCGGAAGCGCGAGTCCGACGAGCAGGATTTCAGCGCATCGATCGCCAGCTTGTCGCTGGCCTTGGTCGTCGACAGGTCGAGCGCCACCGTCATCACCATGATGTTGGCCGCCTTGGCGTTGTTGCAAAGCGTTGCCATCTGCTCGTTGAGCGCATCGGTGTAGTTGCCGTTCGAATAGTCGAACTGACCGATGGCGCTCGATGTGCCCATGAACATGCGGCCGACCGAGGTGCCGTTGTAGCCGGGGTTGAGATAGCCGTAGGACGCGTAGGTGGATTTCGAGTTGGCGGGGTCCGAATAGCCAAGCGAGGACGGCGTGTAGTAGGTGTTGGCGCCGTCGGTCAGCACGATCACCACCTTGTCATTGCCTTTTTCCGTTTCCTGGCGCCCTTGCGTGAACGGTTCGCCGCTTGAGACCACCCGCCAGCCCCACGCCATGCCCTCGGGAACATTGGTTCCGCCATTCGGCTGCATCAGGTCGATCGCCGCCTTGATCGAGGTGGCCCCATCGGCGACGCTCACATCGGTCAGTGGTGTGATCGGATTGGTGGTGCAGCTGTAGTTCGGGCCGTTGCCGGCGGGCAGCGCCGGCGCATCGATTGGCCGCGGCTGGAAATATTTGGCCATGTTTCGCAGCCGCGCTTGACCGGTGCTGCTCGTAGGATCGTCATTCCACCAGCTGTTCACCGCGCCGTAGGCCACCGGGGCGGCCTCGTCGGGATCCTGCGTGAGCTTCCAGCGGTTGCCGGGTTCGTCCGGTGCGAACATCGGCACGAACATCGTTGCCGGATCGCCGGCGCCTATGCCTGTGTTGGCCGAGCCGCCGGACGGCGAAGCGTCGTTGACATTGTAGGGATAGGGCCGGGCCTCCACGCAGCCTTGCCAGCTGGCGAACGGACCGTAGGAATCGATGTAGTCGTATTCGTCGTGGCTGCGTTTGCAGGTGTTGTTCGAATTGTACTCGTCGCAAACCACCCGCTTGCTGTTGACGACACGCTCGTGGTTGGTGACGACCTTCATGTCCCGGTAGAGTGAAAACCGGGTCAGCATCTGCCCTTCCTCGCTGCCCCAGCCGGTGCCGCGTTTGTACCAGATGCCGTTGGTCTGCTGGGCATATTTGTTGGCCGCGTTCAGCGTCGACCAGTCGAAATTCTCGTTCGACACCGGCGACAGGCCCTCCGTGTCCATCCACGAGGCGTTGCCATTGTCGGGGCCGACATTGACCGAAGCGGCAAAGGGCACGAGGCCGAACTGCACCGGCTTGTCGACCTGCTTGATCATGACCGCCTGTTGGGCCAGCGTGTCGACCAGCTGTTTGGACGCTGTCTTGAGAAGATCGATGCGCTTTTGGCCCGAGCCCGTGCCGAGCGTGGTCATCGATCCGGAATTGTCGAGCACCAGGGCAACTTCCAGCGTGTTCTTCAGCCTGACCTGAGAGGTGACGCTGAAGTTGATCTTCTGGTTCGCATCGGTTGCCGATTTGCCGACGAGCTGGGCGAAGGCAGGATAGAAATAGGGCTTGTAGGCAAGCTGCGCCGTCATCGTGAGCAGGCCGCCGCCGCTGGTGTTGCTGGGCAAGGTGACGTTGAGCGTCGCGCTGGCCGGATCGATATCGTTCAGGTTGGCATTGAAGAAGTCGAGCGCATAGGCTTTCAACTGGTCGTCGGTCGCGCCTTCCGTCAGCCGGCGCGCCGTGGCGAAGTTGGCGGCATCAAGCGCATTCGTCACCATCTGCTTTTCGCGGTTCATTTCCGTGAAGTCGACCGCGATCGCCAGGCCACCCATCAGCGGCACCATCGCCACAACAGTCATAAGAGCATAGTTGCCGCGCCTGTCGCGGCGGAACTGACGCCAAAGTTCATGCATGACTTGCAGCGGCCCCCGCCTGCGGATTCTCGATTGACGCCAGCCTTCCACAAAACGCTGAAGGACGGATTTGGGAAACCGCTCTATTGCTTGGTCGGCGCTTCACCAAGCGCTAACCAATGCAGGCCTGCGGCCCCGATCCGGTCTAAGGCGAACGCCCTGTCGGGGCAGGGCGTTCGCGGCCTGGCGATCAGCTGACGATGCGAAGGTTGGACAGTTCGTTGCCGATCGCCTTGAAATCGTCGGAGAGTGTTGCTCCGGTCGAATTCCAGAACAGTTTCATCGGCTTGCTCGGATCGGCCGGATCCTTGCTGAAGCGGGAATCCGACGAACAGGCCTTCAGCGCATCCATCTGTGTTTTTTCCGCCGTCTTGGTGGCATCGAGGTCGAGCGCAATGGTCATGACCATGATGTTGGCGGCCTTGGCGTTGTTGCACAGCGTGGTGAAATACTCGTTCATCGCCTTGGTGTAGTTGGCGTTCGAATAATCATCCTTGGCGACATTGGCGCTGGTGCCCAGGAACATACGACCATAGCTGTATGTGTTGTTGTATGGTTTGACGTAGCCAAGGGCCGAATAGATGGCTTTCGCGCCTGCCAGATCATTGCCGCCGTAAGCCCAGTTGGGTCCTGAATAGGTCTGCGCCGTCACCGATGTCGGCGTGTAATATGTATTTGCGCCGTCGGTCAGGACGATCAGAACCTTATCGTTGCCTCTTTCCGTCTCAGCCCTGCCCTCGGTGAAGGGAGCCGCGCTGGAAAGGGTCCTCCATCCCCAGGCCATGCCTTCCGGCACATTGGTGGCGCCGTCGGCGGCCATGGCGTCGATCGAAGCCTTGACCGCGGTCGCACCGGTTGTCGTCGAAACGTCGGTCAGAGGCGTGATGGCCGTGGTGGTGCAACTGGTATTGGGGCCGGCATCCATGCCATAGGCCGACGTGACCGTGTTGCCCGGATCGGCGAAATATTTCGGCATGTAGCGCTGACGTTCCGCGCTGGTGCTGTTGCCCGGCGTGGTGTCGGTGCGCCAATTGTTGTTGGCGGGCCGGCTGCTGCTGTCGGTAAGGTCGGTTTCATCAGGTGCGAACATCGGCACGAACAGCGTTGCGGGCGTTCCTGTCGAAGCTGGCGTATCCTGGATATTGTAGGGGTAGGGACGGGACTCGACGCAGCCGCCCCAGTTGGCGACGGTGTCATAGGTATATGTCGCGTTCGAAGTGCAAGTGCCGTCCCAGCTCTTCGAACTGCACGCCGAAACCCGCTTCATCTGCTTGTAGAGCGAGAACCGGGTCAACGGCAGATCTTTCTGGGTTGCGTCCCAACCATTGCCTTTCGCATACCAGACGCCAGCGATGTTCTGGGCATATTTGGTGGACGAATAGGAAGAACTCATGGTCGTCCAGTCGAAATTCTCATGATGGATCGGCGAGATGCCGGTCGTGTCCATCCATGCCGCCGAGGCATTGCCCGAGCCGACATTGACCGAGGCGGCGAAGGGAACCAGGCTGAACTGAACCGGATTGGAGACCTGCCTCATTTGCTGGGCCTGGCCTGCCAACTGGTCGACCAGCTGCTTGGCGGCACTCTTGAGGAGGTCGAACCGTACCTTGTTCGAACCCTTGCCGAGGTCGTTCATCGAGCCGGAATTGTCGAGCACCAGGGACACTTCCAGCGTGTTCTTCAGGCGGACTTCGGAGCATGTGTTGAAGACGATGTTGGTGGGACCGGCGCTGCCGCCAAGCAGCAGTCTCGCCGCCGGCAGGAAGTAGGGCTTGTAGGTCAAGGTGCCGCAAAGCTTCAATGTTCCGCCGCCGGTGTTGTTGTTGGGCAGCGTCACGGCCAGGGTGGTGTTGGCCGGATCGATATGCGCGAGATTGGCTTCGAAGAAATTCTTGGCGTAGGCCTTGGCATCGGTGTCGCTGGCGCCAGCAACGATCTGCTGGGCAGTGGCGACGCCGGCCGCGTCCAGGGCGTTCAAGGCGTTTTGTCGCTGCCGCGTCATTTCCGTATAGTCGACGCCGATTGCCAGGCCACCCATGAGCGGTACCATGGCGACGACAGTCATGAGCGCGTAATTGCCACGCCGATCGCGTCCGAATCTCCGGATCATTGCTTCAAAATACCCCCGCCAAAATCGATAATCGGTGGGGATCGTGTCATAAATCGTTAAATTTCACGTTGCCGTAATATGTCCAAGGTAGAGCCGCCCTTTCAATGCGCGTTAACCAAACCCTGTCCAGCGGTGGCTTGGGCGCCAACAGATAGCGCCGTTTGGGCGCATAGGGGCGCCTTCGCGTCGATCTCCAGGTGAAAGCTGGTGACAGCATGGATCGGTTCGGATAATTCGAACCCGCTGCGGCGACCGTCGGCCGCGGCACTCGCAACGCTCATATTGAAGGAAACGGCATGGCGGATTCGCCTGACATCGTCGGCTCGCTCGAAGACGTCTCAAAAGCCTATTCGGCAATTCTTTGCGATGTCTGGGGCGTGGTGCACAATGGCGAATGGCATTTCCCGGCTGCTGCGGTGGCGCTGGCCAGGGCAAGGGCAGCCGGCATTCCCGTTGTTCTCATCACCAATTCGCCCCGCCGCAGCGCCGATGTCGTGGCCCAGATGAGTGTGATCGGCGTTCCGCCGTCAGCTTACGACCGTGTCGTGACCTCGGGCGACGTGACCCGCGACCTGATCGCGGAAGGCCCACGCAAGATCTTCCATATCGGCGCCGACCGCGATCTGACACTCTATGACGGCCTCGATGTCGACCTCGTCGAGGAATTCGAGGCCGCCGGCGTCGTATGCACCGGGCTGTTCGATGACGAGGTCGAGAAGCCTCAGGATTATACCGACCTTCTGCGGCGATTGCGTGCCAGGAACCTGCCATTCATCTGCGCCAATCCCGATATCATGGTGGAACGCGGCGAACGCATCATCTGGTGCGCCGGCGCGCTGGCGCGCGACTATGCCCAGCTCGGCGGCCGTACGCTGATTGCGGGAAAGCCCTACGCGCCGATCTACGACCTTGCGATGAAGGAGGTGGCGGAGGTGCTTGGCCGACCGGTCGAGCGTCCTCGGGTATTGGCCATCGGCGATGGGATGATGACCGATGTGAAGGGCGCGGCCGACAATGGTTTCGACGTCCTCTATGTCTCCGGCGGTATCCACGCCCGCGACTATGGCGATGCATCCCAGCCGGATCCGGCCAAGCTCGGGCTCTTCCTGGAGCGGCACGGCTATCGTCCGGCGGCCGTCATGGTCAGACTGCAGTAGGTGGCGATGGTAGGCTTCCAGCATCTCACCGCGACCGCGCCGCTGCCCGCCGATCTGCGTGGCGGCGTTGTCGCGATCGGCAATTTCGATGGCGTCCACCGTGGCCATCAAGCGGTGCTCGAACGGGCGTTGGCCGAGGCTCTGCGACGTGACGTGCCGGCCTTGGTGCTGAGCTTCGAACCGCACCCGCGAAAGGTCTTCAGGCCCGACATGCCGCTGTTCGTGCTGACGCCGCCGCCGATGAAGGCGCGGCTCTTGTCCTTGCTGGGTTTTGCCGCGCTCGTCGAGCAGCCGTTCACGCGCGACTTCGCCGCGCTGTCGGCGGAAGCCTTCGTCACCGACGTGCTGGAGAGGACGCTCGGCATTACCCACGCCGTGACCGGTTTCGATTTCCATTTCGGCAAGGACCGCCAGGGCGGACCGGCCTATCTGATGGCAGCCGGTGAACGCCATGGCTTTGGCGTCACGCTCGTCGACGCTTTTCGCGACGAGGGCGCCGAGGTGGTTTCGTCGAGCCGGATCCGGGCCCTGCTTTGCGATGGCGGGGTAGTCGAGGCCGCCGGTCTGCTCGGCTATCGCTTCACGGTCGAGGCCGAAGTGATCGGCGGCCAGCAGCTCGGCCGCACACTGGGCTTTCCCACCGCCAATATGAGGCTTTCACCGGAAGCGACCCTGAAGGAAGGGATTTATGCCGTCCGCTTCCGACGCGCCGACGGCACGCTGCATGACGGCGTCGCCAGCTTCGGCCGCCGCCCGACGGTCGACGACAATGGCGCACCGCTTCTGGAAACCTTCGTCTTCGATTTTTCCGGCGATCTCTACGGCGAGACCTGCGAGGTCTCGTTCTTCGGCTTCCTGCGCAGCGAGATCAAATTCGACGGCCTCGATGCATTGGTGGTGCAGATGAAGCGCGATGAAGCCGAGGCCCGGGCGCTGCTTGCCGGCGTCAAGCCGCTTTCACAGCTCGACGCGGCCATTGCGTTCTGAAGCGTGATCCCGAAAAGCGGATACCGGTTTTTTCGGACAAACGGTTTCCGCCTGTCCGGAGATCATGCTCGGCAGGACTCTACTTTTTCAGCGCCAGGCCGACCGCGATGAAGGTCCAGCCCTGGAAGATCAGGTCGATCGCCAGGAACAATCCGAGCACCCACAGGCTGTTGACCGGCCAACCCATGGCTATGACCAGGCCGGCAAACACGCTGACGAGGCCTGCCGCGACGATCCAGCCCCAGCCCTGTTCCGGACGGTGGCTGTAGCCGACCCAGGCCCGCAGCGCGCCGGAGGCGACGAGCGCAACGGCCAGCAGGAAGGTCAGCACCGCCGAGGCCAGCAGCGGATTGTCGAAGGCGAAAAATCCGGCGACCGCGTAAAGCAGCCCGCTGAGCAGCCAGTAGAAGAAGCGGCTCCAGGTCTTGACCCCGAAAGCATGCATGATCTCGATGATGCCGGCCACCAGCATCAGCCAGCCGACGACATAGACGGAAGCCACGGTGGCGATGAAAAGATTGCCGAAAGCAATGCCGCCGAGGATCAGCAGCACCACGCCCAGGCCGACAAACCATCCCCACTTTTCGCGCGTCTGGCCGATCGCGTTCTTCAGTGTATCGCCGTGCAAGGTCATGATCCATCTCCCTCCACATCTGGCCGCGCATCCTGCGGTTGAAGGAAGGTAATCCCAATGGCACTACCCGTCCAGCGCGGTGGCTATTGCAAAGGCGCGGCGAAGCTGGTGTCATCCAGCTTTGCATCAGGGAGGTATGACAATGAAGCGATCCCATGGGCTCGCCCTGTTTTCCTCAACTCTCGCCCTGTTCGCTGCAACTGCGGTTTCCGCATTCGCAGCGCAGCCAGGCGAGCCGCCAGATGAGATCACCAAGATAGAAACGGTGGTCGTCATCTTCGCCGAGAACCGCGCCTTCGACAATCTCTATGGCCATTTTCCCGGTGCCGAAGGCATCGATAAAGCCAGCCAGGAAAGCCTACAGCAGCGCGATCGTGACGGCTCGGTGTTGTCCGAACTGCCGCCGGTGTGGGAGGGGCTGACCGCCAAGGGCGTCACGCCGCCGGTGACGCAGGCGATGACCGAGCACCTTCCAAACGCGCCGTTCACCGTGAACGACGCGAAGGGTTTCAACGTGCCGCTCAGCGTCACAACGCACGACCTCTGGCATCGCTACTACCAGAACCAGATGCAGATCAACGGCGGCAAGAACGACATGTTCGTTGCCTGGGCCGATTCAGGCGCCATGCCGATGAGCAACTGGGACGCCTCCAAGACCGACATGTGGGCGGTCGCGCAGAAATACGTGCTGGCCGATCATTTCTTCATGGGTGGGTTCGGCGGCTCGTTTTTCAACCACCAATGGCTGATCTGCGCTTGCGCGCCTTACTACGCCGATGCCGACAAGAGCCCGGCCAAGCCGTCGATTTCGGTGACGGATGAGAGCGGCACAGCGCTGAAGATCGCCGACAATTCGCCGAAATCGGCGCGCGACGGCATTCCGAAATTTGTCTCCGATGGCAATCTGACGCCGGACTTCCACGCGGTGAACACGATGCAGCCGCCTTATCAACCGAGCGGCAACGATCCGGCGCCTGGCGGCAATCCGCTCCTCGCGGATCCGGCCAAGCCCACCACGCTGCCGCCCCAGACGGAGCCGACCATCGGCGACATGCTTAGCCTCAAGCACATCACCTGGGCATGGTATTCGGGCGCTTGGCAGTACACGCTCGACCACGGCAACAACTCGCCGGTTCCGAATTTCCAGTACCACCACCAACCGTTCAACTATTATGCCAATTACGCGCCGGGCACCGACGCCAGACGCCAACATTTGCGCGACGGTGGGCTGGGCGGGGTTAGCTTCATCCAGGCGATCGACGACGGCGTCCTGCCACAGGTCTCCTTCTACAAGCCGCAGGGCAATCTCAACGAGCATTCCGGCTATGCCGACATCGAGGCTGGAGATCGCCATATCGCCGACGTCGTCGCCCATCTGGAGAAAAGCCCGCAATGGCCGCATATGCTGGTCGTCGTCACCTATGACGAGAATGGCGGCATCTGGGATCACGTCCCTCCGCCCAAGGGCGATCGCTGGGGGCCGGGCACGCGCGTCCCCGCCATCATCGTTTCGCCCTTCGCCAAGCATGGCTATGTCGATCAGACGCCCTATGACACGACTTCGATCCTGCGCTTCATCACCGAGCGCTTCGAACTGCCGGTGCTGCACGGCATCGTCGTTCGCGACCGGGCCCTCGCCGCGCATGGCGAACCGCCGCTCGGCGATCTTACCGCCGGGCTCGACCTCAAGTGAAGGCCCGTGTCCGTAGGAAAACGATGAACGCTGACGGGATCATCGCCCTTGTCACCGCTGCCGGCATCGAGCTTACCGACCGCCGCCGTAACGCCAAGGGCGACGGCTGGTCGCTAAGCTTTGCCAACGGTGCAACGGTGGAGGTGGGTGACGACGGATCGGCGCGCATTGCCGGCAAGGGCAGCAAGGCCGTGAGAGGGCTGCTGGACCTGCCGACCGCGCCGCGCGGCGCCTGATCCGGCTTCGCCAGACACAAGGTTGGCCGACGCAACTGTTACGGATGTTAAGTCAAATTTTACCGAACTGGCGCCATGGCTTGAGCGATGCCGGTGTTTGTTCCGGCGTGTTTCGCGTATGGAGTATCGATGCGTATTGTCCGGGCGATTCCGCTGCTTCTGACCGCCTCCTTGCTGGGCGCTTCCGCGGCCGAGGCCGGCGACGGCCCCCTCGGCTGGCTGTCCGGCGACTGGTACCTGACGGTTGGCGCCACGGGCATGGTCGCGCCGAATTTCGAGGGCGGCAAGAAATACATGCTCAGCGCCCAGCCCATCATCTCCCTGGGCAAGGCCGGTCCCCAGGCTCGCTTCACCTCGCGCAACGACAATATTTCGCTGGCGCTGGTCGATGATGGCGGCGTTCGCGCCGGCCTGACCGGCAGGTTCCTGTTCTCGCGCGATGACAGCGATGCCGACGAGCTCAAGGGTCTCGATCCGGTGCGCTGGGGCGGCGAAGTCGGTGGCTTCTTCGAATTCTATCCGACGGACTGGATGCGCGCGCGCGCCGAATTGCGCCACGGCATCCGTGCCCATAACGGCTTTGTCGCCGATATCGCCGCCGACGCTTTCTACGATGTGACGCCAACCGTCAGGATCTCGGGCGGCCCGCGCGTGTCCTTTGCTTCGGCGAACTATTTCGACGCCTACTATGGCGTCAATGCGCAGGAAGCGGTGGCCTCCGGCCTGAGCCAGTACAATCCCGGTGGCGGACTGAAATCCGTCGGCCTCGGCGGCGCGGTGACCTGGAAGGTGACCGACCCGATGACCGCCAGCCTGTTCGGCGAATATTCGCGCCTGGAGGGGCCGGCAGCCGATTCCAGCCTGGTCAGGGAGCGCGGCGACCGCAACCAGTTCATGGTCGGTGTGTCGACCACCTATCGCTTCGACTTCAAGATGTAGGCGAATTGAACGAGACGCTTTATTCCTGCGTCCATCTCCGCTAAAAGCCACGCCATGATGAGCTTTTCGCGCCTTTTCGCGATCGCGATACGAATTACTGGCCCGGTGTTCCGGGTGGCCTGAGCGCCGCCGGAACCACCGGGTGTTTCGCGCGCGCCCTCGCGCTTTTTTCAGAACATCGACGCGTATCGCCCAAAGGTGGGTCCGGTTTTGGGAAAACGATATGCGTCAATCAAAGACCTCAACGCCCGGGCTTTGTGCCGACGGGCTACGCAGATGGCAGATCAATGACCGACACTGTTGAAACGATCGACTATTCCAAGACGCTTTATTTGCCGCAGACGGATTTCCCGATGCGCGCCGGCTTGCCCGAGAAGGAGCCGGTGCTGGTCAAGCGCTGGCAGGACATGGACCTCTACGCCAAGCTGCGCGAGAGCGCCGCCGGCCGCACGAAATATGTGCTGCATGACGGCCCGCCCTACGCCAACGGCAATATCCATATCGGCCATGCGCTGAACAAGATCCTCAAGGACGTCATCACCCGCTCGTTCCAGATGCGCGGCTACGACTCGAACTATGTGCCTGGCTGGGACTGCCACGGCCTGCCGATCGAGTGGAAGATCGAGGAGCAGTATCGCGCCAAGGGCAAGAACAAGGACGAGGTACCGGTCAACGAGTTCCGCAAGGAATGCCGTGAGTTCGCGGCGCACTGGATCGCGGTGCAGGGCGGTGAGTTCCAGCGGCTTGGCGTCATCGGCGACTTCAAGAATCCCTATACGACGATGGCTTTCCATGCCGAGGCGCGCATCGCCGGCGAATTGCTGAAATTCGCTATGTCGGGTCAGCTCTATCGCGGCTCGAAGCCGGTGATGTGGAGCGTCGTCGAGCGCACCGCATTGGCCGAGGCCGAAATCGAGTACCAGGATTATGAGTCGGACACGATCTGGGCGAAGTTTCCGGTGGCCAATCTTGTCGTCGCCAATATCGTCGACGGGCAGCCGGCGGAACTCAATCCGGACCTGAGCGGGCGGTCGCTGGATCTGCTGGACGCCCATGTCGTCATCTGGACGACGACGCCGTGGACCATCCCGGGCAACCGCGCCGTCAGCTATTCGCCGCGCGTCGCCTACGGGCTCTACGAGGTGACGGCGGCCGAGAATGCCTTTGGCCCGCAGCCGGGTGAGAAGCTGATCTTCGCCGATGCGCTGGCCGAGGAAAGCCAGGCCAAGGCAAAGGTCACCTTGAAGCGCCTTCACGGCGTCAGCACCGAACAGCTTGGAAACCTTGTGCTTTCGCACCCGTTCAAGAGTCTCGGCGGCGGTTACGAGTTCCCCGTGCCGATGGTTGCGGGCGATCATGTGACCGACGATGCCGGCACCGGCTTCGTCCACACCGCGCCTGGCCATGGCCGCGAGGATTTTGACGCCTGGATGGACGCCGCGCCTCAGCTGCGCGCACGTGGCATCGACACGGTGATCCCCTTCACGGTCGACGATGCCGGCTTCTTCACCAGGGACGCGCCAGGCTTCGGCCCGGATCGCGAGGGTGGAGCCGCGCGTGTCATCGACGACAATGGCAAGAAGGGGAACGCCAACCAGGCTGTCATCGACGAGCTGATCAAGCGCAACGCGCTCTTCGCGCGCGGCCGCCTGAAGCACAGCTACCCGCATTCCTGGCGGTCGAAGAAGCCGGTGATCTTCCGCAACACGCCGCAATGGTTCGTCTACATGGACAAGGACCTCGGCGACGGCACGACACTGCGCGGCCGCGCCCTGAAGGCCATCGACGACACGCGCTTTGTGCCGGCTGCCGGCCAGAACCGCATCCGCGCCATGATCGAGGAGCGCCCCGACTGGGTGTTGTCGCGTCAGCGCGCCTGGGGCGTGCCGATCGCCGTTTTCGCCGATGAGGACGGCAACGTGCTGAAGGACGCGGCGGTCAATCAGCGCATCATGGATGCCTTCGAGGAAGAGGGCGCCGACGCCTGGTTCGCCGCCGGCGCCAAGGAACGCTTCCTCGGCAACCACGATGCTTCCAAATGGAAGCAGGTGATGGACATCCTCGACGTCTGGTTCGATTCGGGCTCGACGCATGTCTTTACGCTGGAGGATCGCCCAGACCTGAAATGGCCGGCCGACGTCTATCTCGAAGGGTCCGACCAGCATCGCGGCTGGTTCCACTCCTCGCTGCTCGAAAGCTGCGGCACCAGGGGCAGGGCGCCTTACGACACCGTCGTCACCCATGGCTTCACCATGGACGAGGACGGACGCAAGATGTCGAAGTCGCTCGGCAACACGGTGGTGCCGCAGGACGTCATCAAGCAGTCTGGTGCCGACATCCTGCGCCTGTGGGTGGTGACGACGGACTATTGGGAAGACCAGCGGCTCGGCAAGAACGTGCTGCAGACCAATATCGACGCCTACCGCAAGCTGCGCAACACCATTCGCTGGATGCTGGGCACGCTCGCCCATGACGATGGCGAGACCGTGCCGCTGGAAGCGATGCCGGAGCTGGAGCGGCTGATGCTGCATCGGCTGGCCGAGCTCGACGAGGTGGTGCGCCAGGGCTACGATGCCTTCGAGTTCAAGCGCATCACCCGCGCGCTCGTCGATTTCATGGTGGTCGAGCTGTCGGCCTTCTATTTCGACATCCGCAAGGACGCGCTCTACTGCGACGCGCCGTCGAGCGTGAAGCGCAAGGCCTCGGTGCAGGTGGTGCGCCATCTTTTCGACTGCCTGGTGAAATGGCTGGCGCCGATGCTGCCCTTCACCATGGAAGAGGCTTGGCTCGACCGGCATCCCGATGCCGTGTCGGTGCATCTCGACCAGTTCCCGGAAATCCCGGCGGATTGGAAGAACGAAGCGCTGGCGGAAAAATGGCGCAAGGTGCGGCAGGTGCGCCGCGTCGTCACCGGCGCACTCGAGATCGCGCGTGCCCAGAAGGTGATCGGCTCCTCGCTGGAGGCGGTGCCCGTCGTCACCATCAACGACGCAGCGCTGGAGGCGGCGATATCGGACGTCGACATGGCCGAGATGGCGATCACCAGCGACCTCGTCATTGCCCATGGGCAGGCGCCGGAAGGCGCCTTCACCCTCGACGATGTCAAGGGCGTCGCCGCGGTGGTCGAGAAGGCCGAGGACCGCGGCCTCACCAAATGCGCGCGTTCCTGGCGTTACACGGCCGATGTCGGGCAGGATCCCGCATTTCCCGATGTCTCCGCACGCGATGCCGCCGTTCTGCATGAGTTGAAGGCGCTCGGTCGGGTTTAGTCCATGTCGCCGAAGAGCGTACCGCGGTTTTGGGAAAGCGCACCCGATCAATAGTGCACAAATGCCACGCCGGGCGGTGCAAATCCCTCCGTGCGTTGCCCTTAACGAGCGGTTGAGGTAAACACGCGAAACTCCGGAAGACAAATTGTCGCCGGATTTCCGTCGCAAGTGCTTGGACGATGGGGACCGGTCACAGGACCGGTGACGATCGAGAGGCTGTCTAGAGTGGGACTTTTTGGCATGACCGAGAGATATAAGGCGCGCCTTGCGCTGCTGGCGCCGCTTGTCGCATCGGGCCTCGCTCTATCCGGCTGCATGAGCTCTCCAACCTATGGCACCGACAAGACCGCTGCCGAACAGCTGGCCGGCGATCTCACTGGCGCCGTTTCCTTCGCGCCGAAGCGCAAGGATCCGATCGACTACAAGCCGCGCCCCACCTTGGTGAAGCCCGCTCCCGGACAGAAGGAAGCGCTGCCCGCACCGCAGGAAAGCATCCAGTCGGCAAGCGCCGAATGGCCCGAATCGCCCGAACAGCGCCGCGCGCGCCTGCGCGCCGATGCCACCGCCCATCAAAACGATCCGAGCTATCAGGCTGAGATCGTCGACGATGTGCAGACCGATCCGGCCTCGGTCAAGAAGGCGATGGCGGATTCAGGCTCCAGCCACCCGCCGGCCTGGACACCCGCTGATTCCGACAAGGGCCGCGCCGCCGAGATCCAGCGTCGTCTTGCCGCGAGCAACCAGGGCGACCCCAACACCCGCAAATATCTGAGCGAGCCGCCATTGGCCTATCGCGTCGCGGCCGGCACGGCGCCGCAGAACGAACTCGGCGAGGACGAATACAAGAAGGAACGCCGCCTGAAGAAGGAGGCGGAAGGCAAGAAGTCCGGCTGGTTCGACTGGTTGCCGTCCCTGTAAGAACGCCCGCGCTGCCCTTCGGGCGGCACACCGCGGTTCAGTCGCGACGTTCCTTGAAAAAATCCTTCAGCAGCAGCGCAGCCTCCGTCTCGCCCATGCCCGGATAGATGTCGGGCGTGTGGTGGCAGGTCGGCGAGGCGAAGAAACGTGCGCCATTGACCACCGCGCCGCCCTTTTCGTCGGCGGCGCCGAAGTAGAGACGGCGTAGCCTGGCGAAGGAGATGGCGCCGGCGCACATGGCGCAAGGTTCCAGCGTCACATAGAGATCG
Source organism: Mesorhizobium sp. B2-4-19 (assembly GCF_006441315.1). Taxonomy (NCBI): domain Bacteria; kingdom Pseudomonadati; phylum Pseudomonadota; class Alphaproteobacteria; order Hyphomicrobiales; family Phyllobacteriaceae; genus Mesorhizobium; species Mesorhizobium sp. B2-4-19. Next base: position 333,074 of record NZ_VFUV01000003.1, on the reverse strand, counting down.
TGGCCGGTCAGCCGCTCGCTTGAGAGTTTCGCGCAGGCTTCGCGAATGACGAGCATCTCGGCATGCGCCGTCGGGTCGGCAAGCTCGCGGGTGCGGTTGCCGGCTTTCGCAACGACCGTGCCGCCGTTGGCGATGACGGCGCCGACCGGTACTTCGCCACGCAAGGCTGCCGCTTCGGCCTCCTTGAGCGCCACCGCCATGAAATCCGGCCGCTTCACGCGGTTTCCATTCCGATTATCTCCTCGCCACTCAGGCGTGATCCTGTTATGGAGCGCATCAACCCGAAAATCGGACTCGATTTTCGGAAAAGATCATGCGCCAAATCAAAGTGCTACAGCGTTCGTTGCGCGCCCGAAAGGATGCGCCACGCTGTAGCAGCGCAAACGGACAAAGGCCACATGGACGACAACGACAAGAAATCTCCGCGCCAAAAAGGCCCGGGCAAGAAACCTGCGGCTCCTCGAGGCGACAGGAAACCATCCTTCGGCGCCAAGAAACCCTACGCGCCGCGCGGCGATCGGCCGATGGCCGCCGAGGGCGAACGGCCGAAACGCGACTTCAAGGGCGGCGACAAGCCATTCAGCAAGGGCCCACGCGCCGCGGGCAAGCCCTACGAGAAGCGCGAAGGGCCGCGCAAACCCTACGCGCCTCGTGGCGACCGTCCGATGGCGGCCGAAGGCGAACGCAAGCCGTATGAAAAGCGCGAAGGGCCACGCAAACCCTACGCGCCGCGGGGAGACCGTCCAACGGCGGCGGAAGGCGAGCGCAAGCCGTATGAAAAGCGCGAAGGGCCGCGCAAACCTTATGCGCCGCGCGGCGACCGTCCGGTTGCCGCGTCGGCGGAGGGCGGCGAAAAGCGTTTCGACCGTCCCAAGCGTGATTTCGGCGATCGCCCGAAGCGCGACTTTGCCGACCGTCCCAAGCGCGACTTTGGCGGTGACCGCCCCAAGCGTGATTTCAGCGATCGGTCCCAGGGGGCATCGGCCGGCTTCAAGCCGCGCCCGCGTCCGGCGGAGGCCACGGAAGAGGCCGGCGAACGCATCGCCAAGCGGCTGGCCCGCGCCGGGCTTGCCTCGCGCCGCGACGCCGAGGAGCTGATCGCCGCCGGCCGCGTCAAGGTCAACGGCCGCGCCCTGACTTCGCCGGCCTTCAACGTCATGCCGGGCGACATCATCCATCTCGACGGCATGGAGATCCCGCCGATCGAGCGCACGCGCCTGTTCCTGTTCCACAAGCCGGCCGGCGTCGTCACCACCAACCGTGATCCCGAAGGCCGCAAGACCGTCTTCGACGTGCTGCCGGCCGAATTGCCGCGGCTGATGACCATTGGCCGCCTCGATATCAACACCGAAGGCCTGCTGCTGCTCACCAATGATGGCGGCCTGTCGCGCGTGCTCGAACTGCCGGCCACAGGCTGGCTGCGCCGCTACCGCGTGCGCGTCCACGGCAAGGTCGAGGAAAGCGCGCTTGCAGGCCTGCGCGAAGGCATTGCCGTCGACGGCGTCTTCTACGGTGCCATCGAGGCCAGCCTCGACCGCGAGCAGGGCTCCAATGCCTGGCTGACGATCGGCCTGCGCGAAGGCAAGAACCGCGAAGTGAAGAACATCCTCGGCGCGCTCGGCCTCGACGTGACCCGGCTGATCCGCATTTCCTATGGCCCGTTCCAGCTCGAGGATCTCCCCGAGGGCCACGTACTGGAGATCAAGGGCCGCGTGCTGCGCGATCAGCTGGGCGAGCGCCTGGTGGAGGAATCCGGCGCCAACTTCGACGCCGAGATAGCAAAACCCTTCTCCAACAAGCCGGTGCGGCGCACTGAAGTTCGCGCGCCGGAACCCGAGCGGCCGAAATTCACGCGCGACGGCGAGCGCCGGCCGATCGGCGAGGGCGGGCTGATCAAGAATCGCAAGCGCCGGGAAGGCAGCCGCGACGAGGCATTGGGCAAGCTGTCGACCAGTCCCGACAGAGGCGAGCGGCCGGAAAAGAGCTTCGGCGAACGCGGGCCCCGGCCCGAACGCGGCTTCGGCGACAAGCCACGTGGCAGTTTCGGCGACAAGCCGCGTGGTGGTTTTGGCGGTAAGAAATCCGAGCGCGAGCAGCGGCCGATCGAGCCGCCCGGCCAGCGCAAGGCCAATGTCTGGATGGCGCCAGGAGCCCGGCCGATCGGCAAGGGCAGGGCGGAAGCCGACGCCGCCAAGGCGGCGGAGGCCAAGGCGCGCAAGGCCTCGTTCAAGCCGTCCTATGGCAAGCCCGCTGGCAAACCGGGCAAGCCGCGTGGCGAGCGTCCGGCTGGCGGCGAACGGCCGCGTGGCGGCCCCAAGGGTCCCCGCACAAGATGAGGATCGTCGGCGGTGAGTTTCGTGGGCGCCCGCTGGCGACGCCCCGCGGCAGCGCCATCCGTCCGACGACCGACCGCACCCGCGAGGCCGTCTTTAATGTGCTGGCGCATCGCTTTGCCGAACAGCTGGACGGCGCGCGCGTGCTGGATCTGTTCGCCGGCACCGGGGCGCTTGGTCTGGAGGCGTTGTCGCGCGGCGCGTCCTACGGCGTCTTCATCGAGGAATCGGCCGAAGGCCGTGGCCTGATCCGCGACAATGTCGAGGCCTTCGGCCTGACCGGACGCACCAAGATCTTTCGCCGCGACGCCACCGGCCTTGGCGAGGCGGGCACGCTGGCGCCGTTCGGCCTGGTCTTCGCCGATCCGCCCTATGGCAAGGGGCTGGGCGAGCGCGCACTGCAATCGGCGAAAGCCGGCGGCTGGCTGCGCCCCGGCGCGCTCTGCGTGGTCGAGGAGACGGCGGCGGTTCCCTTCGAGCCAGGACCCGGCTTTTCGGTGCTGGTCGAGCGCAACTACGGCGAAACCATCATCCGCTTCATCGAAGCCGCCTGATCGCCTGCGTTCATCGGTGGCCTCTTTGCCGCCGCCTTTGCCGGCAACAACAATTCACTTTGCTTGTCGCAAGCACCTTGCCTATCGTCTTGAAGAGAAAACCGGAGCCATTGATGACATCCAGGACTGAATGGCTGCGGACGACACTGCTGGCAACCGCGCTGGCCTTCACGCTCACCGGCCCGACGCTGGCCGACAGCGCCGCGTCGCCCAACACGAAGCCGGCCGAGTTCAAGGTGACGGATTTCCTGCTCGACAACGGCATGGAGGTGGTCGTCATTCCCGACCATCGCGCCCCGATCGTCACCCATATGGTCTGGTACAAGATCGGCAGCGCCGACGAGCCGCCCGGCAAATCCGGCATCGCCCATTTCTTCGAACATCTGATGTTCAAGGCGACGACAAATCACGCCGCCGGCGAGTTCGACCGCGCCGTCTCCGACATTGGCGGCTCCAACAACGCCTTCACCTCCTACGACTACACCGCTTTCCACGAGACGGTGGCGCCCTCGGCGCTCGAGCAGATGATGGGCTTCGAGGCCGACCGCATGCGCAACCTCATCCTCACCGATGACGTCATCAAGACCGAGCGCGATGTGATCCTCGAGGAGCGCCGCTCGCGCATCGACAACAATCCGCAGGCTGTGCTCGACGAGGAAGTTGATGCCACGCTGTGGCAGAACCAGCCCTATCGCATTCCGGTCATCGGCTGGATGCAGGAGATGGAGCAGCTCAACCGCACCGACGCCGTCGCTTTCTATGACAAATACTACCGGCCCAACAACGCGGTGCTGATCGTGGCCGGCGACGTCGAGCCGGAGACGGTCAAGGCGCTGGCCGAAAAGACCTATGGCAAGGTGGCGCGCGGGCCGGACCTGCCGCCGCGCATCCGCCCGGTCGAGCCGGAGCAGAACACCAAGCGCACGGTCACGCTCACCGACGCCCGCGTCAGCGTGCCGAGTTTCTCGACGCAATGGGTGGTGCCGTCCTATCACACTGCCAGGCCGGGCGAGGCCGAGGCGCTCGACCTCTTGGCCGAGATCCTCGGCGGCGGCAATCGCAGCCGGCTCTACCAGGCGCTGGTGGTCAAGCAAGGCATCGCTTCCAACGCCGGCGCGTATTTCCAGGGCACCATGCTCGACGACACCAATTTCACCGTCTATGGCACGCCGCGCGGCGACGCCAGGCTAGCCGACGTCGAGGTCGCGGTCGATGCCGAGGTGGCGCGCATCGCCAGCGGCGGCGTCACGCCGGATGAGCTGGAAAAGGCCAAGGACCGCTACATCAGGTCGATGGTCTTTGCCCGCGACAAGCAGGACTCCATGGCCGAAATCTATGGCTCGACGCTGGCCACCGGCGGCAATGTGCAGGATGTCCAGCAATGGCCGGACCGCATCCGCAAGGTCACGGCGGACGAGGTCAAGGCCGCCGCCGCGCGCTATCTGGTGTTGTCCCGCTCGACGACCGGCTATCTCTTGCCGCAGCAACAGGCGGGGAATTGATGATGACGAACCAGCACCGCGTCTCTTTCCCTTCTCCCCTTGTGGGGTCCGAAGGACGGGGTGAGACCCGTGGCTCGCCCCAGGGCGGTGGCCTCGCGAAGCAAGGTCGGATGAGGGGTGTTCCAGCTTGGCAGGAGCGGCGATCCATCACCCACCCCTCAACCGTCTCGGCGCTGCGCGCCGATCCACCTTCTCCCACAAGGAGAGAAGGAAAGGCCCTGCACGCCCTCGCGACCCTCTTCCTATCCATCCTCTTCCTGATCCTGCCCGCACTGGCCGCCCGCGCGATGGACATCCAGCAGGTGACCTCCTCCAAAGGCATCACCGCCTGGCTGGTCGAGGATTATTCCGTACCGATCGTCGCCGTCCGTTTCGTCTTCGGCGGCGGTTCGACGCAGGATCCGGTGGGCAAGGAGGGCCTCGCCAATCTGATGACCGGCCTGTTCGACGAGGGCGCCGGCCCCCTCGATTCGGAAGCCTTCCAGGTCAGGCTCGACGATGCCGGCGCCGAGATGAGCTTCGAAGAGACCCGCGACGGCGTCTATGGCTCCATGCGCATGCTGGCCGAACAGCGCGACGAGGCCTTCGATCTGTTGCGGCTGGCGGTCAACGAGCCGCGCTTCGACCAGGCGCCGATCGACCGCATCCGCGCCCAGATCCTGTCCGGCATCATCGCCAACGAGAACGATCCCGACACCGTGGCGCAGAACAAATGGGCGCGCGCCATCTATGGCGACCATCCCTATTCGCGCTCGGACCAGGGCACCAGGCAGAGCATCGCCGCCATCACGCAGGACGATCTGAAGGCCCTGCACAAGGCGGTGTTCGCGCGCGGCGGCCTGCATGTCGCCGTGGTCGGTGCCATCGACGCGCAGACGCTGAAGAAGAAGCTGGACATGGTGTTCGGCGATCTGCCGCAGACCCAGGCGCTCGCCCCGGTCGCCGATGTCGAGCCGAAGCTGGCGCAGCGCGTCGAGGTCAACTACGACCTGCCGCAGACCTCGCTGCAACTCGCCTGGCCGGGTGTGAAGCGCAAGTCGGCGGATTTCTTCCCCGCCGTGCTGATGAACGAGATTCTTGGCGGCGGCACCTTCACCTCGCGCCTGTTCGAGGAGGTGCGCGAAAAGCGTGGGCTGGCCTACAGCGTCAATTCCTCTCTGGTCAACCAGGACCATGCCGATGCGCTGATCGTCACCACCGGCACGCGCTCGGACCGCGCGGCCGAGACGCTCGGCATCGTGCGCGATGTCGCCAGGCGGTTGGCTGAGGATGGCCCGACCGAAGCTGAACTGGCGGCGACCAAGAAATATTTGATCGGCGCCTATGCCATCACCAATCTGGACTCTTCGAGTTCCATCGCCGCGACGCTGGTCGAATTGCAGCTCGACGATCTCGGCATCGACTACATGCAGCGCCGTGCCGGCTACATCAACGCGGTGACGCTCGACCAGGTCAAGGCGGCGGCCAAAAAGCTGCTGACGGCCGAGCCGACCATCATGGTGGTCGGGCCGCCGCTGGCCGGGGCCGGCAAGGGATGAGCCCGACCTTCGGCATCGCCTTCGGCGGCGGCGGCGCGCGCGGCCTGGCGCATATCCATGTCATCGAGGCGCTGGACGAGCTTGGCATCAAGCCGGTGGCGATCGCGGGTTCCTCGATCGGCGCCATCATGGGCGCCGGCATGGCGTCGGGCATGACCGGCAAGGACATCCACGACTATGCCCGCTCGATCCTGGGCCGCCGCACCGAAGTGGCGAGCCGCATGTGGCGGGCGCGGCCGGGCACCATCGCCGAGGCTATGCAAAATGGCATCCGCGTCAGCCAGTTCAATGTCGAACGCATCCTGAAGGCCTTCCTGCCCGCAGCCATTCCCGAAACCTTCGCCGAACTGAAGATTCCGCTGAAGGTGACGGCGACCGACTATTTCGGCCACAAGCTCGCCGTGTTCGATGACGGCGACCTGCATTCAGCCCTGGCCGCCTCGGCCGCCATCCCCGCGGTCTTCCGCCCGGTGATGCGCGACGGCCGGCTGCTGATCGACGGCGGCATCTACAACCCCGTGCCGTTCGACCTGATCGAGAACGATGCCGACATCATCATCGGCGTCGACGTGGTCGGCGCGCCGGAAGAAGCCGACCGCAGGCAGCCCACCTCCGTCGACCTGATGTTCGGCGCCACGCAGCTGATGATGCAGTCGATCATCGCCAACAAGTTGAAACAGTGCCAGCCCGACATTCTGGTCCGCCCGGCGGTCTCGAAATACCGCGTGCTCGATTTCCTGAAGATCGATGCGATGATGAGCGAGACGGTGGAGATCAAGGATCAGCTGAAGCGCGAAGTGGCGAGGGTGGTTGAGGCGCGCAATGCCGCTGCCATCAAGGGGAGGCGAGGGAAGAAGGCCGGTTGAGCGACGGGACGCCGCAATTGGCAGTCCTGTGTCGAACCCTGTGTCATCCAGCCTGGAACCCGCTATGACTTCGCCGTCACCGGCGCATACTCCAGCGCAACAACGCCGTTGCTGAAGGGCGTGGCCGAAATCAGCTCGAGCGGCACTTGTTCGCCCGGCGGGAACAGTGGCTTGCCCTGGCCGACGGCGCCGGGATAGCTAAGCAGCCTGACGCGGTCGACCAGCCCGTGGCGCAGCAAGTCCTGCGCCACGCTGAGGCTGCCATGCACGTAGATGTTGCCGCCGCTGCCTTCCTTCAGCGTCCTCACCGCGTCCGGCAGCGAGCCTGTGAGCAATTCGGCCGGTTTCCAGTCGAGCGCCTTCAGGCTGGTCGAGGCGACGTATTTCGGCAGCGCGTTGAACCGGTCGGCAAAATCCCCGATTTCCTCAGGCCATGAGCCGGCAAAGATCTCATAGGTCGTGCGCCCCAGAAGCATGGCGCCGCTATCGGCAAGTTCATCCTCCTTGAACCTGTTCATCTCGTCGTTCCAGGTCACGCTGGGCAGCTTCTCGACCTCGGCAATGCCGTCGACGCTGATGAATTCCGTGACGATGAGTTTTCGCATGGCGTTCTCCTGCTTCGCTCAAAGGACGAACCGCATGGGCCTTTTGCTACATGCTCTGAAAAATCGGGGGTGGTTTGTCAGAGAAGGAGTTTCCCTAGCCTGAACCAGGCTCCAAAGTCGCATTTTGGTGCTACATCTCAGCTGATATTGCCAAAGCTGTAGGAAGATCATGGGATTCGGGGTCTTCATCCACCGCTCAGATTCGATCTACGATGACAGCCCCGCTGAGCGATATCAGTTCCCCAGCCAGTATCTGCGCCGTGTGGAAGCATGTGTCGGCGATTGGATCATCTACTATGAACCTAGCAAGGTAGACGATACCCGCGGCTATTTCGCCCTGGCGAAAGTCCAGCAGGTTATCCTTGATCCCGTGGCGCCTGGTATGTATCTCGCTTTGATCGAGCCGGGATCATACCTCGATTTCGCCAATCCCGTTCCATTCAATGGGATGGACGGGCTCGTTGAACGAGGTTTGCTTAATGACCAAGGACGGATTTCTGGTCGCGCTCAATCGGCCGTCCGACCGATCAGCCCGAGCGACTTCAACCGCATTCTCGATCTGGGCCTTGACGCCCGTGAGCCACTGCTGCCACGCGTCGACGAGATCGGCATTTCATCCGGGTTTCAGGATGAAGAAGCCCCGTTCCAGTTCGAGCACAGCCGCGACCGCATAAGTTACATCGGATCGCGAATCGTGCGGGACGGCATTTTCCGTCGCATCGTCTTGCGCGCCTATGATGAGCGTTGCGCGATCACGGGACTGAAATTGATAAATGGCGGTGGTCGGGCGGAAGTTGCCGCGGCACATATTCGACCGGTCGAAAAGAACGGACCCGACATCGTCAACAATGGGCTCGCACTATCAGGTACCGCGCATTGGATGTTCGATCGCGGACTGATCAGCCTCTCCGACGATCTGGAAATCCTGATCTCGCGGCAGGTCAATGACCTTGAGAGCGTGCGAGGGTTCGTAAACAAGACCCGCCGCGCGCTTCCGCCTCGCCGACAGCTCGAACGCCCGCATCCTCATTTCTTGCAATGGCACCGCGAGCACTGCTTCAAGCAATGAGGTGACGAGTAGTTTCCGGCCTGGGGCTGGCAGACCTGGGGCTGGCAGACAGGAGAGTTTGCCTCAGTCCTTCGCGCGCTCCACATAGGACCCATCGGCCGTCATCACCACCACCCGGGTGCCGGGCGCGATGTGCGGGGGCACGGCGGTGCGCACGCCGTTGGAAAGCATGGCGGGCTTGTAGGAGGACGAGGCCGTCTGGCCCTTGGTCGTCGGCTCGGTCTCGACCACTTCGAAAGTGGCGCGCTGCGGCAGGACCAGGGAAATCGCGATGCCGTTGAACTGCGAGACCTGCACCGGCATGCCTTCCTGCAGATAGGGTGCCGCGTCGCCGACCACGGCTTCGCTCACCGCCACCTGGTCGTAGGTTTCCGGGTTCATGAAGTGGAAACCCTCGCCGTCGGCGTAGAGGAAGGTGTGCTCGCGCTCCTCGACATAGGCGCGCTCCACCTGCTCGGTGGTACGATAGCGCTCCGAAACCTTCACCCCGTCGCCGATGCGGCGCATGTCGAGCTGGGTCACGGGGGTGCCCTTGCCTGGGTGGATGTTTTCGGCAAAGAGGATCACATAAAGCTTGCCGTCCTTGTCGACGACATTGCCTTTGCGGAGCGAACTGGCGATGATTTTCACCACGATTTTAAATCCTGCGAGAGTTAGTGGGCTATTGCCGGCTTGTGCGGCGCTGGATGGGGGCCTAGCGCATCTTGGCGCGAACCGCCAGCCCCCCAGGCGCGCCGGCATGCGTTCAATCCATCCATGACAGCCGCTTCGCCCTGGTGGACGCCGCATGTCCACGCCGACCGCCGCCCGCGCCTGATGCTGCGCAATGGGCTCACGTCAGCCTTGCGCGAGTGGTTCGCTCGTCACGATTTTGTCGAGGTGGAAACCGCCGCCCTGCAGGTCTCGCCCGGCAATGAGGCGCATCTGGCGGCTTTCGCCACGGAAGCGGTCGGGCCGGATGGCGCGCGCGCGCCGCTCTATCTCCACACTTCGCCGGAATTCGCCTGCAAGAAGCTGCTCGCCGCCGGCGAGAACAGGATTTTCAGCCTCGGCGCCGTCTGGCGCAACCGCGAGCGCGGCCCCTTGCACCATCCCGAATTCACCATGCTGGAATGGTACCGGGTGGGCGAGACCTATGAGAGCCTGATGCGCGACTGCGCCGACCTGCTGGCGCTGGCCGCGACGAGGGCAGGGGCGACACGCTTTTCCTTTCGGGGCCGCGAGTGCGATCCGCTCGGTGAGCCGGAACGGCTGACGGTGGCGGATGCCTTCTTGCGCCATGCCGGCATCGATCTCCTGGCGACGGTGGCTGCCGATGGCGGCACCGACCGCGACGCGCTCTACGCCGCGCTGGGTCGAGCCGGGCTGCGCACGGCGCCCGACGATAGCTGGGCCGACCTGTTCAGCCGGGTGATGGTGGAAAAGATCGAGCCCAATCTTGGCCTCGGGCGCGCCACCATTCTTTGTGAATATCCGGTCGCCGAGGCGGCGCTTGCCCGGCCAAGCCCGCGTGACCCGCGCGTCGCCGAGCGCTTCGAGCTCTATTGCTGCGGCGTCGAACTCGCCAACGGCTTTGGCGAACTGACCGATGCCGAGGAGCAGCGCCGGCGCTTCATACTCGAAATGGACGAGAAAGAGCGCATCTATGGCGAGCGTTATCCGCTGGACGAGGATTTTCTCGCCGCCCTTGCCATCATGCCGCAAGCCAGCGGCATCGCGCTCGGCTTCGACCGGCTGGTTATGCTGGCCACTGGCGCGCAAAAAATAGAGGACGTGATCTGGACGCCGGTCGCCGGCTCCTGAGCCGCGGCCCTCGTGGTGCCCGATCTTAGTACGCGAAAACCTGTTCCAGCGAGCGAAAACCCTTGAATTCCAGGGCGTTGCCGGAGGGATCGCGGATGAAAAGCGTCGCTTGTTCGCCGGGCTCACCCTTGAAGCGGACCATCGGCCGTTCCAGCCAGTCTATATCGTCGCGCGCTTCCAGGCGGGTCGCCAGGCGCTGCCAGTCATCCATCAGCAGCACGGCGCCGAAATGCGGGATCGGCACCAGAATGCCGTCGACCTTGCCGTCGCTGGCGGCTTGCGCGGCCTGCGGCCGCAAATGCGCCGACATCTGGTGGCCGTAAAGATCGAAGTCCACCCAGGTCGCCGACGAACGGCCGATCGCGCAGCCCAGCACTTCGCCATAGAAAGTGCGGGTTTCATCGAGATCACGGACGGGGAAGGCGAGATGGAAAGGCGTCATGAAGGATGCTCCGTGCGGGCTGCGGGCTGTTTTTGCGTCATAGGGTTCGCGATGGGAACCATGTGGCGATGCATTTTGATTGAACCCTATGCCATTGCACAAGCCGGACCGGAACAATAGATGGGTGGGCGCGGCCGCAAGCTGGCCGCGACAAGCAGGATCACAGGCATGGCCGATACATCAGACGCTAAAAAACTGACCGACCGCGTCGCGGCGCTGGTCGAGGCCGCCAAAAAGGCCGGCGCCGATGCCGCCGACGCGGTTGCAGTGCGCGGCCGCTCCACCGGCGTGTCGGTGCGGCTTGGCAAGGTCGAGGCCACCGAATCGTCGGAGGCCGAGGATGTCTCGCTGCGCGTCTTCGTCGGCCAGAAAGTGGCGAGCGTCTCGGCCACTGCTGCATCCGATCCGGCGATGCTCGCCGAGCGCGCCGTCGCCATGGCGAAAGTCTCGCCCGAGGATCCCTATCAGGGTCTCGCCGATCCCGCGCTGCTGGCAAGGCAAATGCGCGATCTCGACCTGTTCGACGCCACCGAAGTGTCGGCCGACCAGTTGAAGGAAGCAGCCCTTGCGGCCGAAGCGGCGGCACTTGCCGTCAAGGGCGTGACCAATTCGGCCGGCAGCGGCGCCAGTGCCGGGCTGGGCGGTATCGTGCTGGCCACCTCGCACGGCTTCATCGGCCACTATGTCGGCTCGCGTTTCTCGCGCTCCGCCAGCGTCATCGCCGGCGAGGGCACCGGCATGGAGCGCGACTATGAATTCTCCTCGCGCCAGCACTTTGCCGATCTCGATGCGCCGGAGGATATCGGCCGCAAGGCCGGCGAACGCGCCGTGCGCCGCATCGGCGCGCGCAAGGCGGCGACCGGGCCGGTCGACGTGGTGTTCGACCCGCGCGTGGCGCGCGGCATCGCCGGCCATCTTGCCGGCGCCATCAACGGCGCGTCTGTCGCCCGCAAGACCTCGTTCCTGCGCGACATGATGGGCAAGCAGGTGGCCGCGTCCGCCGTCACCGTCACCGACGAGCCGCTCAGGCCGCGTGGCCAGGCCTCGCGCCCGTTCGATGGTGAGGGCGTCGAGGGCGAAAAGCTTCTCATGGTCGAAAAGGGTGTGCTCAACCACTGGTTCCTGTCGACCTCGGCGGCGCGGGAACTGGGATTGATCACCAACGGCCGCGGATCACGCAGCGGCTCCTCCGTGTCGCCATCCTCCACCAATCTCGCAATCGAGCCGGGCGAACGCTCGCCGGAGGATTTGATCAAGTCGCTCAAGAGCGGCTTCTATGTCACCGAAGTGTTCGGCCAGGGCGTCGACATGGTGACCGGCGAATACAGCCGCGGCGCCTCAGGTTTCTGGATCGAGAACGGCGAACTTGCCTATCCGGTCGCCGAAGTCACCATCGCCTCGAACCTGAAGACCATGTTCCTCAACATGGTGCCGGCTGATGACCTCGACCGCAATTTCGGCACCGCCGCGCCGACGCTCCTGATCGAAGGCATGACCCTTGCCGGAGCCTGAACTGACCGCTGCCTCTTCCGGCGCCATTGGCGATCTGCCGTTGCTGCGCGATGCCTCCCGCGAGGCGGGTCTGATCGCCATGCAGTACTTCGGCAACAGCCCACAAGTCTGGATGAAGGGCGGCACCTCGCCGGTCAGCGAAGCCGATCATGCCGCGGACGCCTATCTGCGCCGCACGCTGCTGGCGGCGCGGCCGGACTATGGCTGGCTGTCCGAAGAGACGGTCGACGATCCGGTGCGGCTTTCGGCGCGCCGCACCTTCGTCGTCGATCCGATCGACGGCACGCGCGGCTTCCTCGAGGGACAGCGCACCTGGTGTGTCAGCGTCGCCGTGGTCGAAGAGGGCCGCACGCTTGCCGGCGTTCTCGAATGCCCGGCGATGGACGAGACCTACTGGGCGCTGCCCGGCCAGGGCGCGTTCCGCAACGGCAAGCGCATTGGCGTGCGCACGATTGGCGACAAGGCCGAGATTTCAGGGCTGAAGCAGCTGATTGACCTGGTGCCGGCAGGTTGGCAGAAGCGGCTGGTGCGGGCGCCCTACAGCCCCTCACTCGCCTACCGCCTGGCGATGATCGCCAATGGCATGCTCGATGCCACCTTCGTCAAGCCGAACGCGCATGACTGGGACATCGCCGCCGCCGATCTCATCCTGCGCGAGGCCGGCGGTCGGCTGCTCGACCCGCATGGCCGCGCGCCGCGCTATGCCGGCGAGGTGACCCGCCACGGCGCGCTCGCCGCCGGCAGCGGTGAATTGCTGGCGACGCTCGTCGATGTCATCGCCGGGCTGGATGCGTGAAAGCACATTCGCAGGTTCCAAAGTCGGCGGCTTTGGTCTAGACCTGTCACAAACTCACAATATGTGAAGGACCGACATGACCGCGGAAGACGGGAAGAAACAGCTTTTGCATCTGGTGTTCGGCGGCGAACTGAAGAAGCTTGGGAGCACCGAGTTCCGCGATCTCGACGGGCTCGACATTGTCGGTATCTATCCCGACTATCAATCCGCGCACACGGCGTGGAAGGCCAAGGCGCAAGCCAGCGTGGACAATGCCCATATGCGTTATTTCGTCGTTCATCTGCACCGTCTGCTGGACCCCGACAACAAGGCTGCCGGTTGACTTCGATGGAGCATGACCTGGCGAAAGGGCCAGCCAGCGACACCGCGCCGACGGGCAGGGGTGGCAGGCGGGCGACCAAGACGTTCTGGCGCAAAGTGCGCGAACCGCTCGCGCAATCGCGATTCGTCAAGAATGCCATCGCCAGCCTGCTCGCGCAGTTCGTGCGCCTGGTTCGCCTGACCAGCCCCCTGGTCGCCGGATCGGCGCGCTTTTCGGGCGGCGCCTATGCCGAATTCGAGCCCGGCATCATAGCCCTGTGGCACGGCCAGCATCTTTTGACGCCGGCCTACTACCCCAAGCGCAAGCCGCTGGTCGCCATGGTGTCGCGCAGCGCCGATGCCGAGCTCAACGCGCTGATGCTGGAGAAATTCGGCATCGAGGCGGTGCGCGGTTCCGGCGGTCGCGACAATTCCCGGCATCTCGACAAGGGTGGGGCCAAGGCCCTGATCGCCCTCAAAAAGTCGCTCACCGCCGGCAAGAACGTCGCCATGATCGCAGACATTCCGCATGGCACGCCGCGCGACGCAGGGCTCGGTATCGTTCTCCTGGCGCGCCTCTCGGGCCGGCCGCTGCTGCCTGTCGCCATCGCCACCAGCCGCCGCAAGGTGCTGGAAAAGAGCTGGGACAAGACGACCATCAACCTGCCTTTCGGCCGGTCCGCCGTGACCATCGGCGCACCGATCTTTGTCGCGGCCGACGCCGACGACGCCGAAATGGAGCGCAAGCGCCAGGAAATCACCACCGCGCTCAATGCCGCGACGGCCGAGGCCTACCGTCTCGTGGATGGCCGGCGATGAGCGGCCGCTGGGCGCGTGCCATGCTGACGGCATACCGTTTCGCCGGTGCCGCGGCCTATCCGCTGGTCGGGCCCTATGTCGCCTGGCGCACCTCGCGCGGCAAGGAAGACCGCCACCGTCGCCGCGAGCGCTACGGCGTCGCCGGCCGCCCACGCCCCGAAGGACCCGTGATCTGGATCCACGCCGCGAGCGTCGGCGAGACCATAGCCGTGGTGCCGCTGGTCGAGAGCATTCTCGATTACGGCGTCAACATTGTGCTGACCACCGGCACGGTGACATCGGCCCAGGTCGCCGACGAGCGGCTTGGCGACCGCATCATCCACCAATATGTGCCGCTCGACCTGAAGCCGGCTGTCAGCCGGTTCCTCGATCACTGGCAGCCGGACCTGGCGATCATCGCCGAATCCGAGATCTGGCCGATGACCATCCTCGAGCTTGGCGCGCGCCGTGTGCCGCAGGTGCTGGTCAATGGCAGGCTGTCCGACCGCTCCTTCACCTCGTGGAAGAAGCGCGCCAACATCGCCGAGGCGCTGTTCGAGAATCTCGCCCATGTCGTTGCCCAGTCCGATGTCGACGGCGAGCGTTTTCGCGCGCTTGGCGCCCGGCCGGTCACGGTGTCGGGCAACCTCAAGGTCGACACCAACCCGCCGCCCGTCGACGAACGGGTGCTGGCCGGTTTGCAGCGGCAGATCGGCGGCCGCCCGACCTGGGCGGCGATCTCGACCCATGACGGCGAGGAAGTGGTGGCGGCGGAAGTCCATGCGATGCTGCACAAGCGTCACCATGGCCTGCTGACGATCGTCGTCCCGCGCCATCCCGATCGCGCCGAAAGCCTTGCCGCGCAGATTTCCGGCATGGGGCTGAAGGTCGCGCGCCGCAGCAAGGACGACCGTGTCGGGCCCGACACCGATATCCTGCTCGGCGACACGATCGGCGAGATGGGGCTCTATCTCCGGCTGACCGAAATCGCCTTCGTCGGCCGCTCGCTGACCTCCGAGGGCGGGCAGAATCCGCTCGAGCCGGCCATGCTCGATACAGCGGTTCTGGCCGGCCGCAATGTGCAGAATTTCCGCGAGGCCTATCAGCGCCTGATCGACAGCGGCGGTGCCAAGCTGGTGCGTGATCGCGACATGCTGGCCGGGGCCGTCAACTTCCTTTTGACCAACGAAGTGGCGCGCCATGAGATGATGGCGGCAGGGGTGGCGACCGTCGACGAGATGCGCGGCGCGCTGGCGCGCACGCTGAAATCGCTCGAACCCTATATCCAGCCGCTGGTCGTCAAGTCGCGCCTGAAGGGCGCCAACGGGCGCTAGCGTGGCCTCCGAAGCACCACCATTCTGGTGGGAAGAGCCGGACTGGAAGGTCCTGGCGCTGTCGCCGCTGTCGGCCGTCTATGCGCTCGTCGCCGGGCGCGGCATGCGGCGGGCCAGGCGCGAGAAGATCGATGCACCGGTCCTGTGCGTCGGCAATTTCACCGTCGGCGGCACCGGCAAGACGCCGGTCGCCATCGCGCTCGCCCAACAGGCCAAGCGCATGCGGCTGAAGCCCGGTTTCCTGTCGCGCGGCCATGGTGGCTCCTTCGCCGAGCCGCATGTCGTCGATATCAATCACGATGCCGCCAAGCATGTCGGCGACGAGCCGCTGCTTCTGGCCGAGCATGCGCCGGTCGCGGTGACGCCGAACCGCGCCGCCGGCGCCAGGCTGCTCATCGAAAAGCAGGGCTGCGATTTCCTGATCATGGATGATGGCTTTCAGAGCGCGCGCATCCACATCGATTATGCGCTGATCGTCGTCGACGCCCGCTACGGCATCGGCAATGGCCGCGTCATTCCGGGCGGCCCGCTCAGGGCCAAGATCGTCGACCAGCTGGTCTTCACCAGCGGGCTGTTGAAGATGGGCGAGGGCACCGCCGCCGATGCCGTGGTGCGCCAGGCGGCGCGCGCCGGCCGGCCGATCTTCGAGGCGCATACCGAGCCAAGCAGCAAGGCTGGGCTTGCCGGCAAGCGGTTCCTCGCCTTCGCCGGCATCGGCCATCCCGACAAATTCTTCGACACGGTGCGCGAGGCCGGCGGTGAGGTGGTGCTCTCAAAACCTTTTCCGGACCATCATTTCTACGCCGAGGACGAACTCGCCGAACTGGCGGTGACGGCGCGCGCCGAAGGCCTGGGGCTCATCACCACGGCCAAGGACGCCGCCCGGTTGCGCCACGGCGCCTCGCAGGACTTTCTCGACAGGGTCGAGGTGTTGGAAATCGACACGGTTTTCGAGCTCGACCATGTGCCCGAACGCATCATCGAGGAAACGCTCGATGCCTGGCGGCAGCGTAGGCTAAGAAGCTAGCTACGCTTGCGCAGCTCCGGATGCACCTCGATTTCGCGGCGCAGCGAGGCGGTGGCGTTGATGTAAGGCTCCTGCCTGGCGACGCTCCAGTATTTCAGCTCGTCCAGGAGGATGTTTTCTCCGGTCACCGCACAGCGCACGAACGAGCCGGGACTGGTGACCTGGAAATCGCCATCGAGATAGCGGATGCGGGCTTCCTTGCCGCCCGGGCCTTCGAAACGGTTCATCATGCGGTGGTGCCAAGTGTCATACAGATTTCATCGCCACAAATCCGCGGCCGGGTCAAGCTTGCGACAAGCCTCGGGCAATGCTGAGGCATTAGGACAGGTGCGAAAAGCGCTTTTATCGGGGGCATGATGGATATTTCTTCCGCCCGCCTGGCTTCTTTGCTCAAGGAGGCGATGACGCCGCAACCCGTGCCGTCGGCGAAGGCCGATCCGGTCAGGACGGCGCTGGTCAGGGAACTGGTCCAGCCCGCCGCGCCCTCTTTGTTCGCGCAACGCACGGCGCCCGCTTTGCTGGCGATGCCGGCGGCGCCGATGGCCGTCAAATCGCAGCAGATTGCTTCTTCCGGCATCGTCGAGGCCTATCAGGCCCAGCTCGACACACGGGACGAGGCGGTGTTGGCAACGACCGTGGCGAGGAGAACGGCGTCCGAAGCCGAAACGCAGCGCGGCGCCGTGCCGCCTTCGGCAACGGCCAATGACAACGCGCCCGCCAGGGCCGCGGGGGTGTCCTTGTTGTCGTTTGTTCCGCCGCCGCCGCAGGTTCCGGTGCCTCAAAACGCCGCCATGGGGATGTCGTCGGGACAGCGAAGGCCAGCCAATCAATCTCACGCCGCCGCCGCACCCAATCCCGAGGGCCTGCTGGTGAGGATCGGCTTTGTTTCGATCATGACCGGTTTGCTGGCAGCAATGATGTTCGGATTCGTTCTGCTGCTGCTTCGCTGAACGAATCGAAGATAGGCCGGGTGACCTATCGCTCCGCTTCGATGAACGCCTCGATCTTGTCCGGCGCCAATCCGGCCTGCTGCGCGATACGGCGGGCAAGGTCGGCCGCTGCCGTGCGCGGTCGCCCCAGCGGCCGGTCGAGCCAATAGGACACCGGATTGAGCGCGGTGCGCTCGTCGACCGCGGTGATTCGGCCCGACTGCAACTGATGCCCGGTCAGCGGCGGGCGCGCCAGCGCAATGCCGAGCCCGTAGGCGGCGGCGTCGAGCACCAGATTGTAGTCCTCGAAGCGGCGATCTTGTGGGCGTGGGCGATAGTCCATGCCCTGCGCGGCGAACCAGGCGCGCCAGCCGGAAGCGTCGGAATCGTTGATCAGCGGGAATTTGAGCAGCCGGGCCGGGTCGCCGCGGCCGATCTCGCGTGCCAGTTCCGGCGAGGCCACGGGGAAGACATGCTCTTCGAACAGCTGGATCGAGATGCGGCCGGGAATGCCGCCACGGCCGCAGCGGATCGACAAATCGATGCCTTCATCGGCAAGGTCGGCCTGGCGGATGTCGACATCGAGCACGATGCGCAGCTTGGTGGGATTATTCTCCAGTGCCGCCATGCGCGGCATCAGCCACAGCCCGCTCACCGAGGGGATCGAGGTTAGCCGCACCACCGCCGTGCCGCACGGCTCGACCCAGCGGTCGGAATGGCTCGAAATCAGCGCGAAAGCCTCCGACGTGCGCAGATGCAGCCGGTTGCCTTCGATCGTCAGCGTCACGCCGCGCGCGCCGCGATCGAACACTTTCAGGCCCAGCCAGTCCTCGAGCTTGGCGATCTGCCGGCTGATGGCCCCATGGGTGATGTTGAGCTTCTCGGCGGCCGCGGAAAAACTGCCGGTTCGCGCCGCCGCGTCGAAGGCACGCAGGGTTTCCAGCGGCACCATTGTGTCTGAGCTGTGATCCATAGTCACAGGTGATCCTCGATTTGGTCGTTTGTCAACGGGCGGAAAAAGGCGTTTTGTGGCTTCCAGGACGGGAACAGCATGAGGACGGTGAGATGAGCGCGATGACGGGCACGTTGAATCAGACACAGCGGATGGACACCACGGCCGCCATTGCCGTGGCGCTGACGGTGGTCGGCTGGGCCTCCGCTTTTCCGGCCATCCGTGCCGGCCTGGCCGCCTTCGGGCCGCTGGAACTTGGGTCCCTGCGCTTTGCCATCGCCGCAGTGCCGGCGGCGATCTTCCTTGCCGTCAAGCGTCCGGCGCTGCCCAGGCTCGACGAGGTGTGGCGCCTCGTCTTCGGTGGGGCAATTTTCGTCGCGCTCTACACCGCCATGCTCAATTTCGGCGAGCTGACCGTCTCGGCTGGAGCCGCCGGCTTCATCATCAATGTCAGCCCGATCTTCACTGCCATCATGGCGATGGCGCTTCTGGGCGAACGCTTTTCAAGATGGGCCTGGGCTGGCACGGCGATATCCTTCGTCGGCATCGGCGTCATAGCAATGGCAGACGGACAAGGCTTGCATTTCAATGCTGGCGCACTGCTCGTGCTTGGCTCCGCGCTCTGTTCGGCCGTCAACACCATCGTCCAGAAGCCGCTATTTGCCCGCCATCACCCGCTGACCATCTCGGCCTCCAACATGGTGCTCGGAGCGCTTTGTCTGTCCCCCTTTCTGCCGAGCGGCTTTGCGCAGGCAGCCGTCGCCAACACCGCCGGTCTCGGCGCCGTCATCTTTCTTGGCATCGTGCCCAGCCTGATCGCCTATGCCGCCTGGGCAACAGCGCTATCGCGTCTGCCGGCCGCACGTGCCTCCAATTTCCTCTATCTGGTTTCGCCGATGTCTGCCCTGATCGGCTTCTTCTGGCTGGGCGAAGTGCCGACGCTGCTCGGCATCCTCGGCGGCGCGCTGGCACTCGGCGGCGTCATAGTGGTGAATTTGAAGCGCTAGATCAAAGGGTTGGCTGTCTTTCCTGAATCAGGACGAGAGCCGCGCGTCATCGGCTGATGACGCCGATCTAATGGAATGTGCAGAAGCAAACGGAGCGCAGCAGGGACATCATCTCCGTGAGTTTCCGCAATGGCCGTGCGAGGTACGAGGAGGCTTATGTCTTTGACCGCAAGACCAAGAAGTACCGCCTAAGGAAATGAGACGGTTCCCATCAACAGGATCGCCCACGGGCCGCGTTATCGGCCGCGAAGGTGTATGGCGATGGAAGCGGAAATCGAATCGCCTGCCGTTAGATTGCACTTGCGCCGGACGTCGTCCTTCAGGGGCAAAAGATAGCTCCCGCCCTTGGGAAACAGGGATGTGCCGAACATGAAGCCGTCAATGGCCGCCTCGACAGGTATCACTCCCCAGCCATAGGTCGCGAACTTCGCGACTTTTTTGATCTCTTCGCCATGCCGCTCGGGTATTGGCGCGAAGAAGTATGGCGAAGGGCCCCTCCAGTGGATCACCTCGGCTTCGAATTGGAACCGGACCGTCTGTTCGCCGCTCACAGGCTCACCGCCGCCCGAACAGCCGCTCGATATCGGCGAGCTTCAGCTCGATATAGGTCGGGCGGCCATGGTTGCAGGTGCCGGAACCAGGTGTCGCCTCCATCTGGCGCAGCAGCGCGTTCATCTCCTCGGCCTTGAGCAGCCGGCCGGAGCGAACCGAGCCGTGGCAGGCCATGGTGGCGGCGATCTTGTCCAGCCTTTCCTTGAGCGTTTCGACCGTATCGTTGTCGGCGATCTCGTCAGCGAGATCGCGCACCAGTTGCTGGACATTGGTCTCGCCCAGCATCGACGGCGTCTCGCGCACCGCTACGGCGCCCGGGCCGAAGCGCTCGATGCCGAGGCCGAAGCGGGCGAGCGTTTCGGAGTGCATGGCGAGCCGCTCGGCATCCTCTTCCGGCAGGTCGATGATCTCAGGCAGGAGCAGCATCTGCGAGGGCACGGGGCGCGAATGCAGGGCGTTCTTCAGCGCTTCGTAAACCAGCCGCTCATGCGCCGCGTGCTGATCGACGATGACGAGCGAATCCCTGGTCTGGGCAACGATGTAGTTCTCATGCACCTGCGCGCGTGCCGCGCCGAGCACCGTGCCGAGCAGCGTCTCGGCCGCCTCTCTCTGCCCGGCGCGCGCGTCGGCACTAGCAAGCGCGCCAGTGTCGAACGCCGCCTGACCGGGTTCGCCAAACCCGCCATGCCTTGCGCCGGCGCGCTCGAAGCCCGCACCCTCGAATTGCATGTCCAGAGGCCGCTGCGGCGAGCGCGAGGGATCGAAACCGGTGGAGCCGGATGCATGGAATGCTGCTTCGTAGCTGCGATGGCCGTTGGCCGGGCCGCCATGATTGTAGGGTGCGGCACCCGGCCGGAATGCCGCCATCATGCCCGCGGCTCCCGTCGTGGCCGAGCGGATGCCGGCATCGGCCAGGGCCTGGCGGATGGCGCCGACGATCAGCCCGCGCACCAAGCCCGGATCGCGGAAGCGCACATCGGCCTTGGCCGGGTGGACATTGACGTCGACGATGGCCGGATCGAGCGAAAGAAACAGCACCGTCACCGCGTGGCGGTCGCGCGGCAGCACATCGGCGAAGGCGCCGCGGATGGCGCCGGCGATCAGCTTGTCACGCACCGGCCTACCATTGACATAGGCATATTGCTGCAGCGCGTTGGCGCGGGTGAAGGAGGGGATCGAGACATGGCCGGTCAGGTGCACGCCTTCGCGCATCGCGTCGATGGCGATGGAATTGTCGGGAAACTCGCCCCCCATCACCTGGGCGACACGGCGCAGGCTGCCCTCGGGACTGTCATCGGTCGCCGGCAATTCCAGGGTCGAGCGGTCGGAACCGGCGAGCGTGAACCGCACGGCCGGAAAGGCGATGGCGATGCGCTTGACGACATCGCTGGTCGCCGAGCTTTCAGCCCGCTCGCCCTTCATGAATTTGAGCCGCGCCGGCGTGGCGAAGAACAGGTCGCGCACCTCGACCGTGGTCCCGCGATTGGCCGCCGCAGGCCTGGCGGGCAGCACGCGGCCGCCCTCTATGCCGATCTCGGCGGCGCTGTCGCCCAAAGCCGTGCGCGAGCGGATCGACAGCCGGGATACCGAGCCGATCGACGGCAGCGCCTCGCCGCGAAAGCCGAGCGAGCGGATGTCGTTGATATCCTCGGCGAGCTTGGAGGTGCAGTGGCGCGCGATCGCCAGCGAAAGCTCCGGCTCAGGGATGCCGGAACCGTCATCGGTGACACGGATCAGGTTCAGCCCGCCACCTGAGGTGACGATTTCGACGCGCGATGCGCCGGCATCGAGCGCATTCTCGACCAGTTCCTTGACCACGCTCGCCGGACGCTCGATGACTTCGCCGGCGGCGATCTGGTTGATCATCGTTTCGGAAAGCTGGCGGATGGGCATGGCGACAGTATAGGCGGATTCGTGTCTTGCGGGCGAGGGCGAACTGCGGTGAAACGGTGAAACGGTTTATGCCTGCGCGGCCAGCCAGTCCCTTACCTTGCGGGCATTGTCGCTGAGCTCCCGGTTCTTCGGCCAGACGATATAGAAGGCCTTGCCGGTCCTCAACACATGATCCGTCACCTGAACCAAAAGCCCCGTCGCCAGCAGCCGCTCGGCAAGGTGCCGCCAGCCGAGCGCGATGCCTTGCCCCTCCATCACGCCCTGGATGACCAGGCCATAATCATTGATGCGCAGGCCGCGCGCGGCGTCGCCGAGGCTGCCGCCGGCCGACTGGAACCATTCGTCCCAACTCGCCGCCTCGCGATACGGCTCTTCGAGATGGATGAGACGGTGCTTGGCCAATTCCCCGACGGTCTTCGGCATGCCGAACTTGGCCAGGTAGCTGGTGCCGGCGACGGGGAAAATCTCCTCATCGGCAAGCGGCAGCGAATGGTAGTCGGGCCAGTCCCGGGGCTCGCCGCCGCGCACGGCGAGCGGAATGCCTTCGGCGATGATGTCGAGGTCGCGGTCGGCGGTCTGGATGCGCAGGTCGATGCCCGGCAATTCGTCACGGAACTGCTGCAGGCGCGGCATCATCCAGAACGAGCCGAAGGCGGTCGATGCGGCGAGCGTCACATGGCCACCCGTCGCCTGCAGGCGCAGATCCTCGGCCGACTTGCGTATGTGCGACAAGCCCAGCGAGACATCGGCGTGGAAGCGTTCGCCGGCTTCGGTCAGGCTGACCTGCCGGTGGCGGCGCTGGAACAGCTTGGCGCCGAGCTGCTCTTCCAGCCCGCGCACCGCGTAGGAAACGGCGGCCTGCGTCATGCCGAGCTCGCGCCCCGCGGCGGTGAAGCTCGACAGCCGGCCGGCCGCTTCGAAGACGATCAGGCTGCCGGCGGAGGGCAGGAGGTGGCGCAGGCTTCGCATAAGCACAGCTTATACAGAAGATCAGGATTTTCCAGCGTCACAGCCATATTTCGGGTCGCTAACGTGGTGGCGGGAAGAAGGAGGCTCCATGAACGTACCGGCCGTCGAATTGACCGAACAGACCCATCGCCGCGGCGGTGGCCGTGTTGGCCGCAAGGCGCTCAGAAGCGCTCCGATCGCTTCCTTTCCGACCTTGGTGCGCAACATCCCCGTCTATGAGATCGTGCCTAACGAGGCGGTGGAACTGATCCACGAGGAATCGCTCAAGATCCTCGAGGAGGTGGGCTGCGAATTCCGCGACGACGGCGCGATCGAGCTCTGGAAGGCGGCCGGTGCCGACGTCAGGGAGACGCGTGTCCGCATCGACCGCGCGCTGCTGATGGAGCTCGTCTCGAAGGTTCCGTCGGAGTTCACGCTCAATGCACGCAACCCCGAGCGCACCGTGCGCGTCGGCGGCAAGAACTCTATTTTCGTGCCGATGTATGGTGCGCCCTACGTCCGCGACCTCGACAATGTCAGACGCTATGGCACGCTCGCCGACCTCAACAATTTCCACAAAATGGCCTACATGGCGCCGGCGCTGCATTCCTCGAGCTCGGTCATCTGCGAGCCGATGGAAATCGCGGTGCCGAAACGGCATCTGCACATCATCCACTCGGCGCTGAAGCATTCCGACAAGCCGTTCATGGGCATAGTGACGTCGAAGGAGCGCGCCGAGGACACGATGGCGATGGCTGGCATCGTCTTCGGCGAGGCGTTCGTACGCGACAACCCTGTGCTGGTGGCGATCACCAACTGCAATTCGCCGCTGGTATGGGACGCCACCATGATCGACGCCATGCGGGTCTACGCGAGCCACAACCAGCCGCTGATCCTGGCGCCTTTCGCGCTGTGCGGCGCTTCGACCTCGGCTTCTGCCGTCGGCGCGGTGGCGCAGGTCAACGCCGAGGCGCTTGCCGGCGTGGCGCTGACCCAGCTCATCCGCCCAGGCTCGCCGCAAATCTACGGTCAGTTCATGGTCACGGTCGACATGAAGACCGGCGCGCCGATGGGCGGCACCCCGGAGGCCGCCCAGATGATGTATCTGATGGGCGCGCTGGCGCGGAAATACCGGCTGCCGTGGCGCACCTCGGGATTCCATGTCGGCTCGAAGCTGAACGACGCTCAGGCGGGTTACGAATCGAACATGCTCATGCATGCGGCCATCCTGTCCGGCGCCAATTACATCTGGCATTCCGCCGGCTGGCTGGAAGCCGGCCTGACTTGCGGCTATTCGAAATTCGCGACGGACTGCGAACAGCTTGTCGGCTGGTACAAATACGCCGGGGGGGTGTCCTTCGACGATTTCAAGGAGGCCATGGCTGCGATCCGCGAGGTCGGACCGCAGGGCCATTTCCTCGGCACCCAGCACACGCTCGAACATTTCGAGTCCGCCTTCTTCATGCCCTCGATCATGGATTTCAACTCCTACGAACAATGGAATGCCGAAGGGGCGAAGGACCACGACACGCGCGGCCGCGAGAAGGCGCGCAACATGCTCGCCGATTACGAGGAACCGAAGCTCGACGAGGGTATTGCCGAGGGTCTCAGGGATTTGATCGCGCAGCGCGAGGAGAAGCTGCCGGATACGGTGAGTTGACGCAAAGGGCGAAGACCCGACGGGAACCATAAGGGAGGAAGAAAATGACACTTTTCACAAGCAATGGCGATCGCGTCCCCAGCGCTATCGAGGCCATGGCAAAGGAGGCGCGTGCCGGTCGCATGGACCGGCGTGAGTTCCTGGCGCTGGCAAGTGCCTTCGGTGCGTCGACGGCTCTTGCCTATGGCATGATCGATCTTGCCGCGCCGCGACAGGCCCAGGCCGAGGAGCCGAAGAAGGGCGGCACGCTGCGCGTCTCGATGTCGGTCAAGGCGCAGAAGGACCCGCGCACCTACGACTGGGTGGAACTGGCCAACATTTCGCGCAGCTGGCTGGAGCCGCTGGTGCGCTACACCAGGCAATTCACCTTCGAGCCGGTGCTGCTCGAAAGCTGGGATATCAACGACGACGCCACCGAATATGTCCTGCATGTGCGCAAGGACATCACCTGGAACAATGGCGATGCCTTCAATGCCGATGACGTCGCCTACAATCTGGCGCGCTGGTGCGAGAAAGGCGTCGCGGGCAACTCGATGGCCGCACGCGTCGGCGCGCTGATCGACGCAAAAACCGGCAAGGCGAGGGACGGCGCGATCACCAAGGTCGACGACCACACCGTCAAGCTGAAGCTTAGCGAACCCGACATTTCGCTGATCCCGAACTTTACCGATTATCCCGCGCTCATCGTCCACCGCAACTTCGGTGCCGACGGCGCCGATCCGGTCAAGAAGCCGATCGGCACGGGTCCGTTCGAACTCGTCTCTTACGATGTCGGCCAGAAGGCGGTGGTGAAGCGCCGCGAGAACGGCAAATGGTGGGGTGGCGAGGCGCCTCTCGACGGCGTCGAATTCATCGACTACGGCACCGACTTCAATGCCACGGTGAACGCTTTCGATTCCGGCGAGATCGACCTCAACTTCGAGAGCCCGGCCGATTTCATCGACATTCTCGACAAGATGGGCCTGCAGAAATCCGAGGTTGCGACGGCAACGACACTGGTTGCCCGCACCAACATCACGCACAAGCCCTATGACGACAAGCGGGTGCGCAACGCTCTGCAGATGGCCGTCGACAACAATGCCGTCTTGCAACTCGGTTATGCCGGGCGCGGCACGGTCGGCGAGAACCATCATGTCAGCCCGATCCATCCGGAATATTATCCCCTGCCAAAAAAGCAGCGTGACGCTGCCGGCGCCAAGAAACTGATGGCGGAAGCCGGTCAGGCCGACTTCGAGCACGAACTGATCACCATCGAGGACGATTGGCAGAAGAACACCGGCGACGCGATCGCCGGTCAATTGCGCGATGCCGGCATCAAGGTGAAGCGCACCGTGCTGCCCGGGTCGACCTTCTGGAACGACTGGACGAAATATCCTTATTCGATGACCATCTGGTACATGCGTCCGCTCGGCGTCCAGGTGCTGGCGCTGGGTTATCGCAGCGGCGAGGCGTGGAATGAGTCGGCCTATTCCAATCCCGATTTCGACGCCAAGCTCAAGCAGGCGCTCTCGCTGATCGACGTCGCCAAGCGCAAGGAGGTGATGAAGGACGTCGAGCAGATCCTGCAGGACTCCGGGGTCATCATTCAGCCGTTCTGGCAGAAGCTCTACAGCCACACCAGCAAGAAGGTGAAGAATTACGGCGTCCACCAGACCTTCGAGATGGACCTCCAGAACGTCTGGCTCGACGGCTGAAAGGAGGCCGGGCAGGGGCTTCATGAGCGGCAAAAAAGCCGGTATGCAGGATGCGTGGTGTTGATTGCGTCAAGCCATCAAAAGCCGGAGATTCTGCATGAGACGGACAGTGCTCCTTGCCGCCCTCGCGATAGCCTTACCCGCGGCCGCCTTCGCCGGACCGGCGTCGGACGCCGTGAAGTTCTTCTATGTTCCGGCGGTCAAATTCGAGGCCGATGCACAATACCGGGATCGCTTCACCGCGCCGGTGACGAGACTGTTCGATCTCAACGACCAGGCGACCAAGAAGAATCCCGACCAGGTCGCCTGCATCGACTTCGATCCTGGTCTTGATGCGCAGGATTTCGATCAAAAGACGGTCTCCAAGACCCTGAAATTGTCCGAGACGGTGGATGGCGACACGGCACAAGTAGTGGCAAGCTTCAGGCTGTTTTCGGACGGTGACGATTCGCAACGCGAAATGCGCTGGTCGCTGAAGCAGGTCGACGGCAAATGGAAGGTATCGGACATTGCTTCGAAGACCAGCGACTGGACGCTGAGCCAGCTCGAATGCATCGCGGGCCAAGATCCGGAGTGATTGCCATGGGCCTTGGCCGTTCCGGCCGGCGTCGAAACGGCGGAATCATGTAGCCGCTCGGCAAACCCGGCGCGTGAAGTTTTCTAAATTTCGTGGAACGCCAAGCGCTTCGAATGTAGTGTGAAGACGATGTAACAATGGCATGATGGCGGTTGCGTAGCTTGGCGGATCGCCACCCGCACGAGAAATTCAAATCAGCGATCCGGTTTTGACATCACGTTGCTTTTGACAAGGCGAAGCGCTAGACTTCCTCCGCTTGGTTGTGAACGAATCTCTTGTTCCATTTAGGGGGAATGATCATGAAAATTCTAGGCTACCTATTATCTTCGCTGTTTCTCGCTTTGGCGATGGCGGTGATCGCCACGCCGGCTTCCGCTCAAGCGACCCGGACCTGGGTTTCCGGCGTCGGCGACGACGCCAATCCGTGCAGTCGCACGGCGCCTTGCAAGACCTTTGCCGGCGCGATCTCGAAGACGGCTGTCAGCGGGGAGATCAACTGCCTCGATCCCGGTGGCTTCGGTACGGTGACAATCACCAAGTCGATTACGATTGACTGTGTCTATACGGAAGGCGGGGTTCTCTCCGCCGGAACCAATGGTGTCATTGTCAACGCTCCCGCTGGAAGCGTTGTGCATCTCAGGGGGCTGGATATCGATGGCGTAAGCACAGGCCTAAATGGCGTACGCTTTCTTGGTCAGGGCCAACTGCATATCGAGGATTCGATCATCCAGCGGGTCACCGGCCAGGGCGTGGAAGTCGCGCCGAACGGACCTACCGAAATCTATATCAGCAATACCCGGATATCCGAGGCAGCCACCAATGGCATCCTGATCAAGACGACTGGCGCCGTTGGGATAAATGCTGCGTTCACGCGAACGGAGGTCACAAACAACGGCGCCGGTATCACCGTCGATGGGACGGGTAACACCTTGGCCATAAATATGGCGTTGACAGCGAGCCTGGTCAGCGGGAACGGCGGCAACGGCGTGACCGTGAAGACGGTTGCCGCAGCCTCCCCGGTCCGCGCCACGGTGACAAATACGACGGTGTCGTCCAATGCCGGCGTGGGCGTGAATGCCAATGGTGCGGCTGCCGGCGGCGCCGGCAGTTCGATCGTCACTCTTGGCGGCTCGACCGTGTTCGCCAACTTGACCGGTGTCGGCTCCAGCGGATCGGGTGTGGTGCAGTCGTTCAAGAACAACATGATTTCCGGAAATGTCGCGGATGGCACGCCGCTGACGGCATTCCCTGGACCTGGAGGTGCGCCGCTGCAATAAGCGTCCTGTTGCATGACAGATCATTCCACCGGGCAGTGCTCGCTGTCCGGTGGAATGCAGTGGGACCTGCAGAACAAGCTTTCCACGGACTTTGGGCTTGCTTCAGCTAGCCACTCGGTTCGGTGTTGCATGGCGCCGCGCTGGCAGCCCTCAGGCTGCCTAGCCGCAAGCAACATCTTGAAACCCGATCGATCGCGTTTCGCCGGCGACCGGCAATCAACCCTGAAGCGATTGCAGGATAAATGGAACCATCCCGGCGCGCGGCTTACCCTGATAAAAGCAATGATATGAAGGTCTGAGATAGGGACCGCCAAAGATTGCCTCGTATTCGCTGGCAAAAGCCTCCCACCTGTTTTTGCCCGAGGTCGCCACGGAATCATGGACCTGGTGAAACGTCCCCTCGCTGAGCAGGCAGACATTGCGCGCGTCAGGGCGCGTCACGTAGCGACGAAATATCTCGAGATTTGCCAAGCCGCCGCCTGGGGACGTGAAACGTTCGTCGAAGCCGCCATGTCGGTCGAACAATGCGCGGCTTATCGAGAAAGAATTGCTTTCGGTAATGCCGCCGAAGAAACCACTGCTTGAGGAGCCGGCAAATACCGAAATCCCGAACAGTCCGTCCGACTCGTCGGGCCAGCGCACGGCACGGATCAATCCATCTTCGATCTCCGCCCCATATCCTTCCGGCACCGACTGCATCTGCACCTTGGGACCAATGTGCCAGGACAGCGAGAACACAAAGGCATCCGCCATCCTGTCATGAGCCTTTACACTCTCATCGATCAGTCGTTCGGAGAATATGCGGGCACCATCGATGGCAAACAACAAAATCTCCCCCTTGGCGATTTCGCGCGCAGCCCAATTCAGAGCAAACACCGGGGATTGCCTAGGGTCTGGTGCTCTTACGATTTGCGCATTTGGCGGCAGATTTTCGTATGTGAGCGGCGTGCTTGAACCGTTGTCGACGACGATGACTTCGTATTCATCCGGCCTCAGTCCCTTCTGATAGGGAGCGGTCGCGGACAGGATCGTGCGGGGTGCCTCGCGCGCCATCTCGTAGGCACAGATGATGACCGAGAGGCGCGGCCTGCGCTGCGACGATGCTGGCGCCACGCGTCGGTCCGATTGCATCGAAGCCTTGGTCGCGCGCTGTGCCGCGATGATCCCAAGATCGTTAGCCAACAGATCCGTTGCGCGTGGTTGCATGTGGTCGCGGATGGCGGCGACGGTGGGAAATAACCACTTCCCAGCCAGTATGTCGGCTTCGATGGCGCCATAGTTGGCGGTGAGCACGTCCGACGACGGATCGAGCCGGGTCACCAGGCCGAAACCCTTCATGTCGACATCATAAACCCGAATGTCCAGATCGGGCCGGTAGTGGCGAAGAATAGGTATCAGGCGATAGACATCACCAGTCCAGATCGTTGTATTGCGTTGCCGTGACGCGTAATCCATGTGCTGCGGCAGCAGGTCATCAATGACAATGACGCTGTCCGGGCTGGCATGCTTCTCCAGATTCATGAAATCGCGCAGTGCGAATTCTACAAGATGCAACCCGTCGATGAACGCCAAATCGATGGGTGCCCCGAGAATTTGCGCCACATCGTCGCGTGCGAAGAAACTGTCGCTGGTGGTGTTGAACAACCGCGTGGGGGCGGTCAACGCGACCTTGATCTCATAATCGGGATCGATGCCTATGGCCGGAACTCTTGACAGAGCCAGGCTATAGCCCAGTCTGCAGCCGATCTCGCAATAGTTGGCCGGCCGAAGCGTTTCATGGGTTAGCCCCAAGGCGTCTAGATAGTTCAAGAGACGGTCTTCCTTGTTGACGGAACCTGCCAGGGTACTGGCACAATATACGCAAACCCGCCAGCCAGACATGGCTGTAAGTTTCTCGGTGCCGGCAAGCTTTGGCGTCGTTTGCGTTGCCGATGATCCGCCGATGGTTCCGCTGAAATGATTGTTCTCGAACGGTTGGCGCGGGCAGCCGCGCGAACCGTTCGCCTCGAAGTGCTTGTTGGCTTCCTCAAATTCTGCATCTTTGTGACTAGGTTTCGACGACCAAAGGCTGGACATTCCGCCGGCCTGAACGCATGACCGTTCGAAGCCTGGAGTGATGCGATGGCCCGTCTTATGGCCCTGGTGATCGTGTGCGTTTTGACCTGCGCCGCCGCCGCTCAAGGTCTGTTCGGCTCACCGCCGCCGAACGCGCCGTCCGCCGGCGGCCAGCCTCCAGACAGCAACGCTACGCCTCCTGCCGCAACGCCGGCGCCGCAGGAAAAGCCGGTCGAGTTGCCGCCGGCGGCGCCCGTTCTGCAGGGATCGCCGACGGCAGTGGTGAAGCCCTTTTACGAACATCCCGGGCTGGAACTCGATCCAGCCCAACGCAAGAACTTCATCGATCCAGCGAAAACCGTGCTCGACAAGCGTGACGCGCTGCGCGCTTCGGGTGAGGGCGAATGCCTCGACCCCAACATGGCACTCGACAACGCCGACTACGACAAGCTCGCCGTCGACCGGAGTCTGCGTACGGTCGAGGCCGTCAACGACGACGAGGCCAAGGTGGTCGTCGCGTTCGTTGTCGAAGGTCACCAGCACCGTCTCGAATGGAAGCTCAAGAAGGTTGGCAGCGACTGGAAGATTTCCGATCTTCTGTCGGTGACCGGCGAATGGGCGCTCAGCCAGTATCAGTGCGAATGAGGGGGCTCAGCCGCGCCCGCGATAGGGGGCGACGCCCGTGTCCGGCAGCCAGGCGCCTTCAGGTGGAGCGCCGGTCTGCCAGAAAACGTCGATCGGAATGCCGCCGCGCGGATACCAATAGCCGCCTATGCGCAACCATAGCGGCTTGGTTGCTGCCACGATGCGGCGGCCGATCATGACGGTACAATCCTCATGGAAGGCACCGTGGTTGCGAAACGAGGTCATGAACAGCTTCAGCGACTTCGATTCCACCAAAGCCGCATCGGGTGCGTAGTCGATGACGATATGGGCGAAATCCGGCTGGCCGGTCACCGGGCACAGCGAGGTGAACTCCGGGCAGGTGAAGCGTACGATCGCCGGCGGGCCGTCGCCGCGCGAAAACGGCACGGTTTCCAGGACCGCTGTTTCGGGGCTCTGTGGCGTCTCGACGTGCGCGCCGAGCTGGGTAAGGGTTTTGGTATCGATCATGGGCGGGGTTCCTTCGATTTTGCCGCTCATTAGCATCGGACAGAAACGTGCGCAGCGGTTTTCAGATGAATCCGATGCTTAAATTAGGAAATGCTGCAGCTCCTGCTCCAGCGCAATTTGAAACCGCAGGAAGACGATGACCAGCAACGACCCGCTTCTCCAGCCCTACCAGCTCAAGCATTTGACGCTGAAGAACCGGGTGATGTCGACCAGCCACGAGCCGGCCTATTCCGAGGACGGCATGCCGAAACAACGCTATCGGCTCTACCATGCCGAGAAGGCCAGGGGTGGCATGGCGCTGACCATGACCGCCGGCTCGGCCATCGTTTCACGCGACAGTCCAGCGGCCTTCGGCAATCTGCATGTCTATGATGATCGCATCGTGCCGTGGCTGGCCGAACTCGCCGAGGCCTGCCACGAGCATGACTGCAAGGTGATGATCCAGATCACCCATCTTGGCCGCCGAACCGGTTGGAACAAGGCCGACTGGCTGCCTGTGCTCTCGGCCTCGCCGGTGCGCGAGCCGGCGCACCGCGCTTTCCCAAAAACCATCGAGGACTGGGACATCGAACGCATCGTTGCCGACTATGCGTCGGCCGCGCAGCGCTGTCAGGCCGCCGGCCTCGACGGCATCGAGTTCGAGGCTTACGGCCATTTGATGGATGGCTTCTGGTCGCCGGCCACCAATCATCGCGATGACGAGTATGGCGGCTCGCTCGACAATCGCCTGCGCTTCACCAACATGGTGCTGGATGCGGTGCGCGCGGCAGTCGGCGAAAAGTTCGTCGTCGGCATCCGCATGGTCGCCGACGAGGATTTTCCGCAAGGCCTGTCGAAGGAGGAAGGCGTCGAGATCGCCAGACGGCTGGCCGGCTCCGGCAAGGTCGATTTCCTCAACATCATCCGCGGTTCGATCGAGAGCGACGCGGCATTGACCAAGGTTATTCCGGTGACCGGCATGCGGTCTTCGCCGCATCTCGATTTTGCCGGCGAGGTAAGGGCGGCGACAAAGTTCCCGACCTTTCATGCGGCGCGCATCTCCGATGTCGCCACCGCGCGCCATGCGATCGCCACCGGCAAGCTCGACATGGTCGGCATGACCCGTGCGCATATCGCCGATCCGCACATCATCAGGAAGGTGATGGAAGGCCGCGAGCACGAGATCCGCCCCTGTGTCGGCGCCACCTATTGTCTCGATCGCATCTATGAAGGCGGCGAGGCGCTCTGCGTTCACAACGCGGCGACCGGCCGCGAGGCCGAGATTCCGCACATCATCGTCAAGACCGAAGGGCCGAAGCGGAAAGTCGTCGTCGTCGGTGCCGGGGCCGGCGGACTGGAGGCGGCGCGTGTCGCAGCCGAGCGCGGTCACCAGGTCACGATCCTGGAGGCATCCTCGCAGGCCGGTGGCCAGGTCCGTCTGGCAACGCAGAATCCGCGCCGCAAGGAGCTGATCGGCATCATCGACTGGCGGCTGGCCGAACTCGACCGGCTCGGCGTCGAGATCCGCTACGACACCTGGGCGGAAAAGGACGATGTTCTGGCATTGGCGCCCGATGTGGTGGTGGTCGCCACCGGCGGCCTGCCGCAGAACCCGCCGTTGACGAGCGGCGACACTCTCGTCACGTCGAGTTGGGACATCATGGCCGGCAGCGTCAAGCCGGCCGAAAACGTTCTGCTCTTTGACGACAATGGCGGCCATCAGGGCATGGGGGCGGCCGAACTGATCGCCAACAGCGGTGCAAGGCTGGAGCTGGTCTCGCCGGAGCGTTTCTTCGCCCCCGAGATGGGCGGCATGAACCACGTGCCGTATATGCGTGCTTTCCAGGAGAAAGGCGTCGCCATCACCATCAACACGCGCCTGCGTTCGGTACGGCGCGAGGGCAATCAACTGGTCGCCGAACTCGCTTCGGACTTTGCCGACGGTTGGCGCGGGGAACGCAGGGTCGACCAGGTGGTGGTCGAGCACGGCACCGCGCCGCTCGACGATCTCTACCTCAGCCTGAAGCCGCTTTCGAAGAATGGCGGCGCGATCGACTATGAACGTCTGGTCGGCGGCGGCGACATTTTCCCGGCACGCAACCCTGAAGCAGGCTTCGTGCTGCTGCGCATCGGCGATGCGGTCGCTTCGCGTAACATTCACGCCGCCATCTATGACGGCATCAGGTTCGGCTTGCGGTTCTGATGCAAGGCCCGCTCGGGCTGGCGCAATTTGTGGTGTTGGTGGCGCGCGGTCGGACTTGCATACGAGAGCCCATGTATGCCGGCCTGGCCGCGCGCCCACACGTCACTGGCTCATCGCCGGGCAACGTGCGATCTCCGAGCTTTTGGCGTGGACGGTGCTCAGACCATCCTGGCGATCGCCATGCACAGCACCGTGACCACCAGCAGCCACGCAGCGATGCGTTCGCCCAGGGCCATTCTGGCCCGCAGTTGCGTTTCGATTTCCGCATTGGCGCCGGCAAGCCGCCGGCTGGGTGCCCTGACCATGGCGCCGAGTACGCCGGCGGCGGCGAAAGCGGCCAGGATACCCAGCGCCAGCACCATTTCCATCGAGCCGAAATAGGCGCCATGGAAGAAATACCACAGGAGCGCCCCGGTCAGGAAAACCATGCCGGCCGCGCCCATCTGCGGCTGGATGAAGCGTTCCGCCTTGATCTCGGGATCGCGGGCAAGCGTGATGGTGGTGCCAGCCCAGAACACCCCTGCCATGACGTGAAGACCGATGACGACGATGTAGACATATTGCATGACCGCTCTCCTCTCATCCGCGGGACATCTAACAATTAGATATCGAACAGTTCGATGTCAATGTATAAAGCGGGAGTCAGTTCCATCTGGGAAAAACACCGTCTAGTGTCCGGCAATGACGCCCTTTGAACGCCCGCCAATCGGCATGAACCTCGGCCGCACCGCCAAGCTTGTCGCCCAGGCCTTCGACGCCGCTTTGGTCGACGCGGGCGGCACTTTGCCGGTCTGGCTCACCCTGCTGTCGGTCAAGTCGAGCGAGCTCGCCAATCAGCGCGAACTTGCCGGCATGATCGGCATCCAGGGCGCGACGCTGACCCACCACCTCAATGCGATGGAAGCGCAGGGCCTGCTGACGCGCCGCCGCGATCCCGTCAACCGCCGGGTCCATCTGGTCGAACTGACGGAAGCGGGAGAAGCGCTGTTCGAGACGTTGCGGCAGGCCGCGCTTGCCTTCGACAGGCGGCTTCGCATGGGGCTGCCCGACGAGCGCCTGGCGGAGTTTGCGCAGGTACTTGCGGCGCTGCGCAACAATGTCGAAAGCTAGGAATACCGAACCATCGGCTCAGTTGTCATAATTCGGGATCGCTCCGAAGGCGTAATGGCGCAGCTTCAGCGCGGTGATCAGCTCGGTAAGCTTCGTCTTGCCGTCAAAACCGTCCTGGAACATCTCGTCATGCATCAAGAGGATCAGCCTGCCCGGCTTGGCGAAGTGGCCGTAGCCGAACAGATGATCGATCTCGCTGACCAGATGATCGACGCTCTGTACCGGCTCGCCGCTGTCCTTGTGCACCCATTCATGATCCCAGCCGTAGAGATAGAAGCCGGAAGCCGCGACGAACTCGTAGTCGGGGTCCTCGCGGCCGGCTTGCGCGGGTCCGAGCGAGTTGTCGTCCTTTGACATAGAGGGCAGCCGGAACACATCGCGCCCCGGCAGTCGTGCATGCACCGCGGGCTTCAGGCCCAGCACGGCATTCGCCATGAGCATGTCGGCAACCACCCCTTCCGTGTCGCCATAGAAGTGCCGGTAGTGATTATAGGCGTGGCTGTAGCTGTGGTTGCCGATCGTCACCAGCGGCATCGCCTTGGCGCGCCGCACCAGCGCCTTGGTGGACGCGCTGGCCTCGGCATGCATGCCGACCATGAACAGTGTTGCCGGAACCTGCTCTGCCTGCAGCACGTCGAGGATGTTGCTGGTGCCGTTCAGCGGGCCGTCGTCGAAGGTGAGATAGATGATGCGGTCCGCCCCATGGGCCGGCAGCGCGGACATCAGAATGGCCGCCAGGACAAGCCGAAAGAATGTCACAAGCTCCAGCGATCCGGCTGCACTTGCGGCAGGCCGCCATTTCGGCGGCTGGTTGTCAAGGCGGGCAGTTACGCCAGGCTGCCCTGCAAGACCCGCAGCTTGGCCTTCTTCGGCATGCGGGCGGTCAGCCATTCCAGCGCCTTGTCTTGCGGCATCGGAAAGGCGATGGAATAGCCCTGTACCTGGTCGCAGCCGATCGCCATCAGCGACTCGAGTTCGGCCTCGGTTTCAGCACCCTCGGCGACGATGGAGATGCCCAGCCCCCGGGCAAGCTCGGTGATGGCGCGCACGATCTTCGAGTTGTCGCCGTTCTCATGGATGTTCTGGACGAAGCGGCGATCGATCTTGAGCCGGTCGATCTCATTGGGATTGACGTGGCTGAGCGACGCATAGCCGGTGCCGAAATCATCGAGTTCCAGGTGGACGCCGGCTGCCCTGATGTGACGCAGTTTCGCCGCGATGCCTGTCTTCTCATCGTCGAGAATGACGGATTCGACGATTTCCAGCGACAGTTTCTGCGGCGGCAGTCCGGCCTTTTCCAGCGTCTCGAACAGAAACGCATCGAAATCGTGCTCGCGCAGCTCGGTGCCCGAGACATTGACGGCAAGCCGTCCGAAGGCAATCCCGGCGCGGTTCCATTCGGCGGCTTCGTTGATCGCCTTGCTGATGACGATGCGGCCGATCTCCGGCATGAAGCCGCATTTCTCGGCGACCGGAATGAATTCGCCCGGCGAGATCATGCCGCGCTCCTGATGGTTCCATCGCACCAGGGCTTCGATGCCGCTGATCGTGCCGTCGGTCAAGGAAACCTGCGGCTGGAAATAAACCTGGAATGCCCGCTCGGAGATCGCGACCTTGATGTCGTGTTCGAGCTGCTTGCGGTAGTCGAGCTCGCGGCGCAACTCCTCCGAGAAGAACGAGAAGTTGCCGCCGCCCATTTTCTTGGCGGAATATAGCGCCAGATCGGCATGGACGAGCAGATCCTGCGCGTTGTCGGCATCGATCGGATAGACGGCGATGCCGCCGCTGGCGCCCGGAAGGATGGTGGTGCCCCGGAAGGCGATCGGCTCGTTGATGTGCGCCAGGATGCGCCGCGCCAGCATGTTGATGTCCTCGGTGCTGCCCGCTCCGTTGAGGATCATCACGAATTCGTCGCCACCGAGCCGCGCGCACAGATCCGACGCCCGGCAGGAATCGCGCATGCGCTGGGCTGTGACGACCAGGACATAGTCGCCGGCGGCGTGGCCGAGCGTATCGTTGATCTGCTTGAAGCGGTCGAGGTCGAGCTGGACCACCGCCAGCCGTTCGCGCCGGCGGTATGCGCCTTTGATCAGCGTGTCGAAATGATCGGTCAGGAAGGTGCGGTTGTGCAGGCCGGTCAGGCCGTCATGAACCGCGATGAAGGCCATCGAATTGCGCGCATCGACCAGTTCACGCGTCTTGCGCAGGATCGCGTTGGACATCGGCCTGAAGATGAACAGCGCCACCAGCAGGATGACGCCGAGGGTGGCGTAGAACAATGTGCGGTGCAGCGCGAGCAGCTTTTCGGAGCGCTCGTCGGCATCGGCGCTGATGCGCTGTCCGAGCGCTGCATAGCCCGACAAGGTGGCGTTGGCGACCGAGGCATCGAGGTTGACGCGTTCGGCGCCGCCTTTGTAGCCGTCATTGTCGAGATTGAGTTGCGATTCAAGGGCTGAGATCAGACGGTCGCCATTGGCGATCAGCCCGACCGAGAAATAATCGAGATGGAAGGGTTTGGCGAAAAGCACGCTCTCGATCGACTTCGCATCGAACTTGGCCGGCGATTGCGGATCCGCGCCGGTCTGCTTGAGCAGCAGATCGTAATTGGTCTCGAACTCGGCGGTGGCCTGCTTCAGTGCGCTGACCAATGCCGGCCGCTTGTCGCGCGAGGCGGCGCCCGTTGCACTGGCCAGGAAGACGATGCGCTGCGACAAGGTCTTCTGCGTACCGACAATGTCGAGCAAGGTGTTGTTGTGCTGCTGCGTGGCCATCGTCTGCTGCAGCAAGACGAAGGAGGCCGCCACCATGGCCGCAATGATCAGCAGCGCCAGCCAATAGCCGGCCTTGATCAGCAATATGAGCTTGCCTGAAACGGTTTGCACCGGCTGCTGCGACATGTTCGGGGGCGGTCCTCTCGCCAACGGATTCCTGTATGACCACCATTGAACCGCAAACGTTAACAGGACTGGAAACCGACAGCCTGACGGCAAGGGGAAGACGCCGAAAGATTGCGAAATGGTTATCGGCTCCTTTCGCCGCCGGCCCGCATTTGAACATTGGTTGCCGCGAGTGTTCCCAACTGGTGGCCTGGGCTGTGCCCGTGCGTCTCATCCGATGCTGCCCGGCCACCCCATCCCGTCGCTTTTGCGATGGATTTTTTGCGCGGGCGGGACGACAGTCCTGGCCACGTCAAACGAGGCCCGATCATGACCGCAGCTTTTCTCTCCCATATCGACAGCGAGCTCGCCGGGCTCAAATCGGCCGGCCTCTACAAGTCAGAGCGGGTGATTTCCTCGATGCAGTCTGCGCAGATCGAGGTCGGCGGCGAGAAGGTGCTGAACTTCTGCGCCAACAACTATCTCGGCCTCGCCGATAGCGCCGACCTGCGAAAGGCGGCCGCGCAGGCTCTGGACCGCTATGGCTACGGCATGGCGTCGGTGCGCTTCATCTGCGGCACGCAGGAGGAACACAAGGAACTCGAAGCGACGATCTCATCCTTCCTTGGCCTGGAAGACACCATCCTCTATGGCTCCTGCTTCGACGCCAATGGTGGCTTGTTCGAGACGCTGCTTGGCGAGGAAGACGCGATCATCTCGGATGCGCTGAACCATGCCTCGATCATCGATGGCGTCCGGCTGTCGAAAGCCAAGCGCTTCCGTTATGCCAACAACGACATGGCCGATCTCGAGGCGCGGCTGCAGGAAGCCAGGGATTGCCGCTTCCGGCTGATCGCCACCGACGGCGTGTTTTCGATGGACGGCATCATCGCCAACCTGAAGGGTGTCTGCGACCTCGCCGACAAATACGATGCGATGGTCATGGTCGACGACAGCCATGCTGTCGGCTTCGTCGGCAGACAAGGCCGCGGCTCGGCCGAGCATTGCGGCGTCGAGGGCAGGGTGGACATCATCACCGGTACGCTGGGCAAGGCGCTCGGCGGCGCGTCCGGCGGCTACACCTCGGGCAAGAGGCAAGTGGTCGACTGGCTGCGCCAGCGCTCGCGACCCTATCTGTTCTCCAACACGCTGATGCCGGCGATCGCCGGCGCCTCGATCAAGGT
The DNA here is from genome assembly GCF_006441315.1 of Mesorhizobium sp. B2-4-19. Classification (NCBI taxonomy): domain Bacteria; kingdom Pseudomonadati; phylum Pseudomonadota; class Alphaproteobacteria; order Hyphomicrobiales; family Phyllobacteriaceae; genus Mesorhizobium; species Mesorhizobium sp. B2-4-19. Next base: position 294,586 of record NZ_VFUV01000003.1, on the reverse strand, counting down.
CTTCGAGCTGATCCGCAATGGCGATGCCTTGCGCGAGCGCCTCTATGCCAATGCGGCGCGGTTCAGGTCGCAGATGGGCAAACTCGGCTTCACGCTCGCCGGGGCCGATCATCCTATCATACCGGTGATGCTGGGCGAGGCGACGCTGGCGCAGGAGATGGCGGCGCGCATGCTGAAGCGCGGCATCTATGTCATCGGCTTTTCCTTCCCGGTGGTGCCGAAGGGCCAGGCGCGTATCCGCACGCAGATGTCGGCGGCGCATTCCAGTGCCGATATCGACAGGGCGGTCGAGGCCTTCGGCGCGGTCGGCAGGGAGCTGGGCGTGATTTCGTGAGCGGCCAGCGCCGAAAAGCGATTCCGGATCAAGAGATTCAAGGGACAAAAGAATGTCGAACATGATGAAGGCTCTGGTGAAGGCCAAGGCCGAACCAGGCATCTGGATGGAAGAGGTGCCGGTGCCGGAGATCGGCCCCAACGACGTGCTGATCAAAGTGAAGAAGACGGCGATCTGCGGCACCGACGTGCATATCTACAATTGGGACCAGTGGGCACAGAAGACCGTGCCGGTGCCGATGGTGACCGGCCATGAGTTTGTCGGCACGGTGGCCGATTTCGGCGCCGCGGTCACCGAATACAAGGTCGGCCAGCGCGTCTCTGGCGAGGGCCACATCGTCTGCGGCCACTGCCGCAACTGCCGCGCGGGGCGAGGGCATCTGTGCCGCAACACCCTCGGCGTCGGCGTCAATCGTCCCGGCGCCTTCGGCGAATATCTGGCGATCCCGCAGCACAATGTCGTGCCGATCCCCGACGACGTGCCGGACGAGATCGCGGCGATCTTCGACCCCCTGGGCAATGCGGTGCATACGGCACTGTCCTTCGATCTTGTCGGCGAGGACGTTCTGGTCACCGGCGCAGGGCCGATCGGCATCATGGGCGCGCTCGTCGCCCAATGCGTGGGCGCGCGAAAAGTGGTCATCACCGACATCAACCCGGTACGGCTGGCGCTGGCGAAAAAGCTCGGCGTCCAGCATGTCGTCGACGCCTCGAAGGAAAAGCTGCGCGACGTCATGCCGGCGCTCGGCATGACCGAGGGCTTTGACGTCGGCCTCGAAATGTCGGGCGCCGCCCCGGCCTTCCGCGACATGATCGACACCATGAACAATGGCGGCAAGATCGCCATTCTGGGCATTGCGCCGACCGGCTTCGAGATCGACTGGAACAAGGTCATCTTCAAGATGCTGCATCTCAAGGGCATCTACGGCCGCGAAATGTTCGAGACCTGGTACAAGATGATCGCACTCGTGCAGGGGCCGCTGGATGTTTCGGGTCTGATCACGCACCGCATCGGCATCGACGACTTCCAGACCGGCTTCGATGCCATGCGGAGCGGCAGTTCGGGCAAGGTGGTGATGGACTGGTGAGACGTATCGATAGAGACGTCGAGTCCTTCGCTGTCCCTTCAGCCTATCAGCTACTTTCCTTCCAAGGCCTCCTCCAGGGCGGCCACTCCGCTGACAATCGCGGCCCGCTCCTTGTGGCTCAGCCTAGCCAGCAATTCCCTTTCAAACGCCTTCGCCAGCGGCACCATCTCGCGATAGGCCGCAAGCCCCGCTTTGGTCAGTGCAAGGTGCTCGACCCGGCGATCATTTTCGTCGGGCGTGCGCGTCAGCCAGCGCCGCCGCTCGAGTTCGGCCACCGCGCGCGAGACCTTGGTCTTGTGCATGGCCGACTGCTCGCCGAGTTCGGTCGCCGTCATCGTGCCGCGCTGGCCGAGCCCTGAAAGCGTGCGCCACTCCGGTCGCGTCAGGCCGTGGCGATCCCGGTAGATCCTGGAGAACTCGCGGCTGACGGCATCGGCAAGCCGGTAGAGGCGGTAGGGCAGGAAGCTTTCAAGCTCGAGAATGTCGGGTTCCATGACGTGCCGTGGCCGTTGATAGTTACATTTTCGATGGTTACAAATGAAACCAGTTTGGTCAATATCATCGGCAGACTGGGCTTTGTGAAGCTTGGAGCCGGAATCAGGGAGGATCGGATGGCCTTTTCCTACATGCCGGGTTTCGGCAACGATTTTGAGACCGAGACTTTGCCCGGCTCACTGCCGCAAGGCCGGAACTCGCCGCAGCGGTCGGCCTACGGCCTCTATGCCGAGCAGCTTTCCGGTTCGCCCTTTACCGCGCCGCGTGGCACCAACGAGCGCTCCTGGCTCTATCGCATCCGGCCGAGCGTCAAGCACACCGGCCGCTTCAAGCCGGCTAACTATCCGCTGTGGAAGAGCGCGCCCAATGTCGGCGATCATGAGCTGACGCTTGGCCAGTATCGCTGGAACCCGGTACCGATGCCGAAGGAGCCGACCGATTTCATTCAGGGCATGCGCAGCATCACCACGGCTGGCGATGTGCTTGGGCAAACGGGCATGGCGGCCCATGTCTATGTCGCCAACCGCTCGATGGCTGACGATCATTTCTTCAACGCCGACGGCGAGCTGCTTATCGTGCCGCAGGTCGGCGCCCTGCGTTTCGTCACCGAAATGGGCGTCATCGAGCTTCGGCCCGGCGAGATCGCCGTGCTGCCGCGCGGCCTGGTCTTCAAGGTCGAGCTGATCGATGCTGAAGTGCGCGGCTATGTCTGCGAAAACTACGGCGCCAAGCTGACCTTGCCCGACCGCGGCCCGATCGGCGCCAATTGCCTGGCCAATCCGCGCGACTTCAAGACGCCCTGCGCCTGGTTCGAGGAGAAGGAAACGCCGTGCCGGCTGATCGTGAAATGGTGCGGCAATTTCCACGCCACCGAGATCGGCCACTCGCCGCTCGACGTCGTCGCCTGGCATGGCAACTACGCGCCCTACAAATATGATCTGGCAACCTTTTCGCCGGTCGGCGCCATCCTGTTCGATCACCCCGATCCATCGATCTTCACCGTGCTGACGGCGCCGAGCGGCGAGGAAGGCACCGCCAACATCGACTTCGTCATCTTCCCGCCGCGTTGGCTGGTGGCGGAAGATACGTTCCGTCCGCCCTGGTATCACCGCAACATCATGAGCGAGTTCATGGGGCTGATCCACGGCCAGTACGATGCCAAGGAGGAAGGCTTCGTTCCCGGCGGCATCAGCCTGCACAATCTGATGCTGGCCCATGGCCCGGATGCGCCTGGCTTCGAAAAGGCCTCGCGCGCGGAGCTGAAACCCGTCAAGCTCGACAACACAATGGCCTTCATGTTCGAGACCCGTTTCCCGCAGATGCTGACCCGCTACGGCGCCGAACTGGAAACCCGGCAGGATAATTACATCGACTGCTGGGCCGACCTGAAGAAGCGCTTCAATGGCACGCCCGAGGGCGACTGGTCTTGAGCGGCAAGCCAATGCCGGACCGGCTGGTGCTGCTGGGCTCGAAGGGCGGCCCGGCGCTGCGGCCAGGCGGACCGTGGCCGAGTTCATCGCTGCTTGAGGTCGGTGGGCGGGCCATCGTCGTCGATTGCGGGCTCGGCGTGACGCGCGGTCTGGTCGATGCCGGGATCAGCCTGAAGGCGCTCGACCTGATCTTCATCACCCATCTGCATTCCGACCACGTGCTGGAACTCGGATCGCTGGTCCACACCGCCTGGACAGCGGGGCTGGCGACGCCGGTCAACGTTCTTGGCCCGCCCGGCACCGGCCATTATTGGCGGCGCTTCTGTCAGGCGATGGAGTTCGACATCGAAATCCGCATCGTCGATGAGGGCCGGCCTGATATTCGCGAACTGGTTTCGGTCAGCGAATTCGCCGAGGGCCATGTGCTCGACCAACGCGGCCTGAAGGTGACGGCGCTTCGCGTCGATCACCCGCCGGTGACTGACTGTTTTGCCCTGCGCTTCGACCAAGGCGGCAAAAGCGTGGTCTTTTCCGCCGATACGGCTTTCTTCCCACCGCTCGCCGACTTCGCCAAGGATGCCGACATTCTCGTCCATGAAGCCATGCTGGAGGAGGGCATCGAGCGGCTGGTTGCCAGAACCGGTAATGGCGCTCGGCTCAAGGAACATCTGCTCGCCAGCCACAGTCTTGCCGAAGAGGCCGGGCGTATCGCCAGCGATGCCGGCGTGAAGAAGCTGGTGCTCAACCACCTCATTCCCGCCGACGATCCCGAGATCGGCGAGGCCGACTGGCTTGCCGCTGTCAGGAAAACATGGGCCGGCGACTTGACGATCTGCCGCGACGGCCTTGTTGTGGCGCTAGCATGATCCCGAAAAGTGGACACCGGTTTTTGGAAAAGATCATGCGCAAGACAAAGAAACTAAGCAGTGTGAAAGCTGCACAAGGAGAGGAAACCGCATGAAGCTTGCCACATTGAAGGACGGGACGCGCGACGGGAAACTCGTCGTCGTCTCGCGCGACCTGACGCAGTACACCGATGCCTCGTTCCTGGCGCGCACGCTGCAGGCGGCACTCGACGATTGGCGCAGGGTCTCGCCGCATCTCGGCACGATAGCGGAATCGCTGGAAAACAATGCGGTGCCGTCAGCCCGGTTTCACGAACACGACGCGCATTCGCCGTTGCCGCGCGCCTATCAATGGGCTGACGGTTCCGCCTATGTGAACCATGTCGAGCTGGTGCGCAAAGCGCGTGGCGTCGAGATGCCGGCGAGCTTCTGGACCGACCCGCTGATCTACCAGGGCGGCTCGGACTCCTTCATTGCGCCGCGCGATCCGATCCGCATGGCCGACGAAGCCTTCGGCATCGACATGGAGGGCGAAGTCGCCGTCATCGTCGACGATGTGCCGATGGGCGCAAGCCTTGATGAAGCGCGTGCCGCGATCCGGTTGGTCATGTTGGTCAACGATGTCACGTTGCGCGCGCTCACCGGGCCGGAACTGGCCAAGGGGTTCGGCTTTTTCCAATCAAAACCGTCCTCGGCTTTTTCGCCGGTGGCGGTGACGCCGGATGAGCTGGGCGACGCCTGGGATGGCGGCAAGGTCAGCCTGCCGCTGCTTGCCGACCTCAACGGCAAGCCGTTCGGCCGCGCCGATGCCGGCGTCGACATGACCTTCGATTTTCCGGCGCTGATCGTCCATGCCGCCCGCACAAGGCCGCTGGCATCAGGCACCATCATCGGCTCGGGCACGGTCTCCAACAAGCTCGACGGCGGGCCGGGCAAGCCTGTCTCGGCTGGCGGCGCCGGCTATTCCTGCATCGCCGAGCTGCGCATGATAGAGACCATTGAGAATGGCGAGCCCAGGACGCCGTTCCTGCGCTTTGGTGACACGGTGCGCATCGAGATGAAAGACAGTACGGGCCATTCGATCTTCGGCGCCATCGAGCAGAAGGTCGAGAAATACCAGGAATAGGGGATACGGAGATTTCAGCGGTGAATCTTCTGGATCATCTACGCCGCATGGCCGGCAACAATCTCTGGTCGAACGACCGGCTCTATCGCGCCGTGCTCGCGCTCAAGCCGGGTGAGTTCGAGGCCGAGCGCACCAGCTTTTTCCCGTCGATCAAGGCAACGCTCAACCACATCCTCGCGGTCGACTATCTCTATCTCGATTTTCTCGAAGAGGGCGGCGTCGGCGCCGCGGCCCATGATGATTTTGTGCCCTTCGACGAACCGCGGCCGCTGTTTGCCGCTCAGGTGGCCGCGGACCGGCGGCTGATCGCCTTCTGCGATGGCCTGTCGGAAGCCGATCTCGATCGCCGTGTCATCACCGACCGGCGCGAGGACGGCATGATCCTTGAAAGGATCGGCGACATCCTCGCCCATGTCTTCCTGCACGACATCCACCACCGCGGCCAGGTGCACGCCATGCTGTCCGGCACATCGGTTGTGCCACCGCAACTGGACGAGTTTTTGCTCGACTACGACATCAAGCTGAGGGAGGAAGAGGTTGAGCGGCTGGGGTTGTGAGGCCGGTTTTTCGCCAATCAGGCCAGAGCGACCTTGTAGTGGGCAAAATGCGGGTCGGAGGTCAGGATGATCAGGTTCTCCACCTGCGCCTGCGCAATCAGCAGTCTGTCGAACGGATCACCATGGTGGTGGGGTAGGCCGCTGACGGCGTTCGCATGCTGGAGAGTTACGGCGAGTGGCTGAAATTGCATCCTTGGAAGCAGTGTCGGCAGATCATCCGGCACGTTGAGCTTTCCGATCGAACGCTTGATGGCAATTTCCCAAACACTTGCCGCGCTCGCGAACACCACCGCTTCAGAAGCCAGGATAGCGCGGTGTTGCTCGCTTAGACGTCGATCGTCTGAAATCGACCAGAGGATGATATGGGTGTCGGCGAGAAACGTGCCGGCGATCATTTCACGTACTCGTCCCACTCGGGACCGAGTTCGTCAAAATCGTCCGCAATCCAAATCTTGCCTTTCAAGGCGCCGATTCGCGGCAGGGGTTCGGCCACTGCCGGCGGTACGATTCGCGCGGCCACCTTGCCGTGGCGCGTGAGTACGATCTCCTCGCCGGCTTCCGCGCGGCTGACGAGTTCCGACAATTTAGCCTTGGCCTCGGCGATGGAAACATTCATGGTTCGATCCTTTATGACCATAATTTAGGTCATAATTGATCGCGCCGCAAGAAGGCTGATTGGGTCGGTCCTACGCCGCCTTGCCGTCCACCTTGATCACTCCGCGCTTGATCTGGTCCTGCTCGATCGATTCGAACAGTGCGCGGAAATTGCCTTCGCCAAAGCCTTCGTCGCCCTTGCGCTGGATGAATTCGAAGAAGATCGGGCCGATCACGGTTTTGGAAAAGATCTGCAGCAGGATCTTGGTCACGCCGCCATCGACCACACCTTCGCCGTCGATCAGGATGCCGTGTTTCTTCATCCGCTCGATCGGCTCGTCATGGCCGTTCACCCTGGCGTAGGACATGTCGTAATAGGTCTCCGGCGGGCCCGGCATGAACTTCAGCCCGTTGGCGGCCAGCTTGTCGGTGGCGGCATAGATCTCGTCGGTGCCGACCGCGATGTGCTGGATGCCCTCGCCATTGTACTTCTTCAGATACTCGGCGATCTGGCTGGTCTCGTCCTTGGATTCGTTGAGCGGAATGCGGATCTTGCCGCAGGGCGAGGTGATGGCGCGGCTGACTAGGCCGGTGATCTTGCCGTCAATGTCGAAGAAATGGATCTGCTTGAAGCCGAACAGTTCGCGGTAGAAATCCCACCACTTGTCCATCTGGCCGCGATAGACATTGTGGGTCAGGTGGTCGAGATAATAGAAGCCAACCCCTTGCGGCCGCGGATCGCGCGCGCCGAGCCATTCGAATTCGGCGTCATAGGCCGAGCCCTTCTTGCCATAAGCGTCGATGAAATAGAGCAGCGAACCACCGATGCCTGATATCGCCGGCACGTCGAGCGCCTTGTCGTCACCTTCGTAAGGCGTGGCGCCCTTCGAGACGGCGTGGTCGAAGGCGTGCTTGGCGTCGACCACGCGCCAGGCCATCGAGGCGGCACACGGGCCGTGCTTGTCGGCGAACTTCATCGCATGCGAGCCCGGCTCGGCATTGACGACATAGTTGATGTCGCCCTGGCGCCAGACGGTGATGTCCTTGGCGCGATGCCTGGCCACCGCCGCATAGCCCATGCGGGTGAACAGTTCGGCGAGCTTCCGCGGCTCCGGATGCGCAAATTCGACGAACTCGAAACCATCGGTGCCGGCAGGATTGTCCTTGCTGATCTTGGCGGGCGGGGCGTCGTGCGGGAAGGGACCCATGGCATTCCTCCAAAGCTGGCTTGGCCTGAAAAGGCCATCTGAAGCCATCATAGCGCGGAGCCGGCGCGTGGTGCTTGCATTCAAACGCTTGAAATGATGATGTCATGCGTGAAGCATGCATGCTGAGAGACAAAACCATGGATGAGACGCGCATTGACCAATTTGACCGCAAGATAATGGCGCTCCTGCAGGGCGATGCGCGGTTGACCAACAACGATCTCTCGGAGCGGGTAAACCTATCGGCCTCGCAATGCTCGCGCCGCCGCCAGCGGCTCGAAGAGGACGGCTACATCAAGGGTTATCGGGCGGTGCTCGACCGCGACAAGCTTGGCTTCTCGCTGGTCAACGTCATCTCGGTGACCCTGGCCACCCACAACCGCGATAATGCGCGACGCTTCGGCGAACTGGTGGCGCGGCTGCCGCAAGTGCAGGAGGCGCACGCGCTGACCGGCGAGATGGACTACATCCTGAAGGTGGTGACACCCGACCTGAAGTCGCTGTCGGAATTCGTCAACGGCGTGCTCCTGCCACACGAATCCGTGCAGCATGTGAAGACGGCGATCGTGCTGGAGACGCTGAAGGAAACCGGCGCATTGCCGATATAACGTTATCTGCGGATTGGTGCAGTTTTGGATATCGACGCGATCAAACAGCTAGCGATAGAATTTCGAGCGGCCCTTGAACGTTGCGACCAGGAGGCTTTGCCGGTGCAATTTCGAGACTTTCCAGCTGGAAGCTGTGGAGACGCCTCACTGCTCCTAGGAACTTTCTTGAACGAACGTGGCGCCGGCAATTTTTCCTATGTCTGCGGCATGAGAGGCGACGGACCGGACCGCATCTCCCATGCGTGGATCGAAGGCGAAGGCGTTATAGCAGACATCACGGCGGACCAATTTCCAGAGATCGATTGTCCAGTAATCGTAGCCACGCAGTCCAGTTGGCATGACACTTTTGAGCGCGAAACGGCTCATGACGCAGATTTTCGTATCTTCAAGGACGCAGCTTCCGCTGTTCTGGCTGGTGCTTACGCAGCGATATTAAAAGCCCTTTGAATCAACTTTTAGATTGATGAGCGAGATGATCGACACCGACTGGGTCACCCTTTCGACTGCTGGATCAGCCCGTACAGATTCGTGCAACGCGCGCCGGAACGGCAATAGGCGAACACCGGACCTTCCAATTCGTCCAGCGCCTCGGCCTGGTCCTCGACATTCTCTGCGGTGATCTGGCCGCTGATCACCGGGATGTAGCGGAAAGCGAGACCGGCGGCTTCGACCGCCGATCCGATGCTTTTGGCCGAAGGCTGGCCGGGCTGCTCGTCATCCGGCCGGTTGCAGATGACGCTCTTGAAACCGGCTTCCTTGATGGCAGCGACATCTTCGGGCTGGATCTGGCCAGAGACCGAATAGTCGTCGCTGATTTCACGGTATTCCATCGCAGCATCCTCGCAATCTGATTTGCGGGGAGTCTTGCCACTCCCCGACGTAGCCGGCAATCCGCCAGCGGAAATCGTTCTGCAGAGATAGACGTTTCCGGCGAGGATTCCAACTCAAGCCGCCCAGTCTGGGAACGGATCGGGCAGACCGCGCCACAGGTCGGGCCGGAAGTCCTCGGCCGAAAAAGGCGGAGACCGGCTTTGCCTTTCCGAGAGCGGCGCTCCTCAGCTGCCGAGGATGGCACCTTTGATCTGACGGATGTTGTTGTGCATCATGTCGATATAGGTCGAACCCCGGCCATCGGGCCGTGACAGCGCATCCGAATAGAGCGTGCCGCCCACCTTGATGCCGGTTTCGCTGGCGATCTGTTCGATCAGGCGCGGGTTGGTGATGTTTTCGACGAAGATCGCCGCCGCCTTGTGCTGCTTGACCTGCTCGACCAGCTTGGCGACATCGGCGGCCGACGGTTCGGAATCGGTCGAAATGCCTTGCGGGGCGAGGAAGGTCAGGCCGTATTCGTGTTCGAAGTAGCCGAAGGCATCATGCGAGGTGATGACGACGCGCTTGGCCTCCGGGATCGGCTGGATCGCCGCCTTTACTTCGTCTTCCAGCGCGTCGAGCTTCTTGGTGTAGGCGGCGGCATTGGACTGGTAGCTGACGCAGCCCTCGCTGTCGGCCGCGCAGAAAGCCTCGGCGATGTTCTTCACATAGATCTTGGCATTAGCGATCGACTGGAAGGCATGCGGGTCGGTCACCGTCTTGCCGCCGCCGGTGCCGGCGCCCTCGGCCGCATCGGCGTCGGCGAATTCGGGCTTGAAGTCGATCGGCGTCACGCCCTTGGTCAAGGTGACGATCGAGGCCTTGGTGGCGCTGGCATCGACCAGCCGCTGCAGAAAGCCTTCGAAATGCAGGCCGTTGACCAGAACGATATCGGCCTTGGCCATGGCGACCGCGTCGGCCGGGCTCGGCTCATAGACATGGGCGTCGCCATCCGTCCCGACGATGGTGGTGATGTCGACACGATCGCCGCCGACATTTCTGGCAAAATCGGCAATGACGGTGAAGCTGGCGACCACTTTCAGCGGCGCCGCGAAAGCCGACGATGCGCCAAGGGTGGTTAATGTTATAACGCTCATCGCCAGGACGGCACGGATGGATCTCAGCATAGGCGGGGTCTCCTTTCGAGGGGCGGGGGATCAGGCCGTTCTGTGACGGTGATGGATGATGCGGGCGCGCAGAATGCCGCGCGTGCCGAACAGGATCGAGGCGAAGTAGACGACGCCGGCCGACAGGATAATGGCCGGGCCGGACGGCAGCGAGGCGTGATAGGACAGAAGCAGTCCGGCGACGCAGGAGGCAAAGCCGATCAGCACGGCCAGTACGCACATCGGCTCGACGCGCACGGTCCAGAAGCGGGCTGCTGCTGCCGGCAGCATCATCAGTCCGACCGACAGAAGCGTGCCGAGCGCCTGAAAGCCGCCAACGAGGTTGAGCACGACGAGACCAAGGAAGATGAAGTGCACCGGGCTGCCCATCCGGCTGACCGACCGCAGGAACAGCGGATCGAGGCATTCAGCGACCAGCGCCCGCCAGAAGATGGCGAGGCTGACCAGCGTCACCGTGACGATGCCGCCGATCAGCGTCAGCGCCTCATTGTTGAGCGCCAGCACCGTGCCGAACAGCACATGCATGAGATCGACGCTGGAGCCGCGGATCGACACCATCAGCACGCCGATGGCCAGAGAAATCAGGTAGAAGGCCGCCATCGAGGCGTCCTCGCGCTGGATGGTGAAGCGCGAGACGGCACCGGCGCCGAGCGCGACGATGATGCCGGCGATCAGGCCGCCAATGGTCATCGGCAGGATTTCCAGCCCGTAGAGCAGGAAGCCGGCGGCCGCACCCGGCAGGATGGCGTGCGCCATGGCGTCGCCCGACAGGCTCATGCGCCGCAGCATCAGGAAGACGCCGATCGGGCAGGCGCCGAGCGACAGCATCAGCGAGCCGAACAGCGCCCGCTGCATGAAACCGAAATCGGCGAACGGTGCGATGAACAGACCGTAGAGCGCGTCCATCAGGCAGCCCTCGGCCCGGCGCCATGGTGATGGTCGTGATCGTTGCCATGATGATCGTGGCCATGGGCATGGTCATGACCGTGCTCGTCGGGTTCGCACCAGGGCGCGTTCTCCTCCCAGGCTTCATGGAAGCGACGGGCGCGCAGCAGGTTTTCCGACTTCAGCGTCTCGCGCGTTTCGCCCCAGGCGATCGGCTGGCGGGCAAGCAGCAAGGTCTCGGGAAAATTCTGCCGCACCAGATCGAGATCATGGACGACGACCATGATGGTGCGTTCCTCGCCATGCCAGCGCTTGATCAGGGCGATCAAGTCGCCGACCGTCTTGGCATCGACGGCATTGAACGGTTCGTCGAGCAGGATCAGGTCGGCATCCTGCAACAGCACGCGGGCAAACAGCGTGCGCTGCAGCTGGCCGCCCGACAGCGTGTCGATCGGCCGCTTCTCGAAGCCGCCAAGGCCGACCGCCATCAGCGCCTGGCTGACCGCCGCGCGATCCTCTGATGTGTAGCGGCCGAGCATGCCGCGCTTTGGCCAGAGACCGAGCGACACCAGGTCGACGACGCGCGCCGGGAACGAACGGTCCAGTTCCGATTGCTGCGGCAGGTAGGCGGCGCGCACGCCTGGCGCGCGAACAACCTCGCCGGCCATCGGCTTCAGCACGCCGACAATGCCCTTCATCAGCGTCGACTTGCCGGAGCCGTTGGCGCCGACAACGGCGGTCAGCGAACCCTTGCGGATCGTGCCCTCGAGATGGTGGATCGCCGGGTGGCTGTTATAGCCCAGCGTCAGGTCACGGAATGTCAGGCAGGTCTGGGTCATGTCGTTCCGTGGAGCAGCGAAATCCGGCCGCGGGCAAGCGCCGATTGGATATGTGATGTTATTACATTAGTCAACAAGCCAATCGGGCGGAATTGCGACCGGCGGCTCAATTTGCCGAGTCCTTTGCGTACTGGTCCAAGGGGATTTGGCGCCGGCGGCCTTGCCCCAAGCGAACCGCAACTCTAAACAGTCGCAACCCATAACAGGAAGGAACCTCCCATGAGCATTCGTCGCATCGATGTTGGCCCGCGCATGAGCCAGATTGTCATCCACGGCAACACCGTCTATCTGGCCGGCCAGGTCGGCGAGCCCGGAGGCAACGTCGCCTCGCAGACCCGCGACATCCTGACGACCATCGACGACTTGCTGGCCAAGGCCGGAACCGACAAGACCAAGATCGTTCAGGCGATCATCTGGCTGGCCGACATGGGTACCTTCGCCGAGATGAATTCTGAATGGGACAAGTGGGTGCCGCAGGGCCACACCCCCGCCCGCGCCACCGGCGAAGCCAAGCTTGCCGGCCCGGAATATCTGGTCGAGATTATTGTCACGGCGGCGATTTAAGGCACGGCCGGCCTTCTAACTCCCCCTTGTGCGGAGGTCGGACCGCAGGTCCGGGTGGGGGCTGGCGCCGCCCCACCCCTTTGCTTCGCAGCGACCCTCCCCACAAGGGGGAGGGTAAGCGGCACTCACCCCTGCGATGGCGTGAATCTTGCCACCAGCGTGTGGCTTTCCGCCGGATAGATAAAACGCACATGCGTAACCGGGCGTTCAGCGCTCCAGGTACGGCGCTCGACCACCAGGCAAGGCGCGCCCGGATCGATGTCGAGCGCGTCGGAGATAGCCTCATTGGCGGCCATGGCACGGATGCGGTGCTCGGCCTCGCTCCATGGTACGCGGCCGATCAGCCAGGGGCCGGCGGCGATTTCCAGAAACTCTTCGTCGCCGGCTTCCGGAACCGCGGAAAGATTGATCAGCCGCTGCTCGAGCGCGAATGGCCGTTCGCCGGCAAAATGCAGGCCTTCGACCCATAGCACCGACCCTGCGGCGGACAGCCCGAGCAGCGCTCTGTCCTCCGCGTTGCTGCGGCGCTTCAGCTGTTCCAGCCGCTCGTAGCGGTAGGGCAGGCCAAGCGCCTCGACCTCGATCCTGATGTCGTGAAGTTCCAGCACCGCTGCCTGCGACTGCGGCCGGCGGACGAAGCTGCCCGAGCGGCGGCGGCGTTCGATCAGCCCGGCCTTGGCCAGCTGCGACAGCGCCTTGTTCACGGTCATGCGCGAGCAATTGTATTCGGTCGTCAGTTCGTGCTCGAACGGAATGCGATGTCCGGGCGCCCAGGCGCCCGACAGGATCTTTTCCCTGATGTCGGACAGGATGCGCTGATGCAGCGAGATGCTCTCTGCGCCGTCAACATCATCTGCTTCGATCAAGCTCATCAAACGTCCTGCTTCAATTCTGCGACAGGTCGGTCATGACTTTGCGGAATCGCTCGGCGATTGCCGCGCGCTTGGCATGCCTGCCGCCGCTGACCTGCTTTTTGCCGTGCACCCATACGCAATCGATGGTGCTGCCATTGGCGAATATCCAGGCATCGAGGATGGCGTCGCCCGTCTTGCCCGCCAGCGAAGGATGGCCGGCGTCGAGCGAGACGAAATCAGCCGGACCACCGGCGGCGATCTGCGAGGCGCCGGCGCCGAGCGCTTGGCTGCCGCCATCGAGCGCGGCATCGAACAGCGCTCGCCCGGTCGAGCCACCGGCCACGGCCAGCACATTGCGGGCGCGGTGGGCGAGACGCTGCGAATATTCGAGCTGCCTCAACTCATCCGGCAGGCCTATCAGCACGTTGGAATCGGAGCCGATACCGAAGCGGCCGCCATGCTCCCTGAAAAGCGGCGCGGCAAACGTGCCGTCGCCGAGATTGGCCTCGGTGATCGGGCAAAGCCCGGCGATGGCCCCGCTCCTGGCCATGGCGATCGTCTCCGCATCGGTCATATGGGTGGCGTGGATCAGGCACCAGCGCTGGTCGACCTCGGCTTTGGCCAGCAGGAATTCGACCGGGCGCGCGCCGGACCAGGCGAGACAGTCCTCAACCTCCTTCACCTGTTCGGCGACGTGGATGTGGATCGGCCCATCCGGCGCCAAAGCAGCAACTTGGGTCAAGTCCTCCGGTGTGGCGGCGCGCAGACTGTGCGGGGCGACGCCGACGACAGCCTGATTCAACGCGCGAACCGATTCGCTGGACTTCTCAACAAGACGGGAGAAACGATTCACATCGTTGATGAATCGCCTTTGGCCTTCGTTCGGAGCCGCTCCGCCGAAAGAGGAGTGCGCGTAAAACACCGGCAGCAGCGTCAGGCCGATGCCCGTTTCGGCGGCGGCGGCGGCGATGCGCTCTGCCATCTCGGCAAGATTGGCGTAAGGGTTTCCGTCGCGGTCGTGGTGCAGATAGTGAAATTCGCCGACGCGGGAAAAACCGGCCTCCAGCATCTCGACATAGAGCTGCGCGGCGACCGCCTCGACCTGATCGGGCGTCATCGATAGCGCGAAGCGGTACATAACCTCGCGCCAGCTCCAGAAACTGTCGGCGGAGGGGCCGCGAAGCTCAGCCAGGCCGGCCATGCCGCGCTGGAAGGCGTGGCTGTGCAGATTGGGCATGCCGGGCACGAGAATGGCGCAGCGCTCGTCGCCGGCCTGCGGAACTGCGTCTGCTTGGACTGTGGCGATGCGGCCGCCATCGAGCGCGATCCTGACATTGCCTTGCCAGCCCTCGGGCAGCAGCGCCTGTTCCGCAAAGATCGCCGTCACGTCCGTCTCCAAATCTGCATGCCTGGGCGACGAGACCACTTGCGTCGCGTTTCAATATGTATATACATAATTGCCATCCTTTCAAATGGAAAAGATGATGGGTGGAGCAAACGGGAAGAGCGGCCATCGTGTCTGGCGCAATGCGCGCCTGGCGACCATGGCCGACGGTGTGGCTGGTCTCGGCATTGTCGAGAAAGGCGCGATCGCCGCGCGCGATGGTCTCATTGTTTATGCGGGCGCCGAAGCGGACATGCCGGCTTCGGCGGGGCAGGGCGCCGAGACCGTCGATTGCGAGGGCCGCTGGATCACGCCGGGCCTGATCGATTGCCACACGCATCTTGTCTATGCCGGCAACCGCGCCAACGAATTCGAGATGCGGTTGGCAGGTGCCACCTATGAGGAAGTCGCCCGCGCCGGCGGCGGCATTGTGTCTTCGGTCAAGTCGCTGCGCGCGGCAAGCGAGGATGAGCTCGTTGCCCAGACGCTGCCGCGCCTCGATGCGCTGATGGCCGAAGGCGTCACGACGGTCGAGGTCAAATCGGGCTACGGCCTCGATCTCGATAGTGAGAAGAAGTCATTGCGTGCCGCCCGCCGGCTGGCCAATGAGCGCCCCGTCACTGTCCGCACAACGTGCCTTGCCGCGCACGCGCTGCCGCCCGAAGCCCAGGGTGACAAGGACGCCTTCATCGATCTCGTCGCCGGCACGATCCTGCCGGACGTCGCCGCTGAGAAACTTGCCGATGCCGTCGATGGTTTTTGCGAGGGCATCGCCTTTTCGCCGGAGCAGATGGCGCGCGTCTTCGACAAGGCGAAAGCGCTTGGGCTGCCGGTGAAACTCCATGCCGACCAGCTTTCGAATCTGCACGGCGCCGCGCTTGCCGCCAGCTATGGTGCGTTGTCGGCGGATCATCTCGAATACACCGATGAGGCAGGCGCTGCCGCGATGGCGAAGGCCGGCACGGTGGCGACGATCCTGCCCGGCGCCTATTACTTCATCCGCGAGACCAAGAAGCCGCCTGTCGAGCTGTTCCGCCGCCATGGCGTGAAGATGGCGGTGGCGACCGACAGCAATCCCGGTACTTCGCCGCTCACCTCGCTGTTGCTCACCATGAATATGGCAGCGACGCTCTTTGGCTTGACCGTCGATGAATGCCTTGCCGGCGTCACCCGCGAGGCCGCGCGGGCGCTTGGCCTTCTCGACAAGGCCGGCACGCTGGAATCCGGCAAATCCGCCGACCTGGCGATCTGGAGAATCGAGCGCCCCGCCGAACTCGTTTACCGCATGGGCTTCAACCCGTTGCATGCCCGCATCTGGAGAGGACAATGACCGAACTGACCCTGAAACCCGGCAATGCGACGCTGGCCGACTGGCGCGCCATCTACCGTGGCGCAGTGCCGAAGCTGGACGAGGCCTGCCGTCCAAAAATCAAGGCAAGCGCCGAGGCTGTCGCCAGGATCGTCGCCAAGGGTGAGCCGGTCTATGGCATCAACACCGGCTTCGGCAAACTGGCCAGCGTGCGCATCCCAGCCGGCGATCTCGAGACTCTGCAGCGCAACATCGTGCTGTCGCACGCCGCCGGCGTCGGCGAGGCGATGCCGGTTGCAATTGCCCGGCTGATGATGGCGCTGAAACTTGCCAGCCTGGCGCAGGGCGCCTCCGGCGTGCGCCCCGAAACCATCAATTTGCTGGAAGCGATGCTCGCCAACGACGTCATCCCGGTGGTGCCGGCGCAAGGCTCCGTCGGCGCGTCCGGCGATCTTGCGCCGCTGTCGCACATGACGGCGGTGATGATCGGCGTCGGCGAATGCTTTACCCCGCATGGCCGTTTCCCGGCCAAGGTCGCCTTCGTCTCGCACGGCCTCGAGCCGGTGACCCTTGGCGCCAAGGAAGGCCTGGCGCTGCTCAACGGCACGCAGTTTTCGACCGCCTACGCGCTCGCCGCTTTGTTCGAGGCCGAAGTGCTCTACCAGTCGGCGCTGGTCGCCGGCGCGCTGTCGACCGATGCCGCCAAGGGTTCCGATGCGCCTTTCGACCCGCGCATTCATCTACTGCGCAAGCATCGAGGTCAGATCGAGACAGCGGAGGCGCTGCGCAACCTGATGGCCGGCAGCGCCATCCGCGAATCCCACCGTGTCGGCGATGAGCGCGTGCAGGATCCGTACTGCCTGCGCTGCCAGCCGCAGGTCATGGGCGCCGCGCTCGACGTGTTGCGCAAGGCTGCCGATACGCTCGGCACCGAAGCCAATGGCGTCACCGACAATCCGCTGATCTTCGCCGAGGATGACACGGCGCTCTCCGGCGGCAATTTCCACGCTGAGCCGGTGGCTTTCGCCGCTGACATGATCGCGTTGGCCGTCTGCGAGATCGGCTCGCTGTCGGAACGCCGCATCGCCATGCTGGTCGATCCGGCGCTGTCCGGCATGCCGGCCTTCCTGACGCCGAAGCCCGGCCTTAACTCCGGCTTCATGATCCCGCAGGTCACGGCGGCCGCACTCGTTTCGGAAAACAAGCAGAAGGCCTATCCGGCCAGCGTCGATTCGATCCCGACCTCGGCCAACCAGGAAGACCACGTCTCGATGGCCGCGCACGGCGCGCGCCGGCTGATCGGCATGGTCGAGAACGCCACGGCGGTGATCGGCATCGAATTGCTGGCCGCCGCGCAAGGCTGCGATTTCCACCAGCCGCTGGCGTCGAGCGCTGCGCTGGAAGCGGTGCGCAAGCTGGTCCGGGCCGAAGTGCCGCATCTCGACAATGACCGCCACTTCCACCCCGACATGGAAAAGGCGATCGCCATGGTGCGCAGCGGCGCGACCGTCAGGGCTGCCGGCGCGGTGGCGCTGCCGTCGATTGCGGAAGCGGCGTGATGACCGCCACACCCTGGCTCACCGTCAGTCGAGGCACAGCACCGCTGCTGGTGTCGATCCCGCACACCGGCATCGACCTCGCTGGCCTCGAGCCCCGGCTGATGTCGCCCTGGCTCGGCCGCCGCGATTGCGATTGGTGGATCGACAAGCTCTATGACTTCGCCAACGACCTCGGCGCAACCGTCGTGCACACCGCCATTTCGCGCACCGTGATCGACGTCAATCGCGATCCGTCCGGCGTTTCGCTTTATCCCGGACAGACCACGACCACACTTTGTCCGACCGACACATTTGACGGCGATCCGCTTTATCGCATGGGCGAGGAACCGACCCCATCCGAGATTGATCAGCGTCGCGAGACCTATTTCAAGCCCTATCATGCCGCCTTGCAGGCCGAGATCGAACGCCTGCGCGGCATGCATGAAAAGATCGTGCTCTACGACTGCCATTCGATCCGTTCGGTGCTGCCGCGCCTGTTCGAAGGCACGCTGCCGGTCTTCAATCTCGGCACCAATGATGGCAAGAGCACCGATCCCGTTCTTCAGGACAAGGTCGCCGCCATCCTCGCCGCGACCGGCGAGACCTGGGTGGTCAACGGCCGCTTCAAGGGCGGCTCGATCACCCGCGGCTTCGGCCAGCCGCAGACCGGTGTTCATGCGCTGCAGATGGAGCTCTCCAACCGTGGCTATATGCGCGAGCCGTCGCAGAAGGGGTCGCCGGAGAACTGGCCGGTCCCTTATGACCCCACCTATGCAGCGCCGATCCGCGCGACGCTGAAGACAATCCTCGAAACCGCGATCGACTGGGCAAGGCGCTGACGCGTCGCCCGTCTTGCTGAAAGGGACAATGATGAACAACCCTCGCCACAACATCCGCGAAGTCCGTGCGCCGCGCGGCGACAAGCTCAACGCCCGCTATTGGACGACCGAAGCGCCGCTGCGCATGCTGATGAACAATCTCGACCCCGATGTCGCCGAAAACCCCAACGAACTGGTCGTCTATGGCGGCATCGGCCGGGCGGCGCGCACCTGGAACGATTTCGACCGCATCGTCGCTTCGCTGAAGACGCTTGGCGAGGACGAGACGCTGCTGGTGCAGTCGGGCAAGCCGGTCGGCGTGTTCCGCACCCACGTAGATGCGCCGCGCGTGCTAATCGCCAACTCCAATCTGGTGCCGCACTGGGCGACCTGGGATAAATTCAACGACCTCGATAAAAAGGGCCTGATGATGTACGGCCAGATGACGGCCGGCTCGTGGATCTACATCGGAACGCAAGGCATCGTGCAGGGCACCTACGAGACCTTCGTCGAGGCCGGCCGTCAGCACTATGGCGGCAATCTCAAGGGCAGATGGATCCTGACCGGCGGCCTCGGCGGCATGGGCGGCGCCCAACCGCTGGCCGCTGTCATGGCCGGCGCCTGCTGCCTGGCCATCGAATGCAACCCGGACTCCATCGATTTCCGCCTGCGCACCCGCTATGTCGACGAGAGGGCCGAGACGCTCGACGAGGCGATGGAGATGATCGAGCGCTGGACCAAGGCCGGCGAGGCGAAGTCCGTCGGCCTGCTCGGCAATGCGGCAGAGATCGTGCCGGAAATGTTCAGGCGCGGCATCCGCCCCGATATGGTCACCGACCAGACCTCGGCCCACGACCCCATCAACGGCTATCTGCCGAAGGGCTGGACCATGGCCGAGTGGCGCGAGAAGCGCGTCAGCGATCCGAAGGCGGTCGAGAAGGCTGCCCGCGCTTCGATGCGCGAGCATGTCGAGGCGATGGTGGCGTTCTGGAACGCCGGCGTGCCGACGCTGGATTACGGCAACAACATCCGCCAGGTCGCAAAGGACGAAGGGTTTGAGAACGCCTTCGCCTTCCCCGGCTTCGTGCCGGCCTATATCCGCCCGCTGTTCTGCCGCGGCATCGGTCCGTTCCGCTGGGCCGCGCTCTCCGGCGATCCCGAGGATATTTACAAGACCGACGCCAAGGTACGCGAACTGACGCCTGGCAACACCCATCTGCATAATTGGCTGGACATGGCGCGCCAACGCATTTCCTTCCAGGGCCTGCCGGCGCGCATCTGCTGGGTCGGTCTCGGCGATCGCCATCGGCTGGGCCTCGCCTTCAATGAGATGGTGGCCAAGGGCGAACTCAAGGCGCCGGTCGTCATCGGCCGCGATCATCTCGATTCCGGCTCGGTCGCCTCGCCGAACCGCGAGACGGAAGCGATGAAGGACGGCTCGGACGCCGTGTCCGACTGGCCGCTGCTCAATGCGCTGCTCAACACCGCGTCGGGCGCCACCTGGGTGTCGCTGCATCATGGCGGCGGCGTCGGCATGGGTTTTTCCCAGCATGCCGGCATGGTCATCGTCGCCGACGGTACCCAGGACGCCGCCAGGCGCCTGGAGCGCGTGCTGTGGAACGATCCGGCCACCGGCGTCATGCGGCACGCCGATGCCGGCTACGACATCGCCATCGAGTGCGCCAAGGAGCACCAGCTCAATTTGCCCGGCATTCTCGGCTGATAGGCTGAAATCATGCGCATTCTTCGTGCTGCCGACTACCGCGTCATGCCGTGGAAGAACGGCGGCGGCACGACGACCGAAATCGCCGTCTCGCCCGACGGCGCCGGCCTTGACGGGTTCGACTGGCGCGTGTCGATGGCCCGCGTCGAGGGCAGCGGGCCGTTCTCCAGCTTTGCCGGCATCGACCGTACCCTGTCGGTACTGGAAGGCGATGGCGTCGTGCTCGATGTCGCCGGCCGGCCCGCGGTGCGGCTGACACCGGCTTCCGGGCCTTTTGCCTTTCCAGCAGACCTGCCGACCAGTGCCGCGCTGATCGCCGGCCCGATCACCGACCTCAACGTCATGACGCGCCGCGGCCGCACGCTGCATTCGGTCGAGCGCATGGCGATTTCGCAGCCTGTGGACATCGCGACCCGGGCCGGTTCGACCTTCATCCTTTGCCACAAGGGCGAAGCTGTTTTCCTCGAGGCTGGGTCAATTCGCCTCGGGCCGCTCGACACGCTGCTGATCGGGCCGGAGACTCCCATCCTGAAGGTTGAGCCGGCGCGGGATACGACGCTGTTCGTGGTCCGGATAACCACCGCCGCCTGACGCTTTCGCGCCAACGGTTACCGCCTGTTTCCAAACATGATCGCAATGCCGGCGAAATATAGCGTAAGCTCCTGCCGGGATCACGAAAAAGCCCGAATCCTCTCCGTCGATCTGTCCTGACGAGAGCGAGGGGCGCTCGTCTTTGAGTTTGGTCGAAAGATGACGCTCTGTCGTGGTGCGGAAACAAACTTTCGGCATAGGGGTTGATGCAACCAATTGCATTTGAACCGGTTTTAGGGCCATTGCCGTGGCGGTAACGCCGCTGAGTGTCCGTTTACGGAATTTTCAATGAATATTCAGACGAATCCTGCCCAGATCGAGAAGACAAGCGCGAGCTTCCCGGTCATCACGGAAGAGCCGATAAGGTCGACATTCCTGCCGGAGGAGCGCCTGAGGCTGCTCGGCGAAAGCCTGGCAAAGGGCGATCTCGCCGACCTGTTCGGCCTGATCCCCTTCGATTTCCAAGCCCGCATCCGCGACAGCGCCAAGAAGATCCTCGAAGTCTACCGTTCGACCAATGCCGCGCAGGCCAAGGGCGAAACGATCACCCCCGCCGCGCAATGGCTGCTCGATAACAATTATCTGGTCGAGGAGACCATTTTCCAGGTCAAGCGCGACCTGCCGCGCCGCTTCTATCGTCAGCTGCCGACGCTGAAACTGCCTGACGGCGGCACCGTGCCGCGCGCCCTGGCGCTGGCCTGGACCTATGTGGCGCATTCGGACAGTTCCGTCTCGGCGACCATGTTCAAGTCCATCGTCCAGGGTTTTCAGTCGGTCGAGCCTCTGAAGATCGGTGAACTCTGGGCGCTGCCGTCGCTTTTGCGCTTCGTGCTGATCGAAAATCTCCGCCGGCTGGCTGTCAGGGTCAATCGCACCCGCCAGATGCGCCAGATCGCCAACGATGTGGCCGACAAGGTGCTGGCGACCGACGAGAGTGCCGACCGCCAGGCGATCCTGGCCAATTTCAGCGCTCACGCGCAGGACACCACCTTTGCCACGCAGCTTCTCTATCGCTTGCGCGATGGCTCGCAGAATGCCGGCAAGGCCCTGGAATGGCTGGAAGGCGAGCTCGAAAAGACTGGTTCCGATGCCGAGGAGATCATCATCTCCGAGCATCACACGCTGTCCAGCGGCAATGTGACGACCGGCAACATTATCCGCGGCCTGCGCCTCATCAACGACGTCGACTGGACGGTGTGGTTCGAAGGCGTCAGCCGCATCGATACCGTGCTGCGCGAGCGCACCGATTTTGCCGCGCTCGACTTCTTCTCGCGCGACCAATACCGCACCGCGATCGAGGAACTGGCCCGCCGCTCGAACCTGTCGGAATACCGCGTCGCCGAAAAGGCGATCGAACTGGCCGGCCAGGCCGCTAGCGAACACGCCGCCAGCGAACACGTATCGGCCGGCGATGGCGACGATTCCGCCCCGGCTCCGTCCGCGCATACCGATGTCGGCTTCTTCCTCGTCGGTCCGCGCCGTCTGGAGTTGGAAAAAGCGATCGGCTATCGGCCCACCATCAGCCAAACGGTCAAGCGGACCTTCGCCAAGACCGGATGGTTGGGCATCGTCCTGCCTGTTTTCGCGCTGACGGCCCTGCTTCTTGTCCTCACCGGCAACGCGTTGGCCAATCTCGGCCTTTCGGTGACCTCGATCGTCCTGATGCTGGCGCTGTTTGCCGTGCCGGCGAGCGAGGGCGCGCTGGCCTTCTTCAACACGGTTGTCTCGCTCTTCCTCAAGCCGACACGCCTGATCGGCTACGACTACAGGCACGGTGTGCCGCCCGAGGCGCGCACGCTGGTGGTTGTGCCATCGCTCATCGGCTCGCGCGACGATGTCGAGGAAAACATCCGCAACCTCGAAGTCCATTACCTTGCCAATTTGGTGGACGAGATCCATTTCGCGCTGCTGTCGGACTGGCCCGACAGCAAGATCGAGATCGATGCGGCCGACACCGAGATCCTCGAATATGCCCGCGCCGAGATCGCCCGTCTCAACGCTCGCTATCCTACGGAAGGCGCGCCGCGCTTCTACATCCTGCATCGCCGCCGCCTCTTCAACGCGGCGCAAGGGGCCTGGATGGGCTGGGAGCGCAAGCGTGGCAAGCTGCATGAGCTTGACCTTTTGCTGCGTGGCGACAGCGACACGACTTTCCTGCCGCTCGACGTGCCGCTGCCGGAAAAAGTCGTCCATGTGATGACGCTCGACGCCGACACGCGCACCACGCGCGATGCGGTGGCGAGCCTCGTCGGCAAGCTCTGCCATCCGCTCAACCGCCCGCATTTCGACGCCGCCAGGCGCGTCGTCACCGCCGGCTACACGATCCTGCAGCCGCGCATCACCGCTTCGCTGACATCAGGCGACGAGGCCTCGTTCTTCCAGCGTGTGTTCTCGGCCAATCGCGGCCTGGACCCCTATGTCTTCGCCGTCTCCGACCTTTATCAGGATGTCTTTAGCGACGGGTCCTTCACCGGCAAGGGCCTCTATCATGTCGATGCCTTCGAAGCCGCCTTGCAAGGCCGCATCGAGGAAAACACCGTCCTCAGCCACGATCTGCTCGAAGGCGCGCTGGCGCGGGCGGCACTGGTCACCGACGTCGAACTGGTCGAGGACTATCCGACGCGCTACTCGGTGGACGCCTCGCGCCACCATCGCTGGGCACGCGGCGACTGGCAGCTTCTGGGCTTCATCCTCGATCCGCGTTCCGGCGTTCCGGCCCTGTCGCGCTGGAAGATGGTCGACAATCTGCGCCGCTCGCTGACGCCGATCTTCTGGGTGATGGCGGCGATCGCCGGCTGGACCCTGCTGCCCTTCACGCAGGCCGCGCAATGGCAGGCCTTGCTGATCCTCAGCCTGTTCATGGCGCCGACCTTTGATGTCGTCAACGCCATCCTGCCCAAGAGCGGCGACCAGACGCCGCGCGGCCATTTCTCGGCGCTGGCGCGCGACGTCGCCTTCGGCACCGCCATGGTGGCCCTGAAGATCGTGCTGATGGCGCACAACGCCTGGATGATGGGCGACGCCATCGTGCGCACGCTCTACCGGCTGTTCGTCAGTCGCCAGAATCTCCTGGAATGGCGCACCGCTTCCCAGGCGCACAAGGCCGGCGACAACGATGTCGGCTCCTATTACGGCATGATGTACGGCGCGGTGATCATCGGCTTCGTCGGCCTGGCCATTCCGGTGCTGGCCGATTCCACCGGCGCCTTCGTCGCGTTCTTCTTCGCCCTGTTCTGGATCGGTTCACCGGCGATCGCCAGTTGGATCAGCCGCTCGGCCGAAACCGAGGACCGGCTGCGCATATCGCAGGCCGATATCCACACGCTGCGCACCATTGCGCGGCGCACCTGGCACTATTTCGAAAGCTTCGTCACGGCGGAGCATCACAATCTGCCGCCGGACAATTTCCAGGAAAGCCCGGCACCGGTCGTGGCGCCGCGCACATCGCCGACCAATGTCGGCGTCTATCTCCTGTCGGTGGTCTCGGCGCGCGATTTCGGCTGGATCAGCCTGTCGGATGCCATCACCCGCATCGACGCCACCATGACGACCATAGAGAGCATGCCGCGCCACCGCGGCCATCTCTTCAACTGGTACGACACCACGACGCTGAAGCCGCTCTACCCGCTTTACATTTCGGCTGTCGACAGCGGCAATCTCGCCGGCCATCTGGTGGCCGTGGCGGCTGCCTGTGCCGAATGGGCGGAAGCGCCTTCCGTTCACCTCCAGGGCGATTTCGAAGGCATTCTCGACACGGTCACCATCCTGAGCGAAAGCCTCGATGAGTTGCCCGACGACCGCCGTCAGCTCAGGCCTCTGCGCCAGCGTCTCGTCGATCGCCTGGACGGCATGCGGCGCGCCGTCGAGACGATCAAGGCGCAGCCGGAAATGGCCTCGATCCGCACCATCAACCTCGCCGTGCTGGCGGGCGAGATCCGCAAGCTGGCCACCGCCATCCACACCGAGGCGGCCTCGGCCCAGAGCGACGTCATCGTCGACTGGGCGGCGAGGCTGGAAGCCACCTGCGAGGCACATGTCCATGATGCCCACAGCGACGACAACGCCGTCGAAGCGCTGCGCGCCAAACTCCTGACCTTGCGCGAGCGCACCCGTCGTTTCGCCTTCGAGATGGAATTCGCCTTCCTGATGCGGCCGGAACGCAAGTTGCTGTCGATCGGCTACCGGGTCGAGGAACACCAGCTCGACGAAAGCTGCTACGACCTTCTCGCCTCCGAGGCGCGGTTGACCAGCCTGTTCGCCATCGCCAAGGGCGACCTGCCGACCGAACATTGGTTCCGGCTCGGCCGTCCGATCGTCGAGATCGGCTTCCAGGGCGCGCTGATGTCCTGGTCGGGTTCGATGTTCGAATATCTGATGCCGCCGCTGGTGATGAAGGAGGCGCAGGGCTCGATCCTCAACCAGACCAGCAAGCTGATCATCAAGCGCCAGATCCAGTACGGTCGCCAGAAAAACGTGCCCTGGGGCATCTCGGAAGCGGCCTACAACGCCCGCGACCGCGAACTGACCTACCAGTACACCAATTTCGGCGTGCCCGGGCTTGGGCTGAAGCGCGGTCTTGGCCAGAACACGGTGATCGCGCCCTACGCCACCATATTGGCGGCGCAGTTCAACCCGCGCGAAGCCGTGCAAAATCTCGCGCGTCTGCGCGGCATCGGTGCGCTTGGCCCGCATGGCTTTTACGATGCGGTCGACTTCACGCCGCAGCGCGTGCCTGAAGGTACCAACCACGCGGTCGTGCTGAATTACTATGCGCACCATTCGGGCATGTCGATCGCGGCGGTCGCCGACGCCATCTTCGAGGGTCGTCTGCGCGACCGTTTCCACAGCGATCCGGTCATCGAATCGGCTGAACTCCTGCTGCAGGAAAGGGCGCCGCGCGACATCCCGACCGCCACCGTCAGGACCGAAGCGGACGAGCGCGCCAAGGACGAGACCGAAACCGAGAGCCCCGACACGCGCATCGTGCTCGATCCTCTGCGGGCGCTGCGTTCGACCAATGTGATGTCGAACGGCCGTTATTCGGTGATGGTGACGGCAACCGGCTCCGGCTACAGCCGCTGGGGCGATCTTTCCGTTACGCGCTGGCAGCCGGACCCGGTCGAGGATCGTCTGGGTTCCTATATCTTCCTGCGTGACGTCAGCACTGGAGACTGGTGGTCGGCAACGGCAGAGCCAAAGCGCGCGACCGAGGAGAAGGCGCAGACCCTGTTCTCCGACGACAAGGCGAGTTTCGTCAAATTGGTCGGCACGTTGCGCTCCGAGGTCGAATGCATCGTCGTTTCCGAAGGCAATGGCGAGGGCCGTCGCATCACGCTCTATAATGAAAGCACGTCCGATCGTTTCATCGAGGTGACGTCCTTTGCCGAACTGGTGCTGGGTTTGGAGGCCTCCGATAACGCGCATCCGGCCTTCTCCAAGATGTTCGTGGAGACTGAAATCGCCGCTAACAACGGCGCGATCTTCGCCACGCGCCGCAAGCGCGAAACCAGCGAGCCCGATATCACCCTGGCGCATTTCGTCACCGATCCGTCAGGTCCGGCGCGCGATGCCGAGGCCGAGACCGACAGGCGCGCCTTTGTCGGCCGTGGCCGCTCGATCGTCGATGCTGCCGCTTTCGATCCGGGCGCCAGGCTTGGCGGTCATTCCGGCTTTACGCTCGATCCCATCGCCTCGCTGCGCCGCCAGGTGCGCGTGCCCGCAAACAAGAAGATATCGCTGACCTTCTGGACCGTGGTCGGGGCCAATCGCACCGAACTGGAAGAAGCGATAAACCGCCTCGACCATCAGGAGAGCTTTGCCCGTCAGGCCATGCTTGCCTGGACGCGCAGCCAGGTGCAGACCCGCCATATGGGCCTCAGCCTGACCGATGCCGCCAATGTGCAGAAACTGGCGCGCTACCTGATCTACCCCGATGCGTTCCTGCGCTTGCCGGCCGAATCCATCGCTTCGGGCCTCGGCAAGCAGTCGAGCCTGTGGCCGACCAGCATTTCGGGCGATTTTCCGATCTTCCTGGTCAGGATCGGCGACGTCGCCGATCTGGAAATCGTCGCCCAGGCGCTGCGCTTCCAGGAATATATGCGCACCCGCGGCATGATGATCGACTTCGTCGTCGTCAACGAGCAGGCCTCGTCCTATGTCCAGGACCTGCAGCGCGCCGTCGAGACGCTGTGCGAAAACAGCCGTCTGCGCGGCAAGGAACTCGGTCCCCGCCAGCACATCTTCGCGGTACGCCGCGACCTGATGGAAGAGACCACCTACAAGACGCTGCTCGCCGTCGCCCGGGTGGTGCTGCATACGCGCAACGGCACCATCTTCGATCAGATCGAACGGGCCGAGGCGGCCGCCTTGCAGGCGCGCGACGGCCTGCCGTCCATCGGATTGCCGGCTCAGCGCGAAATCCCGGCGGCGCATGCCCTTGCCTCGCAGTCCGTGGCGGATGTCAGTGCCGATGGCTCTGGCCTCAACCAATGGAACGGCTTTGGCGGTTTCAACGGCGACGGACGGCACTATGTGGTGCGTCTGGCCGGGCGACGCACCACGCCGCAGCCCTGGATCAATGTCGTCTCCAACGCCTCGTTCGGCTTCCACACCTCCGCCGAGGGGGCAGCCTTCACCTGGAGCCGCAACAGCCGCGACTACCAGTTGACGCCGTGGTCCAACGATCCGGTCTCGAACCGGCCGGGCGAGGGCATCTATTTCTACGATCAGACCAGCGGCAGGGCGTTCTCGCCGATCGCCGCGGTGGTGCGCGATCCCTCGATGACCTACGAGGCCTGGCATGGCCAGGGCTTCTCCACCTTCCGCTCGAAGCGCGGGCCGCTGTCGATGGACCTGACCCATGTGGTCGACCCCGTCGATCCAGTGAAGATCACGCGGCTGCGCATCCAGAATTCTGGCTCGGTGCCGGCGCGGCTGCGCGTCTATGCCTATGCCGAATGGGTGCTTGGCGGACACCGGTCGCGGACGGCCGCCACCATCGTCCCGTCCCGCGACGGCGCGACCGGCGCATTGCTGGCGCAAAACCCCTATGGGCTCGATTTCAGCGAGCGCGTAGCCTTCCTGGCCGCCGACGCCGCTGTCCATTCGGTGACATCGGATCGTTCGGAGTTCCTCGGCCGGCACGGATCCAGCGAACTGCCGCTGGCGGTGCTGACCGGCGCGGCCCTGTCGGGCCGTGTCGAAGCCGGCGACGATCCCTGCGCGGCGATCGCCCGCGACGTCGAGATCCCGGCCGGCGGCGACGTCACGCTGCTCTGGCTGCTCGGCGATGCCGACACCTCGGCGCAGGCAAGCGCGCTGGTGAAGACGCATCGGGGCAAGGATTTCGACCAGCGCCTGGCCGACAATGAGCGCGAGTGGCGCGGTTTCCTCGACACCATTCAGGTCGAGACGCCGGACAAGGCGCTCGATGCCATGGTCAATCACTGGCTGCCCTATCAGAGCCTTGCTTGCCGCATCCGCGCCCGCTCGGCTTTCTACCAGGCAAGCGGCGCCTTCGGCTTCCGCGATCAGCTGCAGGACACGCTGGCGCTGCTGGCGCATGATCCGACACTGGCGCGCGATCAGATCCTCAACGCGGCGCGCCGGCAGTTCCCGGAGGGCGACGTGCAGCATTGGTGGCTGCCGCGCACCGGGGCCGGCGTGCGCACCTTGATTTCCGACGACGTGGTCTGGCTGGCCCACGCCACGGCGCGCTATCTCAGCGTGACCGGCGACGCCGCCATACTCAAGGAGCAACTGCCCTTCATCGATGGGCAGGCGCTGGGCGAGGGCGAGCATGACGCCTTCTTCACTCCCGAAATCTCGAAGAAGACGGTGTCGCTTTACGACCATTGCGCGCGCGCGCTCGACCTGGCCATCAAGCGCAGCAGTCCTGCCGGCCTGCCGCTGATCCTTGGCGGCGACTGGAACGACGGCATGAACCGTGTCGGCGAACACGGCAAGGGCGAGAGCGTGTGGCTGGGCTGGTTCCTGCTGAAGACGCTGGGTGACTTCGCCGCCGTAGCCAAGGGCGAGGGCGACAACAAGCGCGCCCAGGCCTGGGCAAAGCATGCCGAGGCGCTGAAGCGGGCGCTCGAGAGCACGGCATGGGACGGCGAGTGGTACCGGCGCGGCAGTTTTGACGACGGCACGCCCTTGGGGTCGCGCACCTCCGAAGAGTGCAGGATCGATTCCATCGCCCAGTCCTGGAGCGTGCTTTCAGGCGAAGGCGACCCGGCGCGGTCGACGACGGCGATGCAGCAGGCGACCAGCCTGCTCGTCGACGACAAGCTCAAGATCGTCAAACTGTTCACGCCACCCTTCTCGAAGACGCAGAAGGACCCAGGCTACATCAAGAGCTATCCGCCCGGCGTGCGCGAGAATGGCGGCCAGTACACGCATGCGGCGACGTGGTTCGTCATCGCGCTGGCCGAGATGGGGCAGACCGACGAAGCCTATCGCTGCTTCTCCATGCTGAACCCGGTCAACCACGCATCCGACGAGGCCTCGGCCGAGCAATACCGCGTCGAACCCTATGTGGTGGCCGCCGATATCTATGCCGGAGACGACAAGGGCGGGCGCGGCGGCTGGACCTGGTACACCGGCTCGGCGGGCTGGCTCTACCGGGCGGCGGTCGAAGGCATCCTCGGCATCGAGCGGCGCGGCAAGCAGATCACGTTCCGGCCGAAACTGCCCAGCCATTGGGATGGCTACCAGGCTTCCCTCAAGATGCTGGGCGCCGAGATCAAGGTTCATGTCGTTCGCGACAAAAAGACCAAGACGATCTCGCTTGAAGTCGACGGCTCGAAAACAAAGTCCGCCTCCTTCGAACCCAAAGCTGGTACCAAGACCGAGGTCGTGGTCAAGATACCGGCGTAAAATCAAGATTTTAGGTCAATGGATCGCGCGTCCTTCGGGGCGCGCGACGCCGCGAATATTTACTTGCGCGCGATTGGTGACGGCATCCGCCAGGCGTTGCCTGACACGTCATGCAAGCCTGCCGTGATTAAAAATGTGGCAGCTCTCGGCCACTGCCATGATTTTGCCGCAAGGCTGGCATTTCACCTTTTATCTCAAACCGTTAGGTGATCACGTCAGATTTCGCATCGTCGTCATCTTTTGTTCGCTAAATGGGAACGGAAGCGATAGACGGGCATTGTTTTGCGACGCGTCAACCGTTACGTGTCAAACAATGGTGCAGTGCACAATACCGCATTGAGCACAGTAGAGAATTGGCGGAGTAGCTGAAGTGTCACTTCTGCAGATCTATTGGAGAGCGCTGGGCTATCTGGCCGCCGACAAGAGGCGCGTCGCGCTGATTTGCGGCGCCAATGTCGCACTTGCCGCCATCGCCATCCTGGAGCCGATCATGTTTGGCCGGGTGATCGATGCCATCTCCGCGCATGGCTCGGTATTCTCCACGCTTGCCGTGTGGGCCGGTTTGGGCGCCTTCAACGTCATCGCTTTCGTCCTGGTGGCGCGCGGCGCCGACCGCTTTGCTCACGCCCGGCGTAGCGAAGTGCTGTGCCAGTCCTTCGAGCGCGTCATCACCATGCCGCTCGCCTGGCATCATCAGCGCGGCACGTCCAACGCCCTGCACACGCTGCTGCGTGCCGTTGAGACGCTGTTCAGCCTGTGGCTCGAATTCATGCGCCAGCATCTGTCCACGGCTGTCGCGCTCGTCCTGCTCGTGCCGACGGCGCTCAGCATGGATGTGCGTATGTCGATGGTGCTGCTCGCGCTTGGCGTGCTCTATGTCGGCATCGGCCGTCTGGTGATGAAGCGCACCAAGGGGGGCCAGGCCGCCGTGGAGCGCCATTACCACAAGGTGTTCGCCCATGTGACGGACTCCGTGAGCAACGTCGCCGTTCTCCAGAGCTACAACCGCCTTGGCTATGAGGCCGAGACTCTGCGCCGCTATGTCAAGAACCTGCTTGACGCCCAGAACCCGGTGCTCGACTGGTGGGCCATCGCCAATGCGCTCAATCGCCTGTCGTCGACCATCTCGATGATGGTGGTGCTTCTGATCGGCGCCTATCTGGTGACCCATGGCCAGTTGCGCGTCGGTGATGTCATCGCCTTCACCGGCTTCGCCACGTTGCTGATCTCGCGGCTCGACCAGATGTCGGCTTTCGCCAACCAGATTTCGGAGGCTCGCGCCAAACTCGAGGAGTTCTACAAGCTCGAGGACTCGGCCGCCGATGCCGCCGAACCGGATGGCCTGCGCGACCTCACCAATGTCACCGGCCATGTCCGCTTCGAGGATGTCTGCTTCGAGTTCGCCAATTCGGGACAGGGCGTCAGCGACGTATCCTTCGAGGTTCAGGCCGGCCAGACCGTCGCCATTGTCGGACCGACGGGTGCCGGCAAGACCACGCTGATCAATTTGCTGCAGCGCGTCTTCTCGCCGTCCAGCGGCCGCATCCTGATCGACGGCATCGACACCCGCACCGTGACCCGCAAGTCGCTGCGCCATTCGATCGCCACCGTGTTCCAGGATGCCGGACTGCTCAACCGCTCGATCGAGGACAACATCCGCGTCGGCCGTGCCGAAGCCAGCAATGATGAGATCCATGCCGCCGCCGTCGCGGCTGCCGCGCAGGATTTCATCCTGGCCAAGAGCAATGGCTACGACACGGTGGTCGGCGAACGTGGCGGCCAGCTGTCGGGCGGCGAGCGCCAGCGCATTGCCATTGCTCGCGCCGTATTGAAAGACGCTCCGATCCTGGTGCTCGACGAGGCGACCAGCGCGCTCGACGTCGAGACCGAGGACCGGGTCAAGGAAGCGATCGACGAATTGCGGCGCGACCGCACCACCTTCATCATCGCCCACCGCCTGACCACCGTTCGTGACGCCGATCTGGTCGTGTTCATGGACAAGGGCAGGGTGGTCGAAATGGGTGGCTTCGCCGAACTGTCGCTGCGCAACGGCCGCTTTGCCAGCCTGCTGCGCGCCGGCGGCCTGCTCAACGACGAGGAAGTCCGCCGCCTCAGCCGCTCCGTGCAGGGCGAGGCCGCGTAATCATGCTCTCGACCTCCCTTGTGGGGAGGTCGGACCGAAGGTCCGGGCGGGGGCAGCACCGCCCGCTGCTTCGCAGCGACCCTCCCAACAAGGGGAGGGTAACCTGCGACACCGCCGCTCGATTGCCCCAATCGCGCCGGCGGTTTATGTAAAGCCGCATGAGCGACACGACTTCACGCCTGAGCGGCTGGATGGACCTTGCCAACCCGACGCGCTTCGTTGGGCTGGCCGACAGGGTCGTGCCATGGCTGGCGACGATCGCCGCGCTTGTCCTTGCCGTCGGGCTTTATATGAGTTTCGCCGCGCCCGAGGACTTCCAGCAAGGCATCACCGTGCGCATCATGTACATCCATGTGCCCTTCGCCTGGCTCGCCATGATGTGTTACTCGCTGATGGCGGTCTCAGCCCTTGGCACGCTGGTTTGGCGGCATCCGCTGGCCGATGTCGCGCTGAAATCGGCGGCCCCCATCGGCGCCGTCTTCACCGCACTGGCGCTCATCACCGGTTCGATCTGGGGCAAGCCGATGTGGGGCACCTGGTGGGTGTGGGACGCGCGCCTGACCTCGGTCTTCGTGCTGTTCCTGATGTATCTCGGCATCATCGCGCTGACCCGTGCGCTCGACGACGCGAGCCGCGCCGCGTGGGCCGCCGCCATCATCACGCTTGTCGGCTTCATCAACATCCCGATCATCAAATTCTCGGTCGATTGGTGGAACACCCTGCACCAGCCGGCCTCGGTGTTCCGCCTCGGCGGCCCGACCATCGACCCCACCCTACTCTGGCCGCTGCTGGTCATGGCGGTCGGGTTCACGGCGTTGTTCTTCACGCTGCACCTGATGGCGATGCGCACCGAAATCCGCCGCCGCCGGGTGATTGCCATGCGGCGGGTAGCGGCTCGGCAGGCGGAGCGGCAACCGGCCTGATCCCGCCTGTCACCGGGCCGTAGGCGGTCAGGCCATCAGCCCGCGCGCTGCCACCGGCAACGTTTCGAGCACCTGCTCGCCGTCGATCAGGTTGACCTCGTTGAACAGATTGGTGACGACGCAGCAATGGTCGGGCACCACGCGCACGCGCTCGCCGATGCGCAGCTTCGCGTCGCCGGAAAGCGTGACGGTGCCATGTTCTTCGCTGAGCCCGGTGACCCTTGCGTCGGGAGCGCCGAGGAGCTCGCCAAAATCTTTCAGCCCCAGCGTGTCGCTGGACAGCGCCTTGCTGCCGGCATCGAGGATGGCGCGGGTTGGCGTCGGATGGCTGACCACCGTCGACAGCACCGTCAGCGCGCAATCGTCCAGAGTGCCGACGCCTTTGGCGACTTGGTATCGGTCGAGATAGATGTAGGTGCCAGGACGATATTCGGTGACAACGCTATCCTCGCCGGAACGCCACATATCCGGGGTGCCGCCGCTGGAGATGCGCTCGCAAGCGAGGCCTGAAGCGGCCAGCGCCTGCTTGGCGTTCGCAAGCCAGGCTTTGGCCTCGGCCGCGCGGCCAGCCGCCGGATAGGTCATCAGCCCGCCGAAGGCGAGGCCACCGGCCCTGTCGATCAGCCTTGCCAGCGCGACCGCCTCATCAACCGTTTGCACGCCGCAGCGGCCCATGCCGGTGTCGCATTCGACCAGAACCTGAAGAGGCCGACCGGAATCGGTGAAAGTGGCGGCCAGCCCTTCCAGCGTTTCCATGCTGTCGGATGTGACCGACAGGGTCACGCGGCCGTGCAGCGCCTTCAGCCGTTCCAGCTTGGCGCGGCCGAGGATGTTGTAGGGTAGGAAAATATCGGACAGCCCGGCATCGGCCATCACCTCGGCCTCGCCGATCTTCTGGCAAGTTATGCCGACGGCGCCCGCCGCCACCTGCTTCTTCGCCCAATAGGGCAGCTTGTGCGTCTTGATATGCGGCCGCAGCTTCAGTCCGTTCCTGTCGGCATGGGCCTGTGCGCGGGCAATGTTGGCTTCGGCGCGCGCGGCGTCGATCAGGATCGACGGCGTATCGAGGTCGTGGACGGTCGGCATCTTCTATCCCTGTGAGAATTCGCAGGGTTTATGAGCCTGAAAGTGCTTGATGTCACGCGGCCAGCGGACCGGACCGCTGGGCCATCCGCGCGTAGCGCAGGCGCGGGGACGGCGAGATGGATCGACACCGCAGCGGCGTTCGGCTATGCGATTTGCAATGCATGTCGCCCAAAAGTGCCCGGCGGTTTTGGGATGACGACATGCAACAACCTAAAGCGTGTAGACACGAAGGGTCACGATCATGAAACGCTCCGCCATCAACGACATCATCCGCGAAGCCGACGCTTTCATCCGCTCGTTCGGCTACATCATGCCACCCTTCGCCTATTGGTCGCCCGAGGAGATGAAAGCGCGCCAGGTCGATTCTTCGGCGATCTATACCTCGCGACTCGGCTGGGACATCACCGACTATGGCCAGGAAAAATTCAATGAGCTCGGCCTGTTCCTGTTCACCGTGCGCAACGGCCGCTACGAGGACATGAAGAAGGGCATGGGCATGCTCTATGCCGAGAAGATCATGATCTCGCGCAAGGACCAGCTGTCGCCCATGCACCGCCACAACATCAAGGCCGAGGACATCATCAACCGTGGCGGCGGCAAACTGGTGCTGGAACTGTTCATGCACGACCGCGACGGCGGCATTGATCCCAAGGCCGAGGTGTCGGTGCCTGTCGACGGAACCATCCACCGGCTGCCGGCTGGCGGCCTGCTGAAGCTCGACCCGGGCCAGAGCGTCACGCTGCTACCGGGCGTCTGGCATGCCTTCTGGGCCGAGGGCAAGGATGTGCTGATCGGAGAGGTGTCGACCGTCAACGACGATCTCACCGACAATGTCTTCCGCGAGCCGATCGGCCGCTTCTCCAACATCGACGAAGATGTTGCCCCGGTGCACCTGCTGGTGGCCGACTATGACAAGTGGCTGGGGTAGGGCAGGCCAAACTCGGCTTGGCACCGCGCTACCGCGCGTGTTTGTCCGCCTTGCGGTTGCCGAGCAGCAGCTTGCGCTCGAGATGCGCCCTGAGATCACCGTAGTAGGCGGTCAAAAACGCCTTTGAATCGATCGGCTCGATCTTCGCGCCGATCTTGCGTCCGATCGTTTCCGCCACAGCTTTCATCGCGGAATAATCGTCGCGACGCAGCACTTCTTCCAGCTTGTGCAATTCGGCGATGCCATAGGCGTCGAGCTGCGTCGGGCTGAAATGGAAGCGCCTGGCGACCGGATCCCTTCGCTGCGAAAGGTCCTCGACCAGCTTGAATTTCGGCGTCTCCACCACCCAGGTTCCGGCAAGCAGATCGCCAATGCGCAGCCGGTCGTGGTTGAACAACAGAAACAGCGAGAACAGCAGCGCCCACACCAGGCCGAAAATCGTCGACAGCGTGTCGGCGATGCCGGCGCCGCCGCGCGCGGCGATGATCGACAGCGGCAGGAAGACCTCGATCTCGCGCACCAGGTTGCGCGCGATGACCTGGTCGATGGTGAGACCCGCGCCGCTGCGCGAGGCGACCCGCACGCCGACGATTCGCTTGCCCGGCGTCGCGGCCCGCCGCCCCGCCTCGAAGGCGATGAAATAGACGTTGCGCAGCAGGAAGATGAAGATGATCCAGACGATGAAGAGCGGCTCCGCCTCCTTCACGCCAAGGCCGCCGAGGCCGAAGATGACGACGAGGGTGACCGCAATAGCGGCCGCGACGATGATCACCACATCGAGCAGGAAGGCCGAAGCCCGCGTACCGGCGTCCGCCAGCTTGACCCGGAGGTCGACACCTTCCGGCGTGATCAGCGGCCTTGTCAGCTCGACAGGGTTCCTAGCCGTTGCCATGCCGCACCATCCGGAACAGGTAGAAATAGGCGATCCACAACGTCAGCATGCCGCCGCCAATGGCGTAGCGCGTCGCATCGCTGGTGATCGTCTGCCGGCCGATGCCTTCGAGCAGGCCGGCAAACAGAAGCATCATCATCACGCCAATCATCACGGTCGCCGCCACTCGCCCGGCCTGGGCGGCGGCCGCCATCCGGGTCAGTTCGCCGGGGAAGGCGATGCGCGTGCCGATGCGCATGCCGGCCGCGCCCGCCAGCGCAATGGCGAACAGCTCCGTCGTGCCGTGGATAGAGAGCCAGCCGCCAAGCTCCAAGCCCAGCCCCTTGGCCGCATAGACCTGGAACAGCGCGCCCAGCATGCATCCGTTCATCAGGATGATCAGAACGCTCGGCACCGCGAAGGCGAAGCCGAGAGCAAAGGCCAGGATCGCCACCTGCGTGTTGTGGGTGAACAGATAGGCGGCAAAGCCGGACAGGAAGTGGCTGCTGCCGCCATCGTAGAGCACGCTGCGCAGCACTTCGGTCGACGAATCCGGATTGCGCCCGCCGGCAAGGCTGGGTGCGATAATGGCGTCGTACCAGCGTTTGTCGGAGGCCACCAGCCAGTAGCCGGCAATGGCGCCGACGACAGTCAGTGCGACCGACACCCAGGTCTCGCGCCACAGATCGCGGATTGCCGCCGGCCAGTCACGCAGGAAGAAATCCCCGACGCGCTCCCTCAAACTACGTCGCGCGCCATAGAGATAGAAATACCCGCGCAGGCTGAGCGCCTCCAGATAGGCGATAAGCGCGCTGTCGAGCGATGTCGCACGGGCCACCGAGAGGGAGGACAGCGCAGAACGGTAGAGCAATGGCAGCGACAGCAACTCGTCTTCAGAAAGCGTGCGCGGCGCGCGTCTTTCGACGCGGGCCAGCAGCGCCTCGAACGCCTTCCAGTCGGCCTCGCGCTCCTGGCGGAAGCTTGCCAGCGACTGGCGTACGGCATCGGTACCGGCGGGCAGCGTCATAGGAGGTTCTCCTCCTTGAGCTGGATATAGCGCTCGACCAAGGCCGGACCGAGCCGCTGATGGTCGGCCTCGATCACATGCGCGCCCAGCAGCCGCAGCCGCCCGATCACCACTTGCCGCTCCCGAAGCAGGCCGCCCGCGGTGACCGCGCGGGCCACATCCTCGGGTTTCGCGGGCTGCATGTCGGCCAATGTCTCCAGTTCGACATCCTTCATCAGCATGAACAGCACCAGATGCCGCTCAGCCAGCCGGCCGACGGTGCGCAGCATCAGCTCGGCGCTGATTGGGTCGACGAAATCGGTGAAGACGATGACCAGCGAGCGACGGTCGAGCTTTGCCGCCAATGTCGTCAGCGCCAGCGTGAAATTGGTCTCCTCGCCGGAATAGTCGATCTCGGCCGCGCGCTTCTGGATCATCGTGAAACTCGGCGAGCCGCGCACCGCGCCGCTCGAGACGCGGGGCGTGGCATCGAAGGAAAACAGGCTGACGAGGTCGCCGCCCTTGAGCGCAATGAAGGCCGACAGAAGTGCCGCGGTCACCGCCCGGTCGACTTTCGGCACGCCGTCGACCGGCTCGCACATCAGCCGGCCGCTGTCGATCGCCAGCACGATGTTGTTGTTCTCCTCGATCCTGAACTCGCGCGCCAGAAGCTTGCCGTGGCGGGCGCTGCGCTTCCAGTCGATCATCCGCCGGCCCATGCCGGGCTGATAGTCCTTCAGCGCCTCGAACTCGCGACCCTGGCCGGCTCGCCTCTGCGCGTGGCCGTCGGCCAGCGCGGAGCGCTGCAGCAAGGTGATCGCCTCATCGCGCGCGCTGCGGACGTCGGGCAGCACCGCCACCTTGCGGTCCATCGGCAGCACGACCTGGTTCCAGGTCAATCCGAACGGGCCGTTCCAGCGCAGCCAGACCCGGTCGAAACTGGCAATGCCGCGCCTGCGCGCCGTGAATTCGAGATCGAGCGTGCCGCCGTTCGCCGGCAACACGCCGCCTGTGCGGCCGACCGGCTCCACACGCTGATCGTGGCCGACACGTGCTTGCAGCATGCGCACCCGCTGGCCGAGGCTGGCCGCGACATGCACGGTAAAGCGCCCGCCGACGCCGACCCGCGGCGGCGCCATGAGACTGGCGCTGAGCGAGGCACGCCCACGCCCGGCCGCTGCGTCGACCGCGAGAAATGCAAGCATCGCGCAGATCCACAGCAGGCCCAGATACCAGACATGCGGCAGCGCAAGCGCGATGAGGAAGGCAGGGATCGCCCCCGCCGCCGCTGCCCACACCGCTTTGCCGGTCGGGTAGATCAACGCGGCGCCTTCGTCTGGTCGACGAGGTCGGAAACGATCTGCTCGACCAGCCGCCCATCGATCTGCGCCGCCGGCGACAGGATGACGCGGTGGCGCAGCGCCGGTATGGCGAGCGCCTTGACGTCGTCGGGGATGACATAGGCGCGGCCGTCGAGTGCCGCCCTGGCGCGTGCTGCGCGCGCTAGCATGGCGCCCGCCCGCGGGCTGGCGCCGACCTCGAGGTCCGGGCTTTCGCGCGTGCGGCGCACCAGGGCCGCGATATAGCCGACGACATCGTCGACCAGCGTCACGTCACCAACCGTGGCAAGTGCTGCTTCCAGCGTCTTGCGGTCCGTCTGCGCCTTGATGCCGTATTGCGCAATATCGTGCGAGGCGGTGCCGCCGCCATGATGGACGATGATGGCGCGTTCCTCCTTGAGATCGGGATAGCTCACCCGATGCTTGAACAGGAAGCGGTCGAGCTGTGCCTCGGGCAGGGGGTAGACGCCCTGATGCTCGATCGGGTTCTGCGTCGCCACCACCATGAAGTTCTGGCTGAGCGCATGCGTGGTGCCGTCGAAGGTGACGGCGTGTTCCTGCATGGCCTCCAGAAGGGCTGCCTGCGTCTTCGGCGGCGTGCGGTTGATCTCGTCGGCAAGCAAAAGGTCGCAGAAGATCGGCCCGCGCGTCAGCGTGAACTGCCCGCTCTGGAAATTGTAGATGTTGGAGCCGACGATATCGCCAGGCATCAGGTCGGGCGTGAACTGGATGCGGCCATAGGCAACGCCAAGCGCTTGCGCGAAGCATCGCGCGGTCATGGTCTTGGCGGTTCCCGGCGGGCCTTCCAGCAAAATGTGACCGCCGGCGAACAATGCCGTCAGCATCAGATCGACCGTGTCGCGCTGCCCGGTGATTGCTTTCGCCACTTCTTCCCTGATCGCGGTCGCCAGGGCCTTCACATCATCGACGTTCACCGAGCCTCCTTGTCGTCCAGTCATGCAGCGCTTCCGCCGCTTCATGCATTTGCGCCAGATCCCCAGCTCCGCTCGCGGCCTTGAAGCGACGGCTGAAGCCCTGCGTTTCGCTTCGGTCGCGGGAATCGAGCCAGCGGTCGAGCTCTTCGCCCTGCAAGCCTTGCGGAGCGCCGAGCAATGCGCCGGTACGCGCACGCATCAGCGCGGCATACCGATCGCCGAGCTCCCCGAGCCGCCCGGCGCGCTTCAAAAGCATTGCCGTGCTGTCGACCAGCGCCCGCTTGCCGAAGGCAATCGCCCGGGCCTCGGTGCGCGGCGGCCCGAACCGCCCGGGCCCATGCAGGAAGGCGAGGGCCGCCGCCGCCAGCACCGACAGCGTCAGCGCCAGGAAGGGCGGCTCGACCAAAAGCTTGGCAAGATCGTATTTCTGCCCGACGCCATGCAGCGTCAGGTCAAACATCACCGCGCCCTCGCCGGGCTCCAGCATGGCGATGATGTCGAGCGCCGCCGCCGCCTTTTGCGGATCCTTCAGCGCCGCGTTGTTGATCAGATCGGGGTCGGTCAGGATGTAGAACGGCTCTTCGTCGAGCTCCGTGAGAACGGCCTTGCCATTGCCCGCCGCGATCAAGGGGTGATCGTCCGCCACCCATTGCAGGTCTTCCGGCGTGGCGACCATGCGGCCTGCGACGTCCATCTGCGCGACCGAACTCTTGCCTTCGCCAAGCTTGGCCTTGTCGATGCGCCCGAGCCAGTCATTGACGACCGTATCGGGCAGCCGTTCGAGCTTCATCTCCCAGCCTTCATGGTCCTGCAACGGCAACGTGATCCATTTGGGCAACACGAACAATGTGGCCTTGCCCGAGCGAAGCTTGATGATTCTTGCCAGCGCGCCCGGGTCGCTGTTTGGCGCGATGGTGACGACCAGCAGGAATTCGGACGCCAGGACGGAGCTGAGTGCGTCCTCGCTGCGCGCCATGGGTGGCGTCTGTCCATTGGCGAGTTTCAGCCATTCGACGAGCCCGGCATAACCGGAGCCGCCCTTGGAGAGCGGCGTGCCGCCGCCTTCCGGCTGGCGAAAGTCCGGCGCGTAGGTCGACAGCAGGAAAAATCCCGCCGCCGCCAGCAAGCTGGCAAAAATGCCCCAGAACAGGGTTTTGCGGCTGAACGGTTCCTGCGCGGCCTCGACCGCCGGCGCGCTCATGTCCAGGCATCCCTGAAGACGAAGCGTTCATAGGCGCCGCGCGCCTGCTGCCAGCCATCGGCTCCGACCGGCTGGCGGGCAAACAGCGCTGCCTCGACGATTCGCGCGATCTCGCTGAAGGCGCTGCGTGCCCGCGCCGGCAACGATGTGGCGCTGGCGATGTCGCGCGAGGTGAGCGACGGGCGCAGAAAGTCGGGCAGCCGCCCGGCAATGTCGGCGACGCTGCGGCGAAGCAGAAGATGCACCGCTTCGTCATAGTCGCCGCGCGCGGCGAGCGCGTCGGCCTCGGACAGCAGGATCTGCGCGGCACCAGCATCCGGGCGCCATGCCTCTTCCGCCTCAGCCTGCTTGCGGGCGCGCCGCCACATCAGGCGCCATGCCACGCCCTTGGCCTCGAGGGCAACGAGAAGCGCGATGACCGCGACGCCGACGATCACCGCGCCCCAGAACAGGTAGATCATGTAAGGGCCGATCTTCGCCAATGCTTCCAGGAAAGGCCGCAGCCATTCCGGCGGCTCGGGCTGCACCAGCGTCGGCAGGTCAAACTGGATGGAATCGTCCGCAAGCAACTGCTTGTGTATCTTTGCCAGCCATTCGGCGTCCTGCGGCTGTGCGACTGTCACCCGCTCGCCCCTCTGCACCTGCGGTTTGGTGCCGACACTGGCAATACGCCTGGACAATTGCAAGGCCACTGGACGAAGCCTTTTAATCTTGCCAGATTTACTTTCGAGGTTGGTCATTTGGATGTTGCGGCGGCTCGGGGGAATATCATGACCACTGCGACATTGGGACAACCCGGCCGATTCGAGATCGGCAGGGTGTTCAACAACACCTTTGCCGTCATCGGCCGCAACATCGGGCTTTGCCTTGGCCTTGCGGCGCTGTTCGCCGGCGCGCCGACGCTGCTTGTCCGGTTGTGGACCCAGCCGCAGGTCGACGCGATGTTGCATGGCGATCCGGGCGCTATGGCGGATCCCCATGCGATGTTCCGCAATTCCTATCTCAGCCTTGTCGCCGGGCTGGTTTCCTTCGTTTTCACCATGCTGCTTCAGTCGTCACTGGTCCGGGCGACGATCGAGGACCTGAACGGCAGGCGGCCCTCCGTCGGCGACTGCATTCAGATTGCGGTCCGCTTCCTGCTGCCGACGCTGGCGATTGGCTTCCTCGTCGCCTTTGGCTCGGTCCTTGCCATGCTGGCCCTGATTGTGCCCGGCATCATCTTGTGGCTCGGATGGTCGATGTCGGTGCCGGTCCTGATTCAGGAGCGGCGGGGCGTTTTCGGCTCGATGTCGCGCAGCCGTGCCCTGACCAAGGGCAACCGCTGGTCGCTGTTTGGCCTGTTTCTCATACTGATGATCATCGCGATGGTCATCCAGTGGGGTATATTGCTGGTTTTCGCACTGTTTGGCGGGATTCTGGCGCGGCTGGGCGCCGCGCTGGTGCAGACCGTGGTCTCCATGGTGCTGTCGATCGCCGCCGCGGTCAGCTATGTCGAGCTGCGCCAGGTCAAGGAAGGCGCAAGCATCGACGAACTGGCGCAGATATTCTCGTAGCGCACGGCGCCATTCACATGAGGGCAACAGCTGCCGAGTCCCAATTCGCGGCAGCGTCATCAAAATGGATGGCGACTTTCGTCCGCGCCTGTGGTGGCATCAGCCCAAGTGGAGAGCGGCCCCCGAGCAATAGGTGATCCTATCTTCCGGTGAGTGGGCCAACTCCCTCATTAAGCGGGCCTCTTTGTAGGCTCCGACCGAGGACAGTCGATATGCAAGATCCCGCCGAGAGGAACAAAAGGCCACCTCATACCCAACCAGCCGAAGATGAGCGCCTGGCGCGGCTCGAGAAAACAGCCAGGCTCAAACGGCTTCGGTCTTACGCTTCCTGGCTCGCACCTGATGCATGCGCCCAATTTCATGACGAGATTGACTGCTCCGCGCTGATTGAGGAAAGCCGTTCATTGAGCCTGGCCTGATCGGCTGATGCCGTTTCCCTCGCCTGATCGAGAATTGCGCGCAGCGCACTTCAGCGATCAAAGCCAGCACTATCCGCGCTGCAGCCATAAATCCTGATCGAAGGTCCGGTCCGTGCTGTGGCGGCTCGGGCTTCCATCGCCTGAAGATCGGGCTCGGAAGAAACATCCTCAGATCGGAATCTCAGTGGCAGCAACCGCGCTGCACGCTCGTCCGGCACAGGCATGACGAGCTGATCGCCACATCCGCCTCGGCCAGCGCCGTAGCGAGCCTTGCCTGCAGGGCCGGCAACTCCTCGCTCTCGCCACGCCGCCTCAAACATTCGACCAACCCATGCAACGCCCAGACATTGTCCGGGTGCTGGGCGCAGCGCTGCACCTTGCCGCTGATGCCGAGATCGTCGCGATAGACCCGCTCGGCCTCTTGCATGTGGCCCTGGTCGAGAAGCAAGGCCGCCAGCGCATGGCGGGGAGGGTGCATCCACGCCCATGGCTCGGTGTAGGAGAGGTTGTCATCCAGCTCGACCGCCTGGCGCAAATGGGCGTAGGCCTCCTCGTGCCGGCCCTGGTGGTAGGCAAGCTCGCCGTCGAGCAAGGCGGCACCGACAGCGAGCGAGGCGCGGGTCGGGTTGCTGAGGAAACGCCGTTCGGCCGGAATGGTCTCCATATGCCGGTGGAACCGGTCGCGCTCGCGCTCGGCTTCCCTGAATTGCCTCAGCGTCGCATGCGCGACGCCCTTGGCGTAGTGCTGCATGGCCGCCGTCAGCACATAGAGGCCGGGCTCGTCGACCGCCGGTTCGTCGATGATCTCCTGCCAGCGGCCGAAGCGCACCTGCACGTGCGATTTCATCGCATGATAGCCTTCCACCGTTTGCGTCAGCTTGGGCCGGTCCGGGATGGCGACCACGTCTCGCATCACCAGGCTGCGTACCTTGTCGGCGGCCCACAGCGCCGGCCGGTACTGGCCAAGGAACATGCAGGTGAACATCATCAGATGCAGGTCGTGGCAGCAGCCGAGCAGGTAATAGGTCGGCTCGTCCGCATAGGCGAGATAGAGGTCATTGGCGCGGACCGCCTTTTCGCTGGCGAGCCTCGCCTTCTCATACTCGCCGCACAGCACGTAGATATGCCCCGGCATGTGGTTCATGTGCCCGGCATCGGGACACATTTCGCCGAGCCGGTCGGCCGAGCGCAGGCCGCGCTCCGGCATGGTGGACATTTCCAGGAGATGGATGTGCAGGTGCAGGATCGCCGGATGTTGCGCGGCACCTGCCTCGTCGGCAAGCCGGATCGACCGCTCGCAAACCTCCAGCGCTTCAAGCGCGTCCGAATTCGGCGCCGGCTCACCGGTCTTTAGGTTCCACAGCCGCCGCACCGTGCGCATCATCAGCGCCTCAACCAGCAGCGCCATCACATCATGGTCGTCGGGAAAATCCTGGTAGACCCGCCGCATCGCGGCGGCATAGGCATCATCCCATCGTTCGAATTCCTGCGGGCTGACCTTGTGCGGCTTCTGGAAACGGCAAGCCAGCGCCTCGATCAATCGCCGTTCGACATCGCTGGCGCCGGCCGCATGCGCACGCGCCAGCCGGACGTGCTCGAAGCAGCGCCTGGTCGCACTGTTGGCCTCGGCCTCGCCATGTTCCTTCCAGGTCAGATTGTAGAAAGGCCCGGCGGCATAGGCGATGCCCCAATGCACCATCGCGCAGCCGGAATCGGTCTCCAACGCCTTCTCAAAGCACTTGATGCCTTCCTCGTGGTTGAAGCCGTAGCACCAGTTGAGCCCGATATCGAACCAGCGCTGGGTCTCGGTGGAGCGGGTGGAGATCGGGCGGCGATAGGTGCCAAGGTTGAAGTGGTCCATGGGTTCTCATTCAAGGTCTGGGCGGCCGCGAGCCAAGCTCGAGGCCAGATTCCCTAGCCATCAATGTGTGCCGAAATCTCCAGGCATGGTAAACGCCAACACCGCTATTTGAGCGGTAGGGCTGGCGTGACGATAACGGGGGACTGTCGGTGGCGCCGCCCTTAATTGGTCCCGTCGTGCGGCGCTTCGTTTTGCCAGCCGGCCAGGTCCGGCAGGTCGTCGAGCCAACTTTTCTCGCTCATCAAAGTATCGCTGGCCTGCGGTGCGGCCTCCGTGGCGTTTTGAATCAGCCAGTCCACCCACTTCCGATAGGCGACCGGATCCAGTTGCGGCGGCAGCACCTTGGCCTTGGCCAGCATGCGTTTGCGGAAACTGGTTTGCCTGCGCAGTTTGGTCGTCGTGAACTTGATGACCTTGCCTCGATAGTCGACGGTCCAGCGATCGTCTCCAAGACTGACAAGG
Source organism: Mesorhizobium sp. B2-4-19 (assembly GCF_006441315.1). Taxonomy (NCBI): domain Bacteria; kingdom Pseudomonadati; phylum Pseudomonadota; class Alphaproteobacteria; order Hyphomicrobiales; family Phyllobacteriaceae; genus Mesorhizobium; species Mesorhizobium sp. B2-4-19. The sequence goes on along the minus strand of NZ_VFUV01000003.1, from coordinate 250,195 downwards.
CTGTCGATGGAGAAACCGGCATCGACCGGCGTGTCCCGCCAAGGCAATTCGATGGCATTCTTCCTCAAATCCATGGCCCATCGTCTGTAATCGGCCCCGGCACGCTGGGGCGGCAGCACGCCGGCCTGTTCGAGCATCTTCCTTCGGAAGGTCGGCTGTTTCTTGAGCTGGCCGGTTGTGAACTCGACACGATGCCCACGAAACTCGACGTGCCAACGGATCCTTCCGTTGCCGATATACTTCACCAGCCTGTCGATGAGGAATTCGCCATCGGCAAGCGTAACGCAGCCTTGGCTGATGCTTTCGTGAATGAACTCGGTGTCGGTGACCATTATCCGGCCTCGTGCAGAACTTCAGGCAGCTTAGCCATTGGAACGCACCTGCCACCATCAATCTTTTTCATTCTGGAGATATCACCTGCCTCGAACCGCCCAAAAAGTGACGCGCCGTACGGATTCTCGGGGCGCGGGAAGCTTCACCCGGTCGCGCTTGCTGTCGGCTGCCTCGAACCTTCCATCCTGACAAGAATGTGCAAACCGTCGTGCTACAGTCAGATGGTGACATGTCGTCGATCTGATAGCGATCGAAGCAAATGGGAGAGTTCGCCACGTCCAGGATCAACCGCCGCGCCTTGCTTTTCCACTCCGGCAGCGCAGTCGTCGCCTCGACGGTTGCGGCAACCGCACGCGGCACAGGCTCGCCGGGCCGAGATCAGGAACACTCCGATAGACTGCAAGAGCTGATTGAGGCGCACAGGATTGCATACGCAGCGTTCGGCAAGGCGCTGCACGATATAGGCGGCGGCGACTCCGAGAGAGCCAGCCGGGAGGAGGAGAGGGCGTTGCTGGCCATTTGCGGCTATGCTGCGGTCGAGGAAGGCGATCGCCTGGCCAAGGCCCGATATCTTTTGGAGATAGAGGCACGCGGCGAACTCGACCTCGCAGAGCATATGCAGGCTGTTCTTCGATCGACGATGTGGAAGGGGTGAGGCGGCCGGAGCGCAACCACGACAATATCCGGCAAGGGAGATTCGCCAAATCCTTCCGTTTTCGAGAAACGAAAGATTTGTCTTCTGCCTACGGCCGACGGGCGGAGCTGCAGCCATATTCATGTCGCGCCGGCAGCCTCGCCGCCCGACGAGAAACCTTTTAGCCAGCAGGTTGCGGCCTGCCCTACGCCGGCTTGGCGTATTGCTCGGCGCTCATGACCTCGATACAGACGAAGCGTTCGTTGCCTTCCACCCAGGCGTCGTGGCCAGGCGGGATCGTATAGGACGTACCCTTCGTGAACGTCTTCTGGGTCCCGTCGTTCATCTTGACGGTGATGGTTCCGGAAATGACGTAGCCGACATGCGATACCTGACAGCTATCCGTCTTGACGACCGGCTTCACGCATTCGGACCATTTCCATCCCGGCTCCATATTGAGCCGCCCGAGCGTAAAGCCTGGAAGCCGCACCACCTCGACGCGTGTCTTGTCGGGCGAGCGAACCTCATCCGGGTTGTCGTGAGATTTGGATTCAAGTTTGGTGACATTCATTCCACCATCGGCCATGGCATCCTCCCATACGCGACGCGGAGTCCAATGCTGGCACCTTTTCATTATATTAGCAATTGCTTTTATATCTCGCGAAGGTCGACCACAGCCGCGCTCACCACCTGAACGGGTGACCTGGAATGGCCTGCGTCAGGACATGAAGTTCTGTGTAAGCGGCTGATTCAAATTATGAATAAGCTTGGCTGGGGAACCTGGATCCCCAGCCAGCACAAATTCACGCTTTCACAGGCCGTTGAAGCCGCGCTGGATCTCAGGCCTCGCCCGCGTCTGAGCATCATCACTGGTGCCCAGATCCGACGTCAACCACATTTGCGTCGGTACTTTACTCTGTTGGGGCAGGGGGTATTGGCGAGCAATGTTTGCCTGGGTCGTAAGATTGCCGAGGCCCGGCCCCTGTCAGAGGATCGATTGCGGATGTTTGGTTCGGAGTTAGGCGAACGTCGAACCGTTGATCCACAACCGGTTCGCCGGGGTTGGAGTCCCTCCGGTCCCAACATTGTTTTTGATTTTGTCTTTGAAATTTGCCCGCGAGGGATCGCCCGAAACTGGACAGCAGGGCAGCCCTCGAAACACTTCTGGCTGAGCGTTGCATGATATGTACCGCCGGGATGGAGGAAGTCCTTGCCGCTGCGGAGATCGGACATTGGGAATCGATCGGCCACATAAGGCGCGCCCACATCTCGATGAGCTTTCGTCGCATGATGCGCCATACCGGTGAGGCTACCGATTTCGACCGCGGCATGTGATCCGCGCACTGGTCAGCGATCGATCTCGCCGAACACGATATCAAGGGATCCGATGATTGCGGCGACATCGGCGATCATGTGACCCCTGGATAGAAAATCCATCGCCTGCAGATGGGCAAAGGACGGCGCGCGTATCTTGCATCGATAGGGAACATTGCTTCCGTTCGAAACCAGATAGACGCCAAATTCCCCTTTCGGCGCTTCGACGGCGGCGTAGACTTCTCCGGCCGGCACACGATGGCCTTCGGTATAAAGTTTGAAATGCTGGATCGTCGCTTCCATGGATCGTTTCATCTTGGCGCGCGGTGGCGGTGTGATCTTCTGGTTCGGAATTGCCACAGGCCCTTGGCCTTCCAGTGAGCCCAGCTTTTCCAGGCATTGCTTCATAATCCGGACCGACTGGCGCATTTCCTCCATGCGAACTAGGTACCGATCGTAACAGTCTCCGTTCTTGCCGACGGGAATGTCGAAATCCATCTCGGGATAGCATTCGTATGGCTGTGCCTTGCGCAGGTCCCATGGCGCCCCAGATCCACGTATCATCACGCCGGAGAACCCCCATGCCCAGGCGTCATCGAGCCCAACCGCGCCAATATCGACATTGCGTTGCTTGAAAATCCGGTTGTTGGTGAGCAGGCCGTCAAGATTGTCGCAGACCTTGAGGAACGGGTCGCAGAAATCCCAGATGTCGTCCAGAAGCTCGGCAGGCAGGTCTTGGTGCACGCCTCCAATCCTGAAATAATTCGCGTGCATCCGGGCGCCCGAGGCGCGCTCGTAGAAGACCATCAACTTCTCACGCTCTGCGAAACCCCAGAGCGGCGGGGTCAATGCGCCGATGTCCATGGCCTGGGTCGTAACGTTGAGGAGATGCGACAGAAGGCGGCCGATTTCGCAAAACAGGACGCGGATAAGTTGCCCACGCCTCGGCACCGATATTTGGAGCAATTTCTCGGCGGCGAGGCAGAAGGCATGCTCCTGATTCATCGGCGCGACGTAGTCTAGCCGGTCGAAATAGGGCAGGGCCTGCAGATAATTCTTGTGCTCTATGAGCTTTTCCGTGCCGCGATGGAGCAAGCCGATATGCGGATCGGCACGGTCGACGATCTCGCCATCCAGTTCCAGTACCAATCGCAGAACCCCGTGGGCCGACGGATGCTGCGGTCCGAAATTGATGGTGAAGTTGCGAACAGCGGCTTCGGCCATGGCGGACTCGGCGATATCTGCGTTTGTGTGCTTGACTGCGCGGCTTTATGGTTCGGGATGCCGATCAAGTTGTCGTCTGGATGATCAACGTCAGGGTACCATCACCATCGATGTTGGCGGCCACGACCTGTGAAGAGTTGAGCCCGTTCGCCCTTAGCGCCAATGTAGCCTGAGGCGATGCATCGATAGATTTTTGCAGCCGCAGCAGATCTTCCGCACTGGTCTGGGTAATCACGGCTTCCGCCTGCGCTTTGATTTCCGCAGGCAGCTCCTCGACAGCGACAATGGCAATATCGGTGAAATTCTGATCGGGAGAGCCTTGATCAGGTGGCGTCTGTTCCGTTTGCGCTTCGCCCTGTGGTGTCATATGGGGGAGCTGTGGGCTGATGGTTTGCCCGTAGATGGGCTGCGTGATGACCGCCCCGGAAAGTGCGATAACTATCGTCAAGATCCGCATGGTCGCTCCTTCATCCTCTCAAGGGACATTTGAAGAAACCCTCATACTGAGCGATGGTTCCGTAGGGCTGGCCACAGCGGGCGATTACGTCCCAACCCCAACCGTCGAGATGCCCAAACTAAGGTCCGAATTGCGTCATCCTGCTGTTGTCTCCTACCAGGTAGGCGTTTCCGTACGGGATCGTACAATCAATTGATCTGCGTCGTGGACAGGGTCAGGATAACGCCGAGGATGACCATGGGAGGAGCTGCATGAGCATCGCCAGATGGGCAACAAGACCTGTCGGTAGCGCTAGGGAGTTTCTGGCATTAGAGCTTCGAAATGCGCGATATGGCGATATCGTCTCGGTCAAAGCAGCGATAGAGGCTGCTCGCAAGGACGCGCCTTATTTGCAAGATACGGATGATGAGTTGACGAAAAAGATCGTCGATCTGGCAAGGGAACTGGGGCTGGCTGTCCTTTTTGACTCTCGCGATTGATCGATGGCCGAAGGAGTTAATATCGGTCGACGCCGCTTGGTACTGGCTGAGGAATTCATGTTTACAGACGACGTTGCGGTGAAGCGCCTGAAAATCCTGGTCGAGCAATATGTCGAGACACGCAAGAAACGCCACGATGTAGTCTCCGCCGCCAAGGCCAGCGCCGCAATTCGAGAGGTGATGCCAAGTTGCCCGCTCTCGGGAAAAGCTTTCGACGATCTGATCGCGGCTTGTGCCATCGAGCATGGCCTTGGTGTGCTCTTCGACAACCCGAGCACGACAGGCACCGAATCCTGAGGCTGAGGGCCTGGCCAGATTGTTGCAAATCCACTTGGCATGCTTCCGGCGCCACCATTGCGCCGGCTTTACGATGAGCAGGAGTTGAGTCCGCTATGCCCAGGTATTTTTTCTGCCTTCGAGATGAGAATGGAAACCTGCAGGAGGATCCCGAGGGTCAAGAGTTTTCTGATCTCGCGGGCGCCGAGGAAAACGCGATGGTCTCGGCGAAAGAAATCCTCGCCGAAGAACTGCTGCGCGGCAAGCCGGTGCGTACGGGATTGGCGTTCGAGATTCTTGACGAAAACCATAAGCTGGTGCTGCGCTTCCCATTTGCCTTCGCGGCCGAAAGGTCCGGAACATCCCTTAATCTCGAATTGCTAACCTTTGCGCTGATCGCTTGCGCAAATATACCGGGCAAGCCTTGACTACGGCTACTATCCTTCTGCCTTGAAGTTCCTGACTTCCTTCTCGACCTTGGGCTATCCTTGCCGTGCTTTCGCACGAGCTCCTTGGCCTGTTTGGGTGAGACGTCGGTCGTCTCCGCCAGGCGCAGTGCCTTCTTATCCTCGCTCTCGGTCTTCTGCTTCTTGGCCGTCATGGTTTTTGACTCCGTTGAAGCCTGTTCGGATCGATTTTGCCGATCGGATAGGCGGGGAGCGGCCAGGCGCGGCCGGCTCCCGGTCAAGATGGAGTCATGCGTCGTGGTGTTCAGGCATTTTCTTGAGTTGGTCCTTTGTCCAGTTCGTCACCGCGTGCACATCGCCGTCCTCGTCACGCATGAAATCCAACTGGCTCGCGGGCACGGCCACCGGCTTGGCGCCAATGCCGAGAAAACCACCAACATCAATGACGACCTGACTGGCGGCCCCGGAACCGTGGACGTGCGAAACAGTGCCGACCTTGTTGTCGTCGGCATCGTATATCGTGGCGTCTGCCAGAATGTCCGGCGTCAATTCGGTGCTCGTGAGGCGTGCATGATTGGCGTGATCCATTGTTCGAAACTCCTGTTGGGTGGAATGTTTGAACCTCCCAGCGACGCAATCGTTCCGTACGGTTTCAGGCGCCCGACAAGACCAGCTGAAATTCGGCCTCGGCCTGAATTGACTCGCAACATTCTGTACGAAAGCGTACATAGATAAATCGTCGGCAGCACGGTCCGGGCGCCGACGCTTGGGAGCGACCATCGCACTCCTGCCCGTCACGAGGCATAGTGTGTCATGTCGAAGAACCCCGAACGGCTTAGTCCAGCACAAGAGATGGTTCGCGCAATTGCGCGCGAATCCGGCGCCACGGAACAACAGATACGCGAAATAATATCGCTGATCGGGTTTGATCGTGCCTCCATCCTGCGGGAAGCGCGTCTCCTGGCGAAAGATGGATAGCCACCGAAGCGTTCGATTGTTCTACAGCAGTCAATGTCGGTTTCATACCAACACGCTGACCCGCCTAGTGCTGCGCCGGCCACAGTCTATGGTTCGGCACCGTCCGCTCGTTCGACGGACGCGGCCGGCTAAGAGATCCCAGTGCTCTTGCCAAAGGGGAGAGCGTCTCGTGGATCATCAGATCCTGCAAGCCAAGAGCGAATTGCTGCGCCGCATGAGCGCGGATGACTTCGCGCGGCTGAAGCCCCATCTGCGAAGCGTCTTCCTAGAACTGCGCGCGCCGCTCGAGACCGCGGGGCAACCGATCGAAGCCGTCTATTTTCTTGAAAGCGGGCTGGCATCGGTGGTGGCCAAGACCTCCGCAAAAGGCGAGGCCGAAGTGGGGATCATCGGCTTCGAAGGCATGACCGGCTCGGCCTTGGTCATGGGGGACGACCAGGCGAACTTTGATTGCTATGTCCAGTCGACCTGCGAAGCGCTGAGGATAGCCGCCGCCCCCTTCGTCGAGGCGTTGGCAGGCAGCTCTACCTTGCGGCCGTTCCTACTGCGCTACGTCCAGTATTTTCACATTCAGGCCAGCTACACGGCATCGATCAATGCGCGGCAAAACCTCGAAGTCCGGCTGGCGAGGTGGCTTCTGATGTGCAGCGACCGAACTGTCGGTGACAGGCTCCTGATAACCCACGAGTTCCTATCCATCATGCTCGGCGTCAGGCGCCCCGGCGTGACTGTGGGACTGCAAGTGATCGAGGGCTACGGCTATATCCGTGCCCGTCGCGGAGAGATCACGATCCGCGATCGCGATGGGCTGCTTACGCTGGCGCGAGACTGCTACGGATCACCCGAAGCCCAATATCGCCGGCTGGTCGGAGACCTCGGTTCAAAGAACCCCGCAAGGCAGGACCGGCCCATCGTCTGAGCGTTGGGATAGGTGCGTCCGCAGCCGGGGTGCATAGCGGCAAGTGGCCGACGCGATCATGCCGGTGAGACATCATTGCCTAGGCCCGCGCCGGCCACCGCGGCAAATTGGGGTTATGCCGCCCTTGCTAATTTAATCCTCGCCAAATGACCGGCAACAAAGGTTCACCGTTTGGTAAAAACCGTACGGAGCCTTTGACATCTCAAGGTCGCTCGAATGCTGGTCGACTTGCAAGACGCAGGCAAGGCCATGGAGCATACCTTGCCATATCCGCTCGGCGTTTTCTGGAGCAGCAACGGTCTGCGTCAACGTGAGGAGACACCCTTCCGCCCGGGTGAGGTTCAATCTGAACTGCAATTGTCTTGTTCGCCGGACTGACGAAGAACCAGCGGCGGACGATTTCCGGGTCGATCCACGCGGCACACACGGCCTCTCTTGAATGATTGAAAGGACGACGTGTTCGCAGAAAAACAGAATTGTCGACTTGCGATCGCGGACTGCTGAAAACTGCCATCATAGGCTGTCTCGCGCAACACGATCAGTCGTGCAGCTCCTCGTCCCGACAAAGAAAGGAACAAAAAATATCTGCCGGAATTGAGACTGATGGATCGGAGGATCGAGTTATGGACAGCAGAGAAGAGCGCATCAAACGGCGAGCCTACGAAATCTGGGAGCGGGAAGGCCGTCCAACTGGCCGAGAGCAGGAACACTGGGACCAAGCAGTGCAGGAAATAGAGGCGGAAGGCCCGGAGGCCGAGCGTGGAACGGCCGCTCCCGTGGTTGGAGTGGGCTCGAAAAGCACCAGCGGTTGAAGACACAGCTAAGCAACCAAATACGCCGGAGCTTCGTTTGTCGATATCAACCAGAGGAGGCCTCGACAATGAGAACCTTGTCATTGCTGATCTTGGCCACTGGTCTCGCGCTTGCTGCCTGCGACAACAGCACCGAGCCGACGAAAGCCAACACCGACACGGTCAACAAGAACCCGCAGGTCGACAAGGACGCTAGGCCCAAGTCCACGACTGGCGGTGACCAGCCAGCTACCGCGCCTCCGAGCAAATGACCTGCGATCTCACAACCCCCTGTTGGCCAGGAGAAAAGATATGCAAACTTCAGTCCCGACAGCGACACGCCATCAGGGCCAACTGGCCATAGAGCCGTTTGCCGGCACGGTGACGGTACGATTTTCCGACGCCATAGTCGCAGCCACCGGCCGAGCCAAGGTGCTGCGGGAAGAGGGAGAGGAGCCCGTCTTCTACATCCCTTTCGAAGATATCTATTTCGATCTTTTCGAAAAGACCAACACTACGAAGGAAAGCCCGTTGAAAGGTACCGCCAGCTACTGGCGCGTCCATGCCGTGGGAAGCTCGGCCGACGACTTCATGTGGACATATGAAACTCCCGACACGGCGGCGAGGGCAATTGCGGGTCACGGCGCGTTCGATCCGGAAAAGGCGCGCATTGATATCGAGCCGTCGGAAGACAAGCGGCACACGCCCCATGTGACGAAATAGACCGCTGACGGGGATCAGCGGCGCGGGAATTCCTTGTCGAGGATGCGCAGTCCCTCTTCGTATCTGGCCGCCGATGCCCCGATCTGCTGCAACTGCCAGATATTGTCTTCCAGATCCGCACGCTTTACTGGCAGCGCCAGCGAGTTCGATGCAACTCGTCGTACGAGGGCGAAATAATCCTCGCCGTCCCTGCGCGACATGGCATCGACAGCCGAAGCAATCGCCGGGCCAAAACCAGCCTCTTCCAACTTCGCCCGGTTCCAACCTTCGCCCTTTTCAGCACGTCATGGAGATAGGCGATGTCCTTCTGATCCATCGTTTCTTGCCGCGCCTGCTCCGCCGAGAATACAGGCCCATCGTCACTGTTCTTGTCATGCCGATCATCGCTCATGATCGTTTCCCTTCGGGCTTTCGAAAGACGACCATCGCCCGGCAGGTGAAGTTCCTGATGCGTCGATGCGACCAACAAAAACCGATCACAGGCACGTGAGGAGGGAACTTTGATCTTTGCGGTTGGTTGGGTCCGCTTGAGACCCAGCCAGCCCGGAGCCAGCCATGTCCGAAGCCAAAATAGCCAGTGGCCTAAGCAGACGCATGTTCATGACGGCCTCTGTTTCGGCGGTAGCGGCAATGCCGCTTGTCAATTCCTCGAAGAGCGCTGACCAGCCAACGTCCGCCAAACTGGCCGAACCGCGTGACTTGTCGGCGGTTTCAATGCGTATCAACAAACAGCCCTACACCCTCGCACTCGACAATCGCACCAGCCTGCTTGACGCTCTGCGCGACCATGTTGGCCTGACCGGCACAAAAAAAGGTTGCGACCACGGGCAGTGCGGTGCGTGCACCGTTCTTGTCGACGGAAAACGGGTGCTCTCGTGCCTGAGTTTCGCCGTCATGAACCAGGGCCGCGAGATCACCACGGTGGAAGGCCTAGTTTCGACCGACGGCGAACTGCATCCCGTCCAGCAGGCGTTTGTCGACCACGATGCCTTTCAATGCGGCTATTGCACACCGGGCCAGATCATGTCCGCCATCGGCTGCATCAATGAAGGCCACGCTGGGTCGGAAGATGACATCCGCGAATATATGAGTGGCAATCTGTGCCGCTGTGCGGCCTATCCCAACATCGTTGCGGCGATCATCCAGGCCCGCGATGAGATCAGGAGGGCCTAGCATGCGCCCCTTCGTCTACGAGAGACCAACCAGCGTCTCCGCGGCGGTCGCCATGGCGTCCCACACCGGCGCCGAACATACTCCGCCGACCGGTGCCAACACGCAGTTTATCGCCGGTGGCACCAATCTGGCCGACTACATGAAGCTCGGTGTCGCGCAACCGGAACGATTGATCGATCTCAACACTCTCGCCGAACCCGCCTTGCGACAGATCAGGCTAGAGGGTGATGCCATTCGCTTCGGGGCGTTGGTTCGCATGAGTGAAGCAGCCGACAACCGCGATGTCAGACGTCGTTGTCCACTCCTGGCCGAAAGTCTGAAATTCGCCGCCAGCGGCCAGCTTCGCAACATGGCGAGCCTCGGAGGCAATGTGCTGCAGCGGACGCGCTGCGAGTATTTCCGTGAAACCTCCTGGCCATGCAACAAACGTGAGCCAGGCTCCGGCTGTGCTGCGATGGAAGGGTTCAACCGCCAGCACGCCGTTCTCGGCACCAGCGATGCCTGCATCGCCACCTATCATGGCGATTTCGCGCAAGCCCTGATTGCGCTCGGCGCGACCGTCGACATCGAAGGCCAGCAGGGGAGGCGCACGCTTGCCTTCGCCAAGCTGCATCGGCGGCCGGGCGAAACGCCGAACATCGAAACTGATCTCGCAGCCGACGAACTCATCACTGCCATCGAAGTGCCGCTCGCGCCGTGGAGCAGCCGGTCGCGCTATTTGAAGATACGCGATCGCGAATCCTACGCGTTTGCGCTGGCGTCCGCGGCTGTCGCGCTCGATATGGACGGCGAGACGGTCAGGAGTGCCCGCATCGCTCTCGGCGGCGTAGCGACCGTGCCGTGGCGGGCGAGCGCGGCGGAGGATACGCTCAAGGGCAAGGTGCTTGACGAGCCAGCGGCACAGCGGGCCGCCGACGTCGCTTTCACCGATGCCAGGCCGCGCGAACACAATGCGTTCAAGATACCGCTCGGCAAGCGCACGCTGGTGCGGGCGTTGCTCGAAACCCGTGACATGAAGGTCTGAGCCATGAATCAAGCCGCACCAACTCCCAAAGACAATCAGGGCGATCCTATTGTTCGGATCGACGCCCGGCTGAAGGTTACCGGTCAGGCCAGTTATCCTGCAGACATCGCCACGGCCAACGTTGCCTATGGCGCCCTTGCCACCAGCAGCATTGCTCGGGGCAAGGTCTCCCAAATCCATATACAAGACGCCAAGGCGGTACCTGGTGTGCTTGATGTTGTGACCTATGGCGACATGGATAAGACCGACGCACCGAAGTTTGGCAATACTGGCGCAAGTTCAATCGGGCCGTTGCATGATAAGTCGATTTTCCACGACGGCCAGATCATCGCTCTGGTCGTTGCCGAGACTTTTGAGGCGGCGGAAGAAGCCGCGGCGTTGATCCGCGCCGATTATGAGGACGAACTACCCAGCGCCACTTTCGATTCACAAGGCGTGAAAGTGGAGCCGGCGGCGGGTAAAAGCCCGATGCTAAAGGAAGATGCGAAGGCTGGCGACTTCAATGCCGCTTGGGCAAATGCGGCGGTGAAGATCGACGAAAAATACTCGACCCCGACCCAGCATCACAATCCGATCGAATTGTTCTCAACCACCGCGATTTGGCAGGGCGATCAACTGACGATCCATGAGCCATCCCAGAACGTGACCGGCTGGAAAGTAGAACTGGCACGCCAACTAAAGCTAGATCCAGCCAACGTGCGGATTATCAGTCCCTACATTGGCGGCGCCTTCGGCTCTAAGGGACCGATGACGGCACGCACGGCCATCGTTGCGGTTGCGGCGCGTCGCATTGGCAGGCCAGTTCGCTGCGTCGTCAGCCGTATGCAGGCCTTTGGCACGCAGACCTATCGCGCTGAAACGCGGCATCGAATCCGCATGGGCGCCGACAAGGACGGCCGGATCACGGCGTTCGGACATGAGGGCTGGGAGGTGACATCCCGCCCTGACTCTTATGTCGTCGGCGGCACGTCCGCCACTGCACGCATGTACAATTACGGGTCTGTCCTGACGCATGTTTCGCTGGTCCACGCCGATCGCAACACGCCTGGATACATGCGGTCACCACCAGAAACGCCTTACGTCTATGCGCTGGAAAACGCCATGGACGAGATGGCGGCAGCACTCGGCATGGATCCGGTGGAGTTCCGGCGCATCAATGAACCGCAGAAGGAAGTGATCGGCGGCAAGCCGTTTTCCAGCCGCTCGCTCATCAAATGCTACGATCAGGCGGCAGCGACCTTTGGCTGGTCGAAGCGCGATCCCAAGGTCGGGTCGATGCGTGAAGGCGATTGGCTGGTCGGCATGGGGTGCGCGACGGCGATCTATCCGACCGCCGCCGCACCCTGCGCGGCCAGGATCCGTCTCACCGTCGACGGCGACGTTCGGGTCCAATGCGGTTCGCATGAAATCGGCACCGGTGTCCGCACCATCGCAGCACAGATGGCGGCCGAAAGGCTGGGGGTCGGCATGGACAAGATCAGCGTTGAGATGGGCGACAGCGCCTTGCCGCCGGCACCGGTGTCGGGCGGCTCGATTTCGACGGCCAGTGTTTGCTCGGCGGTGATGAAGGCCTGCGATGCCGTGCGCGAGAAGCTGTTCGCGGCTGCGGCGGGCAACGATGGTCCTCTTGCCGGTTCGGGCAATGCGAAACTGAATATGGCGGATGGGAAAGTTGTCACGGAGACCGGCAAATCCGCAAAGCTGGCCGATGTCTTCAAGACCATGCAGGTCGGCGCCATCGAGGAATATGCCGAGTTTGCCCCCAAGGGTTCTTCGCCAGAGGCATTGAGCAAGCTCTATGCTGGACAACCTGAGTTTCATGGTGGGGAAGGCGACAAGGATTCAGTCAAATATGCCTTTGGCGCCGAGTTCGCGGAAGTGCGCATCAACCGCTACACCCGTGAAGTCAGGGTGCCGCGCGTCGTCGGTGCCTTCGCGGCCGGGCGCATCATGAACACACGCACCGCGCGCAGCCAATTGATGGGTGGTATGATCTGGGGCATCGGCCAGGCTTTGCACGAGGCCACGGAAATCGATCGGCGGCACGCGCGCTACGTCAACCGCGACCTGCAAGACTATCTGGTGCCGGTCAACGCGGACATCAAACAGGTTGATGTGATCCTCGTCCCGGAAGTCGATCGCGAGGTCAATCCGGCCGGCGTCAAGGGGCTGGGCGAACTCGGCAACGTTGGAACAGCCGCCGCCGTGGCAAGTGCGGTCTACCATGCTACCGGCAAGCGTATCCGCAACCTGCCGATCAGGATCGACGATTTGATGGACTGACGATTTGAGGCATTGGACTGAAAGTGAAACTCGTAACCCATAAGAAATTCAAAAACGGCAGGTTGATGCCGTGGGGAAAAGGCACGGTCGTTACCGGAGCAAAGGATTTGTCTACCTTTGTGGAAACACGCAACCGCAGACGATTATGATCCAACCGGAAAGAAGGGAGGCGGCTTCACTGGCGATGCAGCGGCACAGTGGCGCGCCATTCTGACGAAGATCAAATCAGATCTGGAGGCTTCAGAAGAATGTTGGCTGGGGAACCTGGATTCGAACCAGGACTAACGGAGTCAGAGTCCGTGGGTCTACCGTTAACCTATTCCCCAGCAGGCGCGGTATCAACCGCGTGGGCCGAACGGCTGAGCCGCTTGAGCGCTGCCTTGTAGCCGCCAGCGGAAAATAGTCAAGCCTGCTCTGTGGTTCAATCGCTACGTTTTGACAGCTGGTTTCATATGCCGGGGTTCATGTGTACGGGCGCGGGCACAAAATCCAATCCGCGCCTCAGCTCTCTGTCCGGCTGAACTGCGAACGCTCGAAGAACAGCACCACGCCCAGGCCCAGAATCAGCGGGATGATCAGGTAAAACAGCCGGAACACCAACAGCGCCGCCAGCACGCCGACCGGCTCCATGTCGGAAAGCCCGGTGAGGAAGACCACCTCGAACACGCCGAGTCCGCCCGGCGCATGCGAGATCTGGGCGACCGAGAAGGAGACGAGGAAGACGCCGAGCACGACGAAATAGCCGGGATTGTGCACCTCGGGCAGGGCGAAGAAGATGATCGCCGCGGCGGCAATCAGTTCGATCGGGCCGATCAGCAATTGCCTGGCGACGATCGGCAGTGCCGGATAGTGCAGCTGGAAGCCGGCGATCTTCAGCGGGCGCAGATGCAGCCAGCTGCCGAAGATGTAGGCGGCGACGAGGAGCAGCATTGCGATGCCCGCCGCTTCCGACAGGCCATGATGGGCGATGCCCGAGAACCGATCGATGATCTGAGGCTCGAAGACCAGCACGAGGCCGGAGGCGAGAATCGTCGACAGCACAAAGGTGATCCAGCAGATCGCCACCAGCACGCCGATATCCTGGCCGGTCAGGCCTCTTGTGCCATAGGCGCGGTAGCGGATGACGGCGCCCGAAAACACCGATCCGCCGATATTGTGCGACAGCGCATAGGTGGTGAAGGAGCAGAGCGTTACGAACAGCCACGACACACGCTTGCCGATATGCAGCAGTGCGATGTGGTCGTAGCCGGCGAGCGCGGCATAGGCGATGACGGAACTCAGCGCCGCCAGCACCCAGCCGCGGGTTGGGATGGCGGCGAGCCCATCCCAGACATCGTCGAGCGAAATACCGCGCAGTTCATGCCAGAGCAGCAGCAGCGAGAAGATCACCGCGGCGATGCCGACGACCGGCCAGAAATAGCGTTTCCAGTTCATTGCCTGACCGCCATGCGCTGCGTGCCCGCTTCCTTTTCGCTTGATGGTGGGAGGCCGGCTGCCCGGTGACTTCCATTCATTTCAGAAATGCCTCATTGAAGCCGGCTATTCAACCGCGAACACTTGTCGCGCCGGCCGCCGGCAAGATCTGCCCGGCGCGAACGGCACGCGATAAGACATCGGCTTCGGCCGGCGTTGTCCTCGCCGGCATCCGCGCTACCAATCCAGCCTTGCCGCTACATTACGCGGTAGCGTAAAAAGGCGGTCCGCGCCGAGCCGGCAAAATTCGGCATGCGGCTCTTGGTGATCGGCCACGGCACTGTTAGTCTGACGGCAACTTGAAACATGCCAAAGCGCCCGCTGCGTCCTTCACCGGTTCGCGCGGCGCCGGAAGGAACGACAGTGGAAGACCGCGACACCGGCGCAGGCGCGTCGGAGGTGGGCGCGTCCAGCGCTTCCCCAGGGCTATCGGGCTCGGGGACAGCCGGTTGGCAGCAACGCCGCCCGACGGAGCCGCACTCCGTCGGTGGGCAGGCGGGTGACGCGACCCATCACCAGAAGGGCAAGCCCAAGAAGCGGCGCAAGCGAAGGCGCGGGCGCAAGGTTTTTGCGCGCGACGAAACGCAGGGCAATCGATCGCCGGTGCCAGCCTTGGAAGCGAAGCAGCCGACGGCGCCAGCAGTCTCCCCCACCGCTCCCGCGCCACGCCCCGAACAGGGCACGCGCCGGCCACCGGTGCATGAGCTGCCGGTCTTCGCGGCCCTCGACCTCGGCACCAACAATTGCCGACTGCTGGTCGCCGTTCCCACACGGCATGGCCAGTTCCGCGTCATCGACGCCTTCTCACGCATCGTCAGGCTGGGCGAGGGGCTCACCGCCAATGGCCGCCTCGGCCAGCCGGCGATGGATCGCGCCGTCGAGGCGCTGAAGATCTGCGGCGACAAATTGCGCAGCCGCAAGATCAGGAAGGCCAGGCTGATTGCCACCGAAGCCTGCCGCTCGGCCGAGAACGGCGTCGAATTTCTCGAACGCGTCGAGCGCGAGGCCGGCCTGAAGCTCGAGATCATCGACCGCCAGACCGAGGCGCGGCTGGCGGTTTCCGGCTGCGGCTCGCTGGTCGAGCGCGACACGCAGGGTGTCGTGCTGTTCGACATCGGCGGCGGCTCTTCGGAGATCGCGCTGATCGATCTCACCGGTCGCCGTTCGCCGCGGCTCGCCAATCATATCGTCTCGTGGACATCGCTGCCGGTTGGCGTCGTCTCACTGGCCGAGCGCTTTGGCGGCCGTACCGTGACGCGCGAGATCTTCGACGCCATGGTCGACGACGTCGCCGGCCGTTTGGCGAGCTTCGACGGGCGCGACCGGCTGAGCCACCTCAAGGCCAGCCCGAATTTTCATCTGCTGGGCACGTCCGGCACGGTGACGACGCTGGCCGGCGTTCACCTCGATCTCGAGCGTTACGACCGTCGTCGGGTCGACGGGCTGTGGATGGACCGCGACAGCGTCGACCGCATGGTGGAGCGGCTGGTCGGCTGGGATTTCCAGCAGCGCTGCGCCAACCCTTGCATTGGCGCCGACCGCGCCGATCTGGTGCTGGCCGGCTGTGCCATCCTCGAAGCGATCCGCGCCGTCTGGCCCTCGGAGCGGCTGCGCGTCGCCGACCGCGGCCTGCGCGAAGGCATATTGAGCGAGCTGATGGCCGATGACGGCGTCTGGCGCAACGATGGGCGTGGCCGATAATGACCAAGAAACCGGAAAACCCAGGATCGGCCGGCATTCGCGTGCTGAAGACGCGGATCAAGAAAAAGAGCGGCCTGAAGGAATCGTCGCGACGCTGGCTGCAGCGCCACATCAACGATCCCTATGTCCAGCGCTCGAAGGCTGACGGCTATCGCTCGCGCGCGGCCTACAAGCTGATCGAGATCGACGACAAGCACCATTTGCTGAAGCCCGGCATGAAGGTGATCGACCTCGGTGCCGCCCCCGGCGGCTGGTGCCAGGTCGCGGCCGCGCGCACGAAATCGACGGCGGAAAATCCGCATGTCGTCGGCATCGACTATCTGGAAATGGATGCCGTGCCCGGCGCACCGGTGCTTTTGATGGATTTCCTGGATGCGGATGCGCCGCGCAAGCTCGCCGAGGCGTTGGGTGGGAGCCCGGATGTCGTGCTGTCCGACATGGCGGCACCAACCACCGGCCACAAACGCACCGACCACATCCGCACCATGCATCTGTGCGAAGTGGCGGCCGATTTCGCGCTGTCCGTCCTGAAGCCGGGCGGCCATTTCCTCGCAAAGACTTTTCAGGGCGGCGCCGAGAACGAACTGCTGTCCATGCTCAAGAAGAATTTCCGCTCCGTCCACCACGTCAAGCCGCCGGCCTCGCGCGATGAATCGGTCGAGCTTTATCTGTTGGCAAAGGACTTCAAAGGGCGAGAGTCCGTTCCGCCATCAGGCGGATCGGAACGTCCAGTGGACGTTCCGAAGGACTCGAGCGCCCGGAGCCATAGCGAAGGGCCGGGGGACGCTGACCGCTGAGCCGGCCTTCACTCGCCCGGCGATCTCGCCGGTTCCAGCGTCTTGGGCGTCGTCAGCCGGCCATGGCCGGAGACGGCATTGCCGGCATCGGGCGCCAGCCGCATGAACGACAGCGACGCCGCCGCCGATACGGCCGCCACGATGAAGAAGGCGATGTGGAAATCGCCCAGCGTCAACGGGCCGCCATGGATCGAGGTCGAGACTTCCAGGATGCCGCCGGCCAGCGCCACGCCAAGGGCGATCGACAACTGCTGGAACACCGCCGTGATCGGCGTTGCCTTGCTGGTGTCTTCGGCCGACACTTCGGCATAGGAGAGCGCGTTGACGCCGGTGAAAAACATCGAGCGGATGAAGCCGCCGACCAGCAATATGGCCAGCATCAGTATGTAGGGCGTTTCCGGGGTGAAGAGGCCGTAGATGGCGATCGATGCGGCGGCGACCAGCGAGCCGACGATCAGCACGCGGCGGAAGCCGGCGAGGCGAAAAATCAGCGCGGTGACGAATTTCATGCCGATGGCGCCGACCGCCGAGACAAAGGTGATCATGCCGGACTGGAACGGCGTCAGCCCGAAACCGATCTGGAACATCAGCGGCAGCAGGAACGGAACTGCTCCGATGCCGATGCGAAACAGCGAGCCGCCAAGCACCGATGAGCGGAACACCTGGTTACGGAACAGTTCGAGCGCCAGCAGTGGATTTCTGGCGCGCCGCGCATGCATGAGGTAGAGCGCGCCCGACAGCAGCCCGACCCCCACGGTGATGAAGCCGGTCGCCGGCGGCAGATAGGGCAGGCTGACCACCGACAGGCCGAACACGACGCCGGATGCCGCAAGCCCGCTCAGCACGAAGCCGAAGAAATCGAGCGGCGGCGTCTCCATCGATTCGGTTTCCGGCAGGAAGCGCGTCGCCAGCCAGATGCCGACCAGGCCGATCGGCACATTGATCAGGAAGATCCAGTGCCAGGTGAAGTAGGTGGTGATGAAGCCGCCGATCGGCGGGCCGACCAGCGGTCCGACCAAGGCGGGAACGGTCAGCCACGACATGGCGGCGACCAGGTCGCTCTTGGGCGTGGCCCGCACCAGCACCAGGCGCCCGACCGGCGTCATCATGGCGCCGCCAATGCCTTGCAGGAACCGCGACACCACGAAGGCCGGCAGCGAGCCGGAGAAGGCGCAGGCGACCGAACCGACGATAAACACCGCAATCGCGGCGCGAAAAATGTTCTTGGCGCCGAAGCGGTCGGCCATCCAGCCGCTGATGGGAATGAAGATCGCCAGCGACACCAGATAGGCGGTCAGCGCCAGTTTGAGCGCGATCGGGCTGGTGTGGATGTCGATGGCGATCGCCGGCAGCGATGTCGCTATGACGGTCGAATCCATGTTTTCCATGAAAAGAGCGACCGCCAGGATCAGCGGAATGGTGCGATTCACGAGCGTGACCGTTTCAAATCTTCTCTTCGGTCGGGGGCGAACCGATACAGGGGCCGGTTATCATGGCTGGACACCGATGTCGTGTTAAATTGCTGTCACTTTTGTGCGACCGCAACCGTGGGTAGCGCAATCAAATGGTCGAAGACGCCGTTGTGCAATGCAACGATCGGCTTTTCATCCGCGCCGCGACGTGTTACCAGCCAGCGCCAATCCTGAAAGGGAAGATGAGAGTCGGCGCTGTCCATTCCGGTCCAGCGCTTTTTCCGCATTCTAAAGGGCTGGCCATGGCAAAAATCATCGAAACGTCCACAGGCGCACTGGCGCTGACCTTTGACGACGTGCTTTTGCAGCCGGGTCACTCCGAGGTCATGCCCGGCGAAACCGATGTCCGCACCCGCATCGCAGGCGACATCGATCTCAACGTGCCGATCCTCTCTGCCGCGATGGACACCGTCACCGAGGCGCGTCTTGCCATCGCCATGGCCCAGGCCGGCGGCATCGGCGTCATCCACCGCAATTTCTCGCCGGCCGAACAGGCCGAGCAGGTGCGGCAGGTGAAGAAATTCGAATCCGGCATGGTGGTCAATCCGGTCACCATCGGTCCGGACGCCACGCTCGCCGATGCGCTGTCGCTGATGCGAACCTATTCGATCTCGGGCATTCCGGTGGTCGAGAATGGCGGCACTGGCGGCCACAAGACCGGCAGGCTGGTCGGCATCCTGACCAACCGCGACGTGCGCTTTGCCTCCGACCCGGCGCAGAAGGTCTATGAGTTGATGACCCGCGAGAACCTGATCACGGTCAAGGAGAATGTCGACCAGGACGAAGCCAAGCGGCTTCTGCACCAGCACCGCATCGAAAAACTGGTCGTTGTCGACAAGCAGGGCAATTGCGTCGGCCTGATCACCGTCAAGGATATCGAGAAGTCGCAGCTCAACCCGCACGCCACCAAGGATGCGCAAGGACGCCTGCGCGCGGCGGCCGCCACCAGCGTCGGCGACGATGGCTTCGAGCGCGCCGAGCGCTTGATCGACGCCGGCGTCGACCTTCTGGTCATCGACACCGCGCACGGCCATTCGCAGCGCGTGCTCGACGCCGTCACGCGCGCCAAGAAACTCTCCAACTCGGTGCGCATCCTGGCCGGTAACGTCGCCACCGCGGAAGGCACGCAGGCGCTGATCGACGCCGGCGCCGACGCCGTCAAGGTCGGCATCGGCCCGGGCTCCATCTGCACCACCCGCATCGTCGCCGGTGTCGGCGTGCCGCAGCTTTCAGCCATCATGTCCGCCGTCGAGACGGCGCACAAATCGGGTGTGTCGGTGATTGCCGACGGCGGCATCAAATATTCCGGCGATCTCGCCAAGGCGCTCGCAGCCGGCGCCAGTGCCGCCATGATCGGCTCGCTGCTGGCCGGCACCGATGAGAGCCCGGGCGAGGTCTATTTGCACCAGGGTCGCTCCTTCAAGGCCTATCGCGGCATGGGTTCGGTCGGCGCCATGGCGCGCGGCTCGGCCGATCGCTACTTCCAGGCCGAGGTGCGCGATACCCTCAAACTGGTCCCGGAAGGCATTGAGGGCCAGGTCCCATACAAAGGACCTGTGTCTGGCGTGCTGCACCAGCTTGCGGGCGGGCTAAAAGCCGCTATGGGTTATGTCGGTGGCCGCGACCTTGCCGATTTCCGCGAGCGCGCCACTTTTGTGCGCATATCCAACGCCGGACTTCGTGAAAGCCACGCCCATGACGTCACGATTACCCGCGAAAGCCCGAACTATCCCGGCGGAGCCTGAACAATACGGGCTCGGCCGGAGCCTGACCGCGACGGTCCTGCGGCTGCCCCGCCACGCGGCCGCACTGTGTTTCCTGTCGGCGGCGGTTTTCATCGCCATGACGGTGATGGAATTCTTCTATTTCCGCCAGTTGAGCGGCGGCCTGCCGTCGCTCGACATGCGCTATTTCGGCTTCACGCCCGACGAAGGCATGGCCTGGCTGACGGCGCTCGGGCGGCGCGGCGGCGAGATCATTCTGGTCTGGCACTATCTGACCTTCGATCTGTTGTTCCCGGCTCTGCTGTCGCTGACCTTGATGAGCCTGGTCCTGGCCACCGGCCGGCGCCTGCAGAACTTTCGCGAGCTTCCCGGGCAGGTGCAGTCGATCTTCGCGCTGGTTCTGGTGCTTCCCTACACGCTGGCCGACTATGCCCAGAACATCGCCGTGGCGCGGCTTCTGTCCGACTTCCTGTCGGCCAACCCGGATTCACTGTCTTTCGCTTCGGCTCTGATCATCACCAAATTCGCGCTTCTCGCCATCCCGGTGGTCGTCATTGCCGCTTTCTGGCTGGTGGGCCAAAGACGCCAGGCCTGAAGCCGATCAGGGCAGGGGAAATATCATGAACCAGACGACGATCTTCTGGCCTGTTCTAGCGCATGTGGCTCTGGTCTACATCGTCTACGGCGTATTGGGGCGCCGCAGATATGGCGCAATCAAATCAGGTGAGGCCAAGGTCGGACAGTACAAGGCCCGCTCGACCGAGCCGGCGTCCAGCATCACCGTTGCCGCCAATCTCTGCAATCAGTTCGAACTGCCGGTGCTTTTCTACGTGCTGTGCCTGACGCTCCACGTCACCAACGGCGTTAACTATCTGACCTTGGCGCTGGCGTGGATTTTCGTCCTGACGCGCTATTTTCATGCCTGGGTTCACCTGACCAGCAACAATCTGCGGCTGCGCAGCCGTTCTTTCTTCGCCGGTGCGGTGGTGTTGGCGCTGGCCTGGATTTGGTTCGCGCTGCACCTGCTTGGCATCGTCTGAGGCGGGGTCACGCAGGGGTTGCGGCCCTCGACGCACGCAATGCGTCGATCGCCTCGTATCGCCGGTTCTCGTCCTGATCCGAACGCATTGGCTAGAAAGCCTCTAGAGATCGAACACCGCTATCTTACGCTTGTCGAACTTTATCCCGATCTCGCCCCGCACCAGCTTCAGCGCCGCTTCGCCGAACACGGCGCGCCGCCAGCCCTGCAGTGCCGGCACATCGGCGTCCTCGCCTTCGGCGGCGATGCGGTCGATGTCATCGCTGGAGGCCAGCACCTTCGAGGCCACGCCCTGCTTTTCGGCGACGATCCTGAGCAGCACTTTCAACAATTCAGCCGCGGCGCTCGAGCCTTCCGGCGGCTGGAAATTCTTCGGCAGTTTCGGCATCTGCTCCTTGGGCAAGGCCAGCGCGGTGTTGACCGCCCCAAGCAGGGCCGTCGCCGTCGAGGAGCGCTCCCAGCCCTTGGGCGTCGTGCGCAGCTTGCCGAGGGCGGCCGTGTCGCGCGGCGCCTGCTGCGCCACCTCGTAGATCGCGTCGTCCTTGAGCACGCGGCCGCGCGGCACGTCGCGCTCGCGCGCCTCACGTTCGCGCCATGCCGCCACGGCCTGCACGATCGCCAGTTCCTGCGGCTTGCGCAGCCGCATCTTCAGCCGCTTCCAGGCGTCTTCGGGATGCGGATCGTAGGTCTCGCGCGAGGTCAGAACATCCATCTCTTCGTTCAGCCAGTGGGCGCGGTTCTCCCGCACCAGTTCGGCGCTCAAATGCTGATAGACCTCGATCAGATGGGTGACGTCGGCGAGCGCGTAATCGAGCTGCTTGTCGGACAGCGGCCGGTGGCGCCAGTCGGTGAAGCGAGACGACTTGTCGAGCCGGGCCCCGGTGATGCGCTGCACGAGCTGATCGTAGGAAACGCTGTCGCCGAAACCGCAGACCATGGCCGCGACCTGCGTGTCGAACACCGGGTGTGGCACGAGATCGCCGAGATGGACGATGATTTCGATGTCCTGGCGCGCTGCGTGGAAGACCTTGACCACGGCCTCGTTGGCCATCAGCCGGAAGAACGGGGCGAGATTGATGTCGGGCGACAGCGGGTCGATCAGCGCGGTGACGCCGGGCGCCGCCATCTGGATCAGGCACAGGATCGGCCAGAAGGTCGTTTCGCGGATGAACTCGGTGTCGACGGTAACGAAATCCGACTTTTCGAAAGCGGCGAGAACGGTCTCGAGTTCTTTCTGGGTGGTGATGACGTGCATCAAATCGCTTTTGGCAGGAGTAAGGTCTTCCTAGATTTCAGCCGGGAAAGCTTTCGTCAAGCTTTGGCGCTTCCGTCATGCGCTTCCCGGGCCATCGGAATCGCCATTGCGCCTGGCCAGCCGCGCGAAAACGGTCGACGTGCGCAACAGCGCGATGAAGCGGCTGCGCTTGCCCACGGGCACGCCGGAGCGTGCCTGCATGCGGTAGAGGATGACGGCGATGAAGATCGCATAGACGGTGGCGCTGAACACGAACAGCGCACTCGGCCCGAAATGCTGCATCACTGTCGAGGCGGCGAAAGGGCCGCCGATGGCGCCGAAGGAGTAGAACAGCATCAGCGCCGCATTGATCAGCACGAACTCGCCGGTGCCGGCGCGGTCGTTGGAATGCGCCGCCGACAGCGAATAGAGCGGCATGGCGAAACAGCCGAAGATGAAGATGATGATGAAGTTGAGCAGCGGATTGCTGCCGGCGATGAACACCAGCGCCAGGGCTGAAAGCATAGCGCAGCAGGTCGTCAGCAACAGCACCCGGCGCCGGTCCCAGCGGTCGGAGAGATAGCCGAGCGGATACTGGATGATGGCGCCGCCGAAAATGCCGACGCTGACGAAGGTGACGACATCGGCGACCGACATGCCGATCTGTTCGGCATAGACCGGCGACAGCGTGCGAAAGGCGCTGTTGGTGACGCCGACGGCGATGCAGCCGAAGCAGCCGAGCGGCGAAATGCGCCAGACGCGCGCCAGGTCGAGCTTGACCTCCTCCGGCGGTGTCGGGTTGGAGCGGTCGCCGAGCGAGACCGGCACCAGCGACAGCGTGATCATGATCGACATGATGGCGAAGATGGTGAAGCCGCCGGCGCCGAAGACCGGGATCAGGAACTGGGCCGATGTCACCGAGCCGGTGTCGACCATCCGGTAGATCGCCAGCACGCGGGCGCGATCCTTGTTGGTGACGCCGGAATTCAGCCAGCTTTCGACGATGGTGAACAGCCCGGCGAAACAGAAGCCGCCGGCAAAGCGCACGGCGCACCACATCACCGGATCGAGCACCAGCACCAACAGCAGAGTGCCGACCGATGCAATGGCGGCCAGTGCCGAAAACGCCCTGATATGGCCGACCGCCTTCATGATGCGGGTAATGGCCAGGCAGCCGAGCAGGAAGCCGGCGAAATAGAAGGTGCCCATCAGGCCGATGTCGGAAGCGGAAAACCCCTCCTGCGCGCCGCGCAGTGCGATCAGCGTGCTTTGCAGCCCGTTGCCGCCGAGCAGGATGCCTGCGGCCAGAAGAAGCGGGATCAGCGGGCGGATGGAGGACATGAAAAGGCGGTCACATATCGGTGATCCCTTCTTGAACCATTACCCTCGTCAATGCCAGCGGCAAATCTAGGCCGGCATTGACGGGGGCAGGCCATTGCATTCCATGGCGAATTCGTCCTGGCCTGGGAAGCAGTCGTTCAAGCAAGCTGAGCTTGCAGCGCCACTCCTGCGTCGGCGACAATAGCGTCGCTCTTCCACCGAGGTTCCAGAATCAATGGTAGTGAACCTAAGGATACGGCCGTCTTTGACAAACGGTTCAAAGTCCGCGTCGCCAATATCGTCGGAATCCATGCCCGGTTCGGCCTGGAACAAGGCCATTGGCTTGTCGCCCTGAAGCATCAGTTCCATCTCGCGGCCATTGTGTGGCCCAATGCCCGGTGGGAGTGCGTTTTGGCACTGGGCGTCTCCAGGTCGCTTGATACCAGATCGCTTGATAAATGCGTTGTCTCAGGAACACGTCCAGCGGCAATGCGTGGAGGCCGGCAAAGACTTGAGCCCTGACGGTCGAACCTGGATACGGCCCAACGTCTCCTTGCCTTGACAAATCCAGGCTCCCATGCGCTTTTCGCGCAAATTTTGGGCCGGGCTTCGATGCTTTGGCCTGCCACCCAGCACCCCGGACTTTACCAATGACAATGCACCGTTACCGCAGCCATACCTGTGCCCAGTTGAGAAAGAGCGACGTCGGCTCTTCCGTTCGCCTGTCGGGCTGGGTGCATCGCGTGCGCGACCATGGCGGCCTGCTGTTCATCGACCTGCGCGACCATTACGGACTGACCCAGATCGTCGCCGACCCCGATTCGCCTGCCTTCAAGGTCGCCGAGACCGTGCGCGGCGAGTGGGTCATCCGCGTCGATGGCGAGGTCAAGGCGCGCTTGCCCGAGACCACCAACGCCAACCTGCCCACAGGCGAGATCGAGATCTTCGCCCGCGAGATCGAGGTGCTGTCGGCGGCCAAGGAACTGCCGCTGCCGGTGTTCGGCGAGCCGGACTATCCCGAGGACATCAGGCTGAAATACCGTTTCCTCGACCTGCGCCG
Source organism: Mesorhizobium sp. B2-4-19 (assembly GCF_006441315.1). Classification (NCBI taxonomy): domain Bacteria; kingdom Pseudomonadati; phylum Pseudomonadota; class Alphaproteobacteria; order Hyphomicrobiales; family Phyllobacteriaceae; genus Mesorhizobium; species Mesorhizobium sp. B2-4-19. The sequence continues at coordinate 225,360 of NZ_VFUV01000003.1, read as the reverse complement.
CGACACGCTGCACAGGAACATCGTGGCACGCACCAAGATCATTGCCGAGATGCGCAAGCGCATGACCGATGTCGGCTTCACCGAATTCTCGACGCCGATCCTGACGGCTTCGTCGCCTGAGGGGGCCCGCGACTTCCTGGTGCCGTCGCGCATCCATCCCGGCACGTTCTACGCGCTGCCGCAGGCGCCGCAGCAGTACAAGCAGCTGATCATGGTGTCGGGCTTCGACCGCTATTTCCAGATCGCGCCGTGCTTCCGCGACGAGGACCCGCGCGCCGACCGTCTGCCGGGCGAATTCTACCAGCTCGACCTGGAAATGAGCTTTGTCGAACAGGACGACGTGCTGTCGACCATGGAACCGGTGATGCGGGGCGTCTTCGAGGCCTTCGCCAACGGCAAGCCGGTGACGCAGAAGTTCCAGCGCATTCCCTACGATGTCGCCATGCGCAAATACGGCACCGACAAGCCGGACCTGCGCAACCCGATCGAAATGCAAGCCGTCTCCGATCATTTCCGCGATTCCGGCTTCAAGGTGTTCGCCAACATCCTGGCCAACGACCCGAAGGCCGAGGTGTGGGGCATTCCTGCCAAGACCGGCGGCAGCCGTGCCTTCTGCGACCGCATGAATTCCTGGGCGCAGGGCGAGGGCCAGCCGGGGCTGGGCTACATCTTCTGGCGCAAGGAGGGCGACAAGCTCGAAGGCGCTGGCCCGCTCGCCAAGAACATCGGCGAGGCGCGCACCGAGGCGATCCGCCAGCAGCTCGGCCTTGCCGACGGTGATGCCGCCTTCTTCGTTGCCGGTGATCCCAGGAAGTTCGTTTCTTTCGCTGGTGCGGCCCGCACGCGCGCTGGCGAGGAACTGAATCTCGTCGACCGCGAGCGCTTCGAATTGTGCTGGATCGTCGACTTCCCGTTCTTCGAATGGAACGAGGAGGAAAAGAAGATCGACTTCGCCCACAACCCGTTCTCGATGCCACAGGGCGGTATCGATGCGCTGAACGGCGAGGATCTGCTCGGCATCAAGGCCTTCCAGTACGACATGGTCTGCAACGGTTTCGAGATTGCATCAGGCGGCATCCGCAACCATCTGCCTGAAACCATGGTCAAGGCGTTCGAGACGGTCGGACTGGACCGTGCGACCGTCGAGGAACGCTTCGGCGGCCTTTACCGCGCCTTCCAGTATGGCGCGCCGCCGCATGGCGGCATGGCGGCCGGCGTCGACCGCGTCGTCATGCTGCTGGTCGGCGCCAAGAACCTGCGCGAGATCACCATGTTCCCGATGAACCAGCAGGCCTACGACCTGTTGATGAGCGCGCCGTCGGAAGCAAGCCCGCAGCAGCTTCGCGAACTGGCACTGCGTGTCGCCCCGACTAGGAAGGACGCCTGATCGCGAGTTTCGAGCGGTACTTTAAAAACCCTCCCGAACCGATTCTCTTGACTCGATAATCCAAAAAAATAGCCCGGCATCGCTGCCGGGCTATTTTTGTAATCTGAGGCCGTTCGATCAGTCTTCGTTCGCCTTGACGCTGACGCCGAGCGTCTTCGGCAGGTCGAGCGGGTTGGACATGGCGCCGGCCATGATCAGCGCGAACGGCACCGAGGCCGGCGGCTCGGCCGAGATTTCGAGGCTCTTCGGGTCGTCGAGATATTTGCTGACTGCCGCGGTCACCTGCGCTGTCAGCTCCGGATTGTTGAGCTGCGCCATGCCGAACGGCACGATCGCCTTGGCCTGGTTGGCGACGTCCTTGGCCGACATGCCTTGCTGCTTGCCGACATATTCCAGCACCTTGCCGGTCAGTGAATCGTCGTCGAAACGGATCGAGGCGCTGTTGAAGGAAAGCTGCTGCAACAGGCCGAGCATGGCCATGCCTTGCGCCGAATTGTCCGCGCCTGCCGGTTGTGCGGCCATCTTCTTCTGCATTTCCTGCAGCGACTTGATGAAGTCGATCGTGTAGCCGCCGAGGTCGAAGGTCATGCCGAGCGTGCCGGCATTCTCGACGGAGATGTCGTATTTCGACAGTTCCATCTTGCCGTCCGAGGGCTGCCAGGTTCCGGCCATTGCGAGATTGCCCGAAATGTTCTGGTAGCCGAGCGCATCGATGACCTCCTTGGACTTGGGGTCGTCGACCAGCGAGAGATCGGCCGTGAATTTTTCCGTATTGCCGGTGAATTCCATCGCCTTGCCGTCCGCGGGCGGCGTGATCTGGATGGCAAGCCCGTCCATCGAGAAGGCGATCTTGTCGGCGACCTTGACAGTCATGTTGGCGAGTTCGGCGGATTTGTACATCATCAGCGAGCCCAGCGGGCCGGTGGCGCCATCGGCCGGAACCACCATGTCATGGATGACGAAGGGGCTGAGGTTGAGGGTGACGCCGTCCTTGGCGTGCTCGAAGGCCGAGGTCGAGACGGTGCCGATATCGAAGCCGCCATTGGCCGCGGTCACGTTCTCGAGTTTGACGTCGCCGATGGTGAGGGCTTCCTTTTCCGCCGCCGGCTTGATGGCAACGCCCTGCAGCACCATGCTGGTGTTGTCGCCGGTCACCCCGGTCCAGGAGATGTCGACGCCCTGGGCAGCCAGCGCCGCCTTCAGCCGGTCGGCAACCGCGGCATCCTGGGCAAGGGCCGCATTCAGCGGCAGTGTGAACAAGAAGGTTGAAAGAGCGAATTTCCGGAGAGTTGAGCGTTTGATTGTCATCGCAAGGTCCCTGAGAGTGTCCTGAAATTGTTTTCAATTCTTTGCGCCATCACCATTCCGTGACGAACTGGACGGGAAAAAGGCGTATCCCGGTACCATGGTCGAAAATCACAGTGAAAGGCAAACTCGATCCCACCGTCTTGGCGCAAACCGGTGAATTTGTCATGAAGAGCCGGTTGCCCGATATCATCACGCTTGGCCATAAAGGCCTGTTGTAACAGGCTGATGTTGGTCGACATCCCCAGGCATACGGTTTCATGTTGCACAACGGCGGGTATATCTGCAGGGCTCTTGCCGCGAATCGCCCGCTCGGCTAGTCCCAGCCCATGGGAAAAAGGCTTTTGCCGCCTGAAAATGGCGGTGGTGATCATATCGAGCCGGTCGATCTGAAGAAGGCGCTGGAAGAGCGCTATCTGGCCTATGCGCTGTCGACCATCATGCACCGGGCGCTGCCCGACGTTCGCGATGGGCTGAAGCCGGTCCACCGCCGCATCATGCACGCCATGCGGCTGCTCAGGCTTAACCCCGACCAGGGTTTTGCCAAATGCGCCCGCATCGTCGGCGAGGTGATGGGTAAGTTCCACCCGCATGGCGACCAGTCGATCTACGACGCGCTGGTGCGGTTGGCGCAGAATTTTTCGATGCGCTATCCCTTGGTCGACGGGCAGGGTAATTTCGGCAACATCGACGGCGATAACGCCGCCGCCATGCGCTATACCGAAGCGCGCATGACCGATGTGGCGACCGAACTGTTGTCCGGCATCACCGAGGATGCCGTCGACTATCGGCCGACCTACAATGAAGAGGACGAGGAGCCGGTGGTGCTCCCCGGCGCCTTCCCGAACCTGCTGGCCAACGGCTCGTCCGGCATCGCGGTCGGCATGGCGACATCGATCCCGCCGCACAACGCGGCCGAGCTTTGCGACGCCGCATTGCACCTGATCGAGCATCGCGATGCGCCAGTGTCGAAGCTGATGGATTTCGTCCAGGGTCCGGATTTCCCGACCGGCGGCATCATCGTCGACAGCCGCGCTTCCATCCTCGAAGCCTACCAGACCGGCCGCGGCGGTTTTCGTGTGCGGTCGAAATGGAGCCAGGAGGACCAGGGCAGGGGCACCTGGAGCATTGTCGTCACCGAAATTCCCTATGGCGTGCAGAAGGCGCGGCTGATCGAGAAGATCGCCGAACTGCTGATGGCCCGCAAACTGCCGCTGCTCGAGGACATCAGGGACGAAAGCGCCGAGGATATCCGCGTCGTGCTGGTACCGAAGAGCCGTTCCGTCGATCCGGGCATCCTGATGGAATCGCTGTTCAAGCTCACCGAGCTTGAAAGCCGTTTCCCCCTCAACATGAACGTGCTGTCGCGCGGCAAGGTGCCCAACGTCCTGTCGCTGAAGGGCGTGCTGCAGGAATGGCTCGACCACCGCCGCGACGTTCTGATCCGCCGCTCGAAACATCGCCTGGGCGAGATCGAAAGACGGCTGGAGATCCTTGCCGGCTACCTGATCGCCTATCTCAACATCGACGAGGTGATCAAGATCATCCGCGAGGAGGATGAGCCCAAGCAGGTGATGATGGCCCGCTGGTCGCTCACCGACAACCAGGCCGAGGCCATCCTCAACATGCGTCTGCGCGCCTTGCGCAAGCTGGAAGAATTCGAGATCCGCAAGGAATTCGATGGCCTGAGCGCGGAGAAGAAGCAGATCGAGGCGCTGCTGGCGTCCGATGCCAAGCAATGGTCGACGATCAAGTGGGAAGTCACCAACATCCGCGACAAGTTCGGCCCGGAGACCGAACTCGGCAAGCGCCGCACCCAGTTCGCCGATGCACCCGAGCACGACCTGACCGACATCGCGCACGCCATGATCGAGCGCGAGCCGGTCACCGTGGTGGTTTCGGAAAAAGGCTGGCTGCGGGCGATGAAGGGGCATCTGGCCGACCTTTCGACGCTGGCCTTCAAGGAAGGCGACAGTCTCAAGCTCGCCTTCCACGCGCAGACCACCGACAAGGTGCTGGTCTTCACCACCGGCGGCAAGTTCTACACAATCGGCGCCGACCGGCTGCCGGGCGGGCGTGGCCATGGCGAGCCGATCCGCATCATCGTCGACATGGACAATGACCAAGACATCGTCACCGCCTTCGTCCACGATCCGAAGCGCAAGCTGCTGCTGGCCTCCTATGACGCCAATGGCTTCATCGTGCCGGAGGAGGAAGTGGTCGCCAACACCCGCAAGGGCAAGCAGGTGATGAACGTCAAGGCGCCGGACGAGGCCAAGCGTTGCATGCCGGTCACCGGCGATCACCTCGCCATCGTCGGCGAGAACCGGAAAATGCTGGTGTTCGCGCTTTCCGAAATTCCCGAGATGGGTCGCGGCAAGGGCGTGCGGCTGCAGAAATACAAGGATGGCGGCCTGCTCGATCTCAAGCCGTTCAGCTTGGAGACGGGCCTGTCCTGGCAGGATTCGGCCGACCGCACCTTCACAAGGTCGCGCGAGGAGCTGGCCGAATGGCTCGGCGCCCGGGCATCGGCCGGCCGCATGGTGCCGAAGGGTTTCCCGAGGACGGGCAAATTCGGGTAGCTGATCTCCCCCTCGAGGGGAGATGTCGCCAAAGGCGACAGAGGGGGTCGAACGGACGCGACCTGATACTTTGAGCAGAGAACGCTGGCGCTTTACGCGGCAACCCCCTCTGGCCTGCCGGCCATCTCCCCCTCAAGGGGGCAGATTCCAGGGCATTTGGAGTATCGTCACGATTGCTGCACTATATCAGTGCATAAACGGGGAAAGGTGTTTGGGAGAGACGGGCGTTTGAAGGAATCCAGGATCCAGAAACCGGAACGGCAGCAGCGCCTGTTCGGCCTGTCGACGCCGCTGCGGTCGGCTGTCATTCCGCCGTTGTCGGCGGCGCGCTGGCTGCTGGTGCTGATCGTCGCCGCCGGCGTCTATTTCTTCCACGGTTTCCTGTTCCCGGTGCTGGCGGCACTTGTCATCGCTTTCGCCAGCTGGCCGCTTTACCAGCGGCTGCTGGCTGGCGTCGGCGGCAACCGCACCATCGCCGCCACTCTGGCCATCCTGTTCATCCTCGCCTTTCTGGTGATCCCGATCGCGCTTGCCGGCACCTACGCCATCAACGAGGTGCGCGAGTGGGTCGGCTGGGCGATCGAGACCAATCGGCATGGGGCCGTGACGCCGCGCTGGATCGCGACCATGCCTGTCGTAGGCGACTGGCTGAACGAGCAATGGACGACCAATTTTGGTCATCCCGGCGGCATTGGTGAACTGATCCAGCTGATCAGCGGCGCAAACATAGGCAGCATCTATCGCGGCGCGCTCGCCGCCGGCGGCAGTGCCTTTGGGCTGCTCCTGACGCTGCTGTTCATGATGATCGCCCTGTTCTTCGCCTATCGCGACGGCGAGCATTTTGCCGGCCAGGTCGATCGCCTGGGCGAACGCATCCTGCCGACACGATGGGAGCGGATTTCGCGCGTCGTCCCGGCGACCATTTCCTCGACGGTGACCGGCATGACCGTCATCGCCATCGGCGAGGGGCTGGTGCTGGGCATCGCCTACTGGCTGGCCGGGGTACCGTCGCCGGTGACGCTTGGCGCCCTGACCGGCGTCATGGCGCTCATCCCCGGCGGGGCGCCTTTGTCCTTCACCCTTGTCTCGATTTATCTGGCCGCCAGCGGCTCGCCCATGGCCGGTCTGGCGCTGTTCCTGTGGGGCGCCGTCGAACTGTTCATCGTCGACAAGACACTGCGCCCGAAGCTCGTCGGCGGGCCGATAAAGCTGCCCTTCCTGCCGACCTTTTTCGGCCTCATCGGCGGCGTCAAGACGATGGGGTTCCTCGGCCTGTTCATCGGCCCGGTGCTGATGGCGCTGCTGGTCGCCATCTGGCGCGAGTGGCTGCGCGAGGTGGAACTGGTCGACGAGTTGACCGCCGACTCGGCAGCCGAAATCGAAGGCGGGCCGCCGCAGATCGAAATCCTGCCGGAACCCGGCGTGGCGAAGAAGGCCAGCGCCTGATCCCGAAACGCAACTTGCGCTAGGCCCATCAATTACAAGTCAGACCGGATGGTGCACCGCAAGGTCACCCCGTTGCCTACGGCCGTCATGCAGTTGCCAGAGTGAATGGGCGACCAGCGTGACGATCAGGATCGCGCCACCGATCAGACTGTTGCGGGTCGGTGTCTCGGCAAAGATCATCCACACCCAGACCGGCGCCAGCACGGTTTCGAGCAGGTAGAACATCGCCACTTCCGGCCCCGAAATGTATTTCGGCCCGGCGGCGAGGCAGAAGAACGAGATCGGCATGATGACGGCGCCGTTGAAGATGATCCACCAGGGCGCGTTCACGTGAAAGCCGGTCTTCGAGACCATGAACACCGCAACGATAAGCGGCAGGATGACGCCGATCAGGGCCGTGAAACCCATGTCCTTGCCGCTGGCGCGCGAGATGGTGATGGCCGAAGCGATGCAGAAGGCCGAACACAGCGCCATCAGGTCGCCGAACAGATGTCCGGCGCCGATCGAATCGCCGACGATGATGGCCACGCCGAAGATCATCAGCGCCAGCGCGGCGAGCGTCGGAGGCCGCGGCCGCTCCTTCAGGAACAGCCATGACAGCAGCGCGGAGAACATGGTGGTGAAAGCCAGGATGAAGACGAGATTGGCCGTCGAGGTATTGAAGACGCCGGTGATGAAGGCGATCGAGCCAAGCCCGTAGAACGCGGCGACGACGAGTCCTGTCCAGCCCGGAATGAGTTGCGGCGCGTTCTTGCTCAGCGAGCGCCAGACTGCCCAGATGACCAGGGCAGCCACGAAAGTGGTGCCGGTGCGCAACATGAGGATCGTCCATGCGCCGCCATCGGCGAGGCGGATCAGCGGAATGTCGACGGTCAGAGTCAGCCCGCCTATGGCGGTTATCAAGAGGCCCTTCTGGTGGTGGTTGTGAGCGGACATGCAGGAACTTTCGCAATGAAATGCAGGCCGAGGGCTGACCGGTGCAATGGCGCACTCTCTCCAGCCGACCGGCTGAAAGACCAGCATCCCCTGCCTTGAAACTGTTTAAGCGCGGATCGTGGATAAACTCAGCGTGAAACCGCTTCGTTGGTGTAGCGCTCCCAGCCCTTGGGGCCGAGATGCTCCTGCGGCATGAAGCGCATCTTATAATTCATCTTGCGCGAGCCGTTGACCCAGTAGCCGAGGTAGACATGGGGCAGGCCCATCGCCCTGGCGCGGGCGATGTGATCGAGGATCATGAACGTGCCGAGCGAACGCTCCTCGAAATCGGGATTGAAGTAGGAATAGACCATCGACAGGCCGTCGGCCATTTTGTCGGTGAGCGCCACCGCAATGAGTTCGCCCTGACCCTTGCCGGTGATGAAGGTGTCGGGCCCACGCCGCCGGTATTCGATCACCTTGGTGTCCACATGGGTATCCTCGACCATCATGGCGTAGTCGAGCACCGTCATGTCGGACATGCCGCCGCGACGGTGGCGGGCATCGAGATAGCTGCGGAACAGCGAATATTGTTCGGTCGAGGGCTCGGCATTGTGCATGGCGCCGACGAGGTCGGAATTGTGCTGCAGCACACGCTTCATGTTGCGGCTGGCGGTGAATTCCTGGGCGAGGATGCGCACCGAAACGCAGGCGCGGCAGGTCTCGCAGGCCGGCCGGTAGGCGATGTTCTGCGAGCGCCGGAAGCCGCCTTGCGTCAACAGGTCGTTCATCTCCGACGCCTTGTCGCCGACCAGATGCGTGAACACCTTGCGCTCGAACTGGCCGTCGAGATAGGGGCACGGTGACGGCGCTGTCAGGAAGAACTGCGGCGACTGGGTCGGATGCTGCGTCATTTAAGTCTTGGAAACGCTCCTTCGAGTCGCTCTACCTTTGGCGCGGAAAGCGAAAAATTCAACAGGATTGTGAAGGCGCAGGCATGCGAACGCCTTCACATTTGCGCCGACAAGGCGCAAGCGCTCCCGAAAAACGCCTTTAACGGTCGGTGCGGCTGACCACCGTGCCAAGCAAAAGGTCATGCAGCGTACGCTTGCGGTCGGAGAACAAGGTCACCAGCAGGACCAGCGGCGACAGGATGACGTTGCCCGCCCAGAACAGCACGGAATGGACGACCGCGGTCAGGCCGTCGATCGGCCGCCCGTCGAGACGATCAAGGCGGACACCCATCATCTTCATGCCCGTGGTCGCCTGGTCGGCGCTGCCCAGCGTGTTCCAGATGTAGAGGATGGCGACGGCCGGCACCAGGACGCCGAACAGCATCCAGCCGAGACCGAGCGTCAAAAGCCCGAGGAAGAACACCAGTATGGCGAAGGGAATGGTGAGCAGGGCGACGATGATGTAGTCGAGCACGAAGGCCAGGATGCGCCGTGTGCGCACGCCTTCATAGGCCCTGACACCGTCAAGCCGGGTGTTGATGATTTCGCCGTCGAGAACGCGCGCGTTCATGTCATTTCCTCGTAACAGGGCCCGACATAGGGTGCGGGCCGCACGCCAATGAAATGGTGAAGGCCTGTGTCGGAATCAAGGTCGGGATCCTGTCGGGGGGCGCAAGGCGCGAGCGACACAGGATACGATCCGAATCGGTTGAATTTGCCATGCGGATGGCATTAGCTTGCTGCGGCGCAACAAAAGCGCCCAGGGGCAGAGGGACGGGGCACTATGGACTATGACATGCTGGTCATCGGCAGCGGCCCCTCCGGCCGCCGCGCCGCCGTGCAATCGGCCAAGCTCGGCAAATCGGTGCTGGTGGTCGACCGCGGCCGGCGCCTCGGCGGGGTCTCCGTACACACCGGCACCATTCCCTCGAAGACGCTACGCGAAACCGTGCTTAATCTCTCGGGCTGGCGCGAGCGCGGTTTTTATGGACGCGGCTACAGGGTCAAGCAGGACATTTCCGTCGGCGATCTGATCGAGCGCCTGCACAAGACGCTCGATCACGAGGTCGAGGTGCTGCAGCACCAGTTCATGCGCAACACCGTCAAGAGCGCCCGCGCGGCGGTGAAATTTCTCGGCCCCAACAAGGTCAGCCTGACATCAGACAATGACGATTACAGCGAAGTCGGATTCGCCAACGCGCTGGTCGCGGTCGGCACCAGGCCGCACCGGCCGCGCGATGTGCCCTTCGACAAGACCCGCGTCTTCGACAGCGACGAGATGCTGGAACTCGACCGCCTGCCGCGCACGCTGACGGTGATCGGTGGCGGCGTCATCGGCGTCGAATACGCCACGATCTTTTCCGCGCTCGACGTGCCGGTGACGCTGGTCGAGCCGCGCAATTCCATCCTCGATTTCGTCGACCGCGAGATCGTCGACGATTTCATCCACCAGATGCGCGATCGCGGCATGACGATAAGGCTTGGCAGCGCGGTGAAGGAAATCCGCTCCAAGCCAGAAGCCGCCGAAGTGGAACTGGCCGATGGCCGCACCATCCGTTCGGAAGTCGTGCTCTACGCCGCCGGCCGCACCGGCAATGTCGGCAGCCTGGGCCTCGACGTGGTCGGCATCGAGGCCGACTCCCGAGGCCGCATCAAGGTCGATCCGCAGACCTTCCAGACCAGCGTCCCCAACATCTACGCCGCCGGCGACGTCATCGGTTTTCCGAGTCTGGCCTCGACCTCGATGGAGCAGGGCCGGGTGGCCGCCTGCCACGCTTTCGGCGTGACGCTACCGCCGCCGCCGGAAACCTTCCCCTATGGCATCTATGCGGTGCCGGAGATCTCGACCGTCGGCCAGTCCGAGGAACAGGTGCGCCAGAGCGGCGGTGCCTATGAGGTTGGCGTGGCGCGCTTCCGCGAGACCTCGCGCGGCCACATCATGGGCGTCGACACCGGCTTCCTGAAGCTGTTGTTCTCGATCGAAACGCGCCGCCTGCTCGGCGCGCACATCGTGGGCGAGGGCGCCACAGAGCTCATTCACATCGGCCAGGCCGTCATCAATCTGGGCGGCACCGTCGACTTCTTCGTCAACAACACCTTCAACTATCCGACGCTGGCGGAAGCCTACAAGATAGCCGGGCTCGATGCCTGGAATCGCATGGGGCGGGGCTGACCTCTACCCTTCCATCTGGTTGAGCAGCGCCAGCATCACATCGGCCGACGGCATCGGCAGCACCGCTTCGATCTCCGCCGGTCTTACACCGGCTATGGCGTCGGCATCACCCGCCACGGTGCCAAGCGGCCCGCGGAACCCGTGCTTGGACCAGGCAAGCTGCTGCAGCTTCGGGCTGGTCAGCGCCTCCAGCAGCCGGTCGACCGCCGGATCGATGACGATCAACGGATGCGCGGAGTAGACGGTCGGTCTGGGGTAGAGGATCTCAGGTTTGGCGCCTATGCCGGCCTGTACCCTTTGCCAGCGCGCCGGGTCGGCTAGCGCCCATTCGACCAGCTGGTTTTCGTAGCCGACCACCATCGGCTCGGCGCCAAGGCCGCCGGCGATGTACTGATCGAACAGTTTTCCCGACGAGGACGACTTCAGGCCCATGCTGCGGAAGATCGCCTTGGCCTCATCGCCGTGCTGGGCCAGCAGTTCCTGCGTCGCCACATCGCCGCTCATCAGGCTCAGCACCAGGCCGGCGAACATGAAGCCGGAATTGGAGCGATTGGGATCGGTGGAGACGATGCGCGCCCGGCCATAAAGCTCGCCGATGCCGAGATCCGACCAGTTCTTGCCGGCAAGAACGGCGTCGAGCAAGGCCTTGAGGTCGAGCTGGTTGTAGCCGCCCTTGGCGGCTACCGTGACCAGTCCGCTCCTCTTCAGCCCTTCGACCACCGGCCCCCAGGTGTAGACGACGATCGGCGAGTTGAGCACCACCTGGTCGTTGCGGATCGACACCCCGTTCTTGCGGGCGAGATCAACCATGATCGAGGAGGATGGCCACAGGAATTGTGGCTTCTGCGACAGAAGTGCCGCTTCCCGCACCATCTCGACGGAACCTGCGACGCGCGCGTCCAGCCCAAGCCCATAGCCACCGAGCGCATGGGCCACGTCCGGATCGGCAAGAAAAGCCTGCTTCTCGCCGCCGATGAAGCCGAACAGATGCGCCTTGTTGCCGAGATAGCCTCGGAATTCGGGGCGATCCTTGAGTGTCAGATAGCCTCCGGTGCCGGCGGCGGCCGCACCCAGCAGACCCAGTCCAAAAGCGCGGCGCGAAATGGCCATCAGCGACCAATATCCTCTTTCAGCGACTCCTGAATGAGTCGCAGGTCCACGTCGAGCGTGCCGAGTTCGGTATCGGCCAGGCTGTCTGCATAATGCGTGAAAGCATCCTGAAGCTTGGCGATCACCGCGCCGACATTCGCCAGCCGGGCCTGACTGGGAGCGCGCCGGTTGGCCAGCGTCGCATAGCCCTCTGCTACCTCTGCCGCCTGCGGCACGTAATAGGTGAGGAACCGCCGCACCGAAGGCGCGCTGTCGGGCTTGGCCTCGACCCTGGAAATCACATCGGCGGCGATGTCGGAGAGGTTCTTCACCTTCGCCTTCATCTCCTTGTCGCCAATCGTGCCGGCCGCCGCGGCAAGTCTATCCGCGGCCGGTTGGGCCTGTGCCAAAAGCTCGCGGGCGAACGCCACCCGGCTGCCGGAGAACGAATTCAGATCGAGGCCTTCGAACAGCTGGCGTGGCGCCAGCACGAACACCAATCCGGCAAAGACCAGCGCGGCGATGATTGCAGACACCAGGAACGGAAAGTGGGTAAGCAGGCTCAGCCCGATCAGCAAACCCGCCGATACGAGGCCCGCCGCGATCCAGTTCCAGTCGTTGCCGAACAAGCCACGCATCCCAGCCGCGCTTCTCAGTTGTAGCCGCGAGCGGCGCGGAAGGCGCCCGCAAGGTCGCCGCTGCCGTCGAATACGCGTGCCGAAGTCGCCTTGGCAAGGCTGTCGAGCTGGCTCTTGTCGGCGTCGCCGAAGGTGATGCCGAACACCGGCACGCGCACCGGCGCGTTGCGCCATTGCTGGAGGAAGAAGTCGGCGCTTCCATCCGTCCTGCCATCCGTCATGATGATGATCGCCGGCAGGTATTTGGGCAGATCCGGCGTCGCGGTGATCTGCTGCAGCGCCTGTTGGGCGCAGGCATACATGTCGGTGCCGCCGCCGGCGTGCTGGTCGGCGACCGCAGCCAGCAGCTGGGCTTGCCCCGCCGCATCGCCGGTCGCCGCGAAATTGGCGCGCACGACGCCGTCGAACGGCAGCACGAAGATGTGGTCGGACGGCGTCCACTGCACCAGCACCTCGCTGGCTTTTTCCGGCGTGAACAGGAACTGTGCGGCGGCCTGCAGCTGTTTCTCGCCCTTGTCTTCCATCGAGCCGGAGAAGTCGAAGCACAGCGCCGTCAGCGACGGCTTGCGCAGCGCCTCCTGGTAGAGGTCGAGCGCTTTGCGGATCACCGCCGGCTCCGGCATGCGGATCGACGTCACCAGTTTGCCCGGGTCGAAATTCCATTCGGGTTCGGCCGCGGCCTGGATCGCCGCACCGCCAAGCGGCAGCCGCCGGCCGGTGTCGGCGATGCGCTTGCGCACGGCGTCCGACTGCAGATAGGCGAGCAGGTCGGTGAAGAATTTTTCGACGTCCGGGCCGTGCCCGTGATCGATGAAGCCGAGCGGGGAATCGCCGACCGCGATGCCGTCGGCCGGATAGACGGCATAGAGCGGCTCCTTGCCCATCTGCTTCAGCCTGTCGTTGGTCTCCTTCAGCGTCGCCTCATAGTTCCACATCGCGTCGTAGACAGAGCCCTTGCCGGCGCTGTCGACATAGAGATCGGCGAGCCAGCCCGACGAGCCGGACGAACGCTCGACGCCCTGCAGCAGCGCACTCACCGTTTCGCGTACGTTGGGATTGTCGAGATCGCCGGGTTCGATCACCTCCTTGCCGCCGAGCGCGCTGGACAGCATGGCGAGATAGGCGCTGGCGCCGGAATTGGACTGCGTCGCCGAGGTCATCAGGAATTTGAGCTTGCCGTCCTTCACCGCGGCCAGGATGTCCTTCATGGAGACCGGTTTGCCGACCCAGCCAAGCTCTTCGGCCTTGGATTTGCGCACGCCCAGAATGACCGGCATCTGCGCGATCGAGGTCAAATTGCGCACCTTGCGGCCGGAATCGAACAGGTCGACCCACACGCTCGAGGCCGGCCAGACCGCATCCTGGTCGAGGCCGGCGGGCCGTTGCAGGCCAAGGCCGATGTCGAGCGAACCCTCATAGGCGAAGGTGCAGGTCGCGCCTTGCGTGGTGCAGAATTCCTGCACGATCGGCTCCAGCACCGTGTTTTCGGAACCCGAGACGATCGAGAATTTGACGTTGCTCGAATTGCAGGCGGCCAAAAGCATCGCGATGGCCAGCAGCAGAACGGACGTCAGCGTCTTCGGCATGGCGGTTCCGATCAGGCCTGGGTCAGCGCTTTCTTCAGATCGAGCGTCATCTGGTCCATCTGCTTTTCAGCGTCGGCCCGCTTCTGGCGGCCCTCCTGCTGGACCTTCAGCACGCCCTGCACGGTATCGATGAGGTCGCGGTTGGCCTGCGCCAGCGTTTCGACATCGACGATGCCGCGTTGCGCCTGCTCCTCGATCGAGATCGCCTGGTCCTTCATCATCTTGGAGGTCTGGCGGATCATCTCATTGGTGGCGTCCGTCACCGTCTTTTGCAGTTCAAGCGCCGATTTCTGGTTGGTCAGCCCAAGCAGGATGACCATTTTCTGCTTCCAGGCCGGCACGGTCAGCGCCGAGGTCGCCTGAAGGTTCTCGATCAGCGTCTCGTCGCCGGACTGGACGATGCGGATCTGCGGCAATTGCTGGATGCCGAGCTGGCGCGCCTGCACTAGGTAGAAGACGCGCTTTTCCAGACGATCCAGGGCTTGCACCGCATCCTGGTAGGTCTGCGCCTCCAGCGTGCCGCCGACGTCGCCGCCCGCCTTATCCGCGGCCGCCTGCAATTTCGGCAACTCATTGGTTCGATAATCGTCGACGAATTTCTTGCTCGCCTGCACATAGGCATCGAGCTTGACGATGGAATCCTTGGTCTGCTCATGCAGGTCGTCGAGAACGGCGATGTCCCGCCGCAGCGTATCCTTATGGCGATCGAGTTCCAGGCCGATGCGGTCGATCTGGCCAGCCACATCTTCGTATTTTTCCTTGAAGCGCTCGAGCCGCGCCTTGAACGAGGAAAATAGATTGCTCAAAAACCCCTGATCCTTCAGCGAAGCCGGATCGAGGTTCTTGGCCTTCATGATGATGTCGGTCAGCAGGTCGCCCGTGTCGCCGAGATCGCGATTGCGCAACTGGGACAGGATCTTGTCTGCGTAGTCGCTGACGGCCTGCTGGGCGCGGTCGCCGAATACCGATATCGCGGCGCGGTCGCGCACGTCGATGCTGGTTTCAATCCTGGCGATCTCGGCCGGATTGGCCGCGATGACAGGCAATTGCGAAGTGTCGTCGAGCAGAGTGACGCTGTTCTTGTCGGCCATGCAGACCTCCCCTGAGTGAACAGTATCTCGATACACCTGATGTAACAGACATATGTCGCCGCTGTGGACAATGGAAGCCACGAGCCATTTCGTTGGTGAACAGTTGCTTTTGTCACACTTATTTCGCGGCTTCCCGCCGCGGTTCGGCTCGCCGGGTGCCGAAGAGCAGAGACAGGCACAGCACATACAGCGCCGCGCCCGCGACCCACACCGTTCCCGGAAAGACTGTCGGCGTGCGGAAGTAGAGCGTGGCGATGACCAAGGGCCCGAAAACGGGAGGATTCGCATGAAATTGGACAAGGTACTGATCGTCGATGAAGCGCTGAAGCTGCTCAACGAAGTCGGTATCGATGCTCTTTCGACCCGCGTGCTTGCGCAGCGCCTCAAGGTCCAGCAGCCGGCGCTCTACTGGCATTTCAGGAACAAGCGAGCCTTGCTTGATGCGATGAATGAGGAAATCCTGCGGCAGGGTCACAGGCATCGGACGCCGCAGCCGGGCGAGGCCTGGCAGGATTTTGTGCGCAAGAATGCCCGCAGTTTCCGCGGCGCGCTGATTGCCTATCGCGATGGCGCCCGTGTCCACGCCGGTACGGAAGCAGATCCGGAGGAACTCGGGCATTTCGAGCGCTTGCTGGAGTTTCTCGGTGGCGAAGGCCTGTCCGCCATGTCGGCGACGGACCTGCTGATGACGATCGGGCGCTACACGGTCGGCTGCGTAATGGAGGAGCAGGCGGAGTATCCCTCGGGACCTGGGCGCGGCGAAACGCTGGACGCCGCCGCGCAGGATTACCCGCTTTTGCGCCAGGCGCTGGACCATTATCGGGCCGGCGGCCACGAAGCGCTGTTCGAAAGTGGACTTGCTCTGCTGATTGCCGGAGCGGAGGCGCGGATCGTGGCCGAGCGCTGATCGTGCGAGCGCCCGTCCGGTTCAGCCTGTCAGCTCATATGCACAGTCGCCGGTCCGGCCAGCCATTGCCTGACGATCGCGGCGTCCGGATCGCCGATTTCATGGCCCGAGGGAATGATCCGGGCGTCCATCTCGGCGCCGTGGCGGCTGAGCATCGTCACCAGCGCCGGCGCGAACGGTCCGTAGGTCTCGTCGGTGGCACCGGCGATGATCAGCGTCCTTGTTCCCGCCAGGTCCGTCGCCGGCACATGGTCGAGGACGGGCATCGGCCGCAGCAGCGCCGCCTGGCGGACGATGCCTGGATGGAGCAGCATCAGGCTGGAAACCAGATTGGCGCCGTTCGAATAGCCGAGGTACGTTGCGCGATCGAGATCGAGCCCATGGCGTCTGGCTGCCTCGCTTGCGAATGAAGCGAAAGCCGCTGTCTCTGCGAGGATGCTCTTCTGTTCGAAGCGCGTCGGGTTTATCCGCTCGAACCAGCGAAAACCGTCCTCCTGGGGGATGCGGCCACGCGCCGCGACCAGGCTGACGCGGGGCGAGATCCGTCTTGCCAGCGGTATCAGGGTCGTCTCGTCGACACCCGACCCATGCAGCAGAAACAGGCACTCACGGCTGTCTCCGCCAGCGGCCAGGAGGCGATAGGCAAAGGCCATATCCGTGACCAGGGGGGCGTTTTCGGGGCCGTCGCCGATCATCCCGCATCCTCTTGATTATATGAGGTTCCGCTCAATTTGCCGGCTTCAAAACGCAATATTTTCATGCTCCGCGAAAGTTGATTGAACCGGGCGTATTCCGGCCCGTTTATACGCCGATATACTCCGCGTGGGAGGAATCGAAGCGGTGCGCCGGGGGTCGCATTGCTGGACATGAACAACCAGCTTTGAGGCCTTTTGTCGATGACTACCCCTATTTCGCCCGAACGCGATACGCGTATCGATGTGCTGCGCGCGCTGGCGCTGATCGTCATTTTCATCGACCATGTGCCCGGCACGGCTTTCGAAACCCTGACCTATAAGAATTTCGGTTTCTCGGACGCGGCCGAGGCTTTCGTGCTGATTTCCGGCATCTCGGTCGCGCTCGCCTACGGCACCAAGTTCCGGCCGGGTGGCCGGCTTCTGGCCACGTTGAAGATGTGGCGGCGCGCAGGCGTGCTCTACGTCGCCCACATCGTCACCACGATGGTGGTGATCGGCTTGTTCTGCACCGTGGCGGTGTTCACCAGGCGCCCGGAGCTCCTGAAACTGATCAACATCGAGCCATTGATGAAGAACACGCCGGAAGTGCTGGTCGGCATCGTCACGCTCGGCCATCAGCTTGGCTACAACAACATCCTGCCGGTCTACGCCGCGCTGCTTTTGATGGCTCCGGCCTTCGTCCTGCTCATCAGCTACCGGCCTGCCGCGGCACTTGCCGCGTCCGGTACGCTGTGGCTGATTGCCGGCATCTGGCAGATCGCTCCGCCCAATTATCCTGAACCCGGCTTCTGGTTCCTGAACCCGCTGTCCTGGCAGTTCCTGTTCAACATCGGCCTTGCCGCCATGCTGCATGTCAGGCGTGGCGGAGTCATTCCGGTCAACCGCTGGCTGGTCGGCGCGGCCGCGGCCTATGTGGCGACGGCGCTGGTCTGGGTGCACAGCCCGCTTTGGGGGCAGATAACCTGGTTCAAGCTTCCCGTGGTGCTCGGTGGCTTCGACAAGACCTTCCTGTCGCTGCCGCGGCTGTTGCATATACTGGCGGTCAGCTACCTCTTCGTCGCCTTGCCGGCACTGTCGAACCTGTTCCGCACCGGCCCTGATCACCCGCTGGCTATACTCGGCAAGCGCTCTCTGCCCGTCTTCATCGCCGGCACGGTGATCGCGATGGTCGCGCAGGTGATGAAACTGATCAATCCGGGCGGGCTTGCCTATGACACCCTGCTGCTGTCGGCCGGCATCGCCATGCAGTTCGCGCTGGCCTTCTATCTCGAATGGCTGTCGACCATCGGCGGCTCGGGCAAGGTTCGCGCGCCGCAAAAGGACGTCACGCCTGCGCGTGCGTCCTTCGGCATCACGGCGGTAGCAAGGGCCAATCGCTGAGGGGCGGTTCAGCCGCGCGGCGGAGCCGACGAGGCGCGCACGATCAGCTCGACCGGCAGCAATTGCCGGCTGACCTTGCCATCACTCTCCAGGATCGCCTTGACGGCAAGGCGGCCCATTTCGGCGATCGGCTGGGCGATCGTGGTCAAGGGCGGCTCGGACATGGCGGATTCCGGAACACCGTCGAATCCGACGATGGAAACATCGTTGGGGACGTTGAGCTTGCGCGCGCTCAGCCATTCGAGCGTCACCAGGGCTATCTTGTCCGACATCGCCAGGATGGCCGTGGGCGGCTCCTTGGCGGCGAAGATGGTTTCGAGCGCCGCTTTCGTGCTGGTCGCATCGTTGGCGGTCTCGTAGACGGGCACCTTGGATGTGTCGATGCCGACCCGCGAGAGTTCCTGCAGATAGCCGGTGAGGCGGTCGCGCGTTCCCGCATAGGTCGCGGATCGAACCTGCTCGGGTGAAACGAGACCTGTCCTGCCGTCGGCAAAAGGCAGTGCCAGGACGGCGAAACGGCGATGTCCGAGATCTGTCAGATGGCCAGCCGCCAGGCTGGCGCCGGCGATGTTGTCGACGCCGATGGCCGCAACCGCCCCATCCTCGGAGTCCAGGTCGAGCGCCACGAAGGGCAATTTGCGCTCGCGTGCCAGTTCCACCAGGCGCGAACCGCCTTCGATGCAGAAGACGATGAAGCCGTCGACCAGGGCGCTCTGGATGTTCCAGGCCAGTTGTTCATTGTTGGCGGCCGAGACCAGGGAGATGCCGGCTCCCGTCGCGTCGCAGGCCTGGGAGATGCTCGCCATCATGACGCGCGCGAAAGGATCGTCGAAGAAATAGGAGAGGGGTTCGGCCGTGGCGACGCCTATGGCGTTGACCTTGCCCGCCCGCAACAGGCGGCCCTTGGGATCCGGCCCGCCATAGCCCATCGCTTCGGCCGCCGCCTTGACCCTTTCGCGGACTTCCTCGCGCACGATCTCCGGGCGGCTGAAGACATTGGATGCGGTGCCGTGCGAAACACCGGCGGCCTTGGCGATGTCGGCCAGCCGGACGGGTCTTCGATTGCCTGCGGTGAGTGACGCCATTGTGCGTGCCTCCTGACATGCATTTAGCACGTTCCGGATTTGCATCTAGCACTTTCGTTGGATCGATTCAAATTTTGCTTGACTGAAGATGCTTGAAGACCTATGTTTGAATCGATCCAAACTGTAGATTTGCCCTGCTGAATGACAAGGGGAAGGTACGCTATGCATCCCGTCAATTATCTGTTCCAAGACATCTATCGCAACGACTGGCGTATTGGATCGGGCGCCAACAGCTCCAGGCTTCGGGGCAGGACCGGCCCATGGATTCGTGACCTTCGCTTCCTTGTGGAGCGCAAGCGCAGCTGAGCGACGCATTTTTTTGCTCGCCGATTGGATCGATTCAATTCAAAGGGAAAAGAACCATGCATCCCATCAAGCATTTGTTCGAGGACATCTATCGCAACTACTGGGGCATCGCCCCGGCCGCCGAGCGGCCGAGGGTGCGGCGCCTGACGAAGCCGGCCGCGCGCAATCGCGATCTTTGGGTGCGTACCGAACGTCCCAGGGATTGATACCCGCGTAGTCGGTCTCAGGAACGCGGACGCACCAGGGCGGAAATCGCTATCCCCAGCCAGCCGGCGATGAGCAGGGTGCCTCCGATCGGCGCCGACATCGGAAACAGTCTCGATCCGAGGAAATCGCGGGCGAGGAGATCGCCCGCGAAAAGCAGGAGTCCGGCAAGCAGGACAAGGCTCGCGATCCGCAGGCAGCGATTCGCGCCGATGAGGCCGACGGCGAGGAAGACCGGCGCGTGCATCAAGAGGAACGACGCGGCCGTGCCGGTGAAGGCGCCGCCGCGGTGCGCGGCCGCTGCCGACAGCGCCACGCCCGCCGCGCCGGCGAGACCGCCGGCAAGCACGAGGAGACGGCTGGCGCTTGGTTCGGCGGAATTCATGTCGGCCAGCTCCCTCTAACGCTCTCAGGACTTACTTGCTTCCAGCGCCATATGCCGTATGCGCCGCGACTGGACAATCCAGTTGTAGACGGCGCCGCCGGCCATCAGCGCCGATGTGCCGAGAAACACCGCCCGCATGCCGAAATGACCGCCGACGAAGCCGCCGGTCAATGGTCCCGCAACCTGCCCGACATACTGCGCCGAGATCGCCAGGCCAAGCACATTGCCGCCGACGCCGTCCGGGATGTTGTGGCGGATGACGCTGGTGATGCAGGGCAGCAAGCCGCCGAGCGCCAAACCCATCAGGAAGCGCAGGCCGATCAGTTGCCAGCCATTGGTGACGAAGGCTTGCGGTATCAGCAGCAGGGCCGAGACGGTCAGCGCCCCGACGACGACGTTCCAGTGACCAACGCGGTCAGCGAGCTTGCCGAGCCAGGACGCCGACAGGATGGTGCCCAGCGCCGCCGCCGACATCACCACGCCGGCGACCATCGTCACCCGGCTCTGATCCTCGATGAGCTGCTGCACATAGACGGTGATGATCGGCTCGATCGACATGTTGGCGAAGGCCAGCAGCATGCCGGTTATCAGCATGGCCACGACCGGGCGCTTGTCTGGAATCCGTGACCAGCCGCTTTTCGGCCTGGCGTCCGATCCCGCCTTTACCGGCTTCGGGCGCGGTGTCTCCTTGATGAGGAAGGCCGTTGCCAGGAAGGCCAGGAAGATGACGCCGCCGGACAGAAGGAAGGTGGCGCGAATGCCGATCACTGGCGGCAGCGCACCGCCAAGCAGGGGCCCGACCAGCGAGCCCGCCGTTATTCCCGCCGACAGTACGCCCAGCGCCCAGCCGGAACGGTCCTTGGGCGTCTGCATGGCCACCAATATGGTCGATCCCGAGGAATAGCCGCCGGCAAAGCCGATCATCAGGCGCAGCAGCACCAGTTGCCAGACCGTCTCGACCATGCCTGTCAGCGACATGCAGATCGCCATGCCGAAGCTGGCGCGCACCAGCATCACCTTGCGGCCGTAGCGGTCGCCCAGCCGTCCCCACAAGGGCGCGACCAAGGCCGCGGCGAAGAAGGTGGCGCCGTAGGCGATGCCGGACCATTGCACGATGGCGGCATGGCCCTGCGCGCCAAGCTGTTCGACATAAAGCGGCAGAAACGGCAACAGCAGGGTCATGGCGATGAGCGTGCTGAACGAGCCACCGAAACAGACGGCGAGATTGCGCCGCCAGTGGATGTTGTAGCCGCTCTGTTGTGTGTCTTCCTGTGTCATGTCCTGCCTGCCCGATATCAGCGCTTGTTGCGGATACCATTTTGGGATACCAAATTGGTATCCGTCATGAACTCCAACCCGGCTGCTGTCAATGCGGCTTCGGAACAAGGAAGCGCTATGTCGCAGATGCAGAATGTCGAACGGCAGTTGCGCGAGATGATCCTGGGGCTTGAGATCGGTCCAGGCGAGAAATTGACCGAGCGCTGGATCGAAGGCCGCTTCGGTGCCTCGCGCACGCCGGTCAGGGCAGCACTTCTGCGGCTGGAGACCGAGGGGTTGGTGGGCAGGGATGGCCGCGGCTGGACGGTATCGCCCATCAACCTTGCCGAGCTCGAGCAGATCGCGGTCTTTCGCGAAGCAGTCGAGGTCGCGGCTGTCCGGCTGACATGCATGCATGCCGAAAGCAGCGCCATCGACGTCATCGAGGCGATGCTCGATTCCTGCGACGACAATACGCCGCGCGAGGAGTGGCATCGTGTCGGCATGGATTTTCACATCGAGCTGGCGCGCCTGTCGGGCAACGAATTTCTGTTCAGGGCAGTGCGCGATGCCATGACCCGCCTATCGCGCGCTCGCTGGCTGGAAGTGCGTGACGAAGCGGCCCTTGGTCGCGCCTGGGCCGAACACCGCGCCATTCTGGCCGCGGCACGCCTTGGCGATGCCGATGAAGCGGCCCGCCTGCTTTCTGCGCACATCGTCGGCAGCCGCGACCGGCTGGTGACGTCGCTCGCCAACGACCGACGCGGCCTTCGCGCCAGGGGATTTGCCGTCGTGGCTGCCTAGCACCG
Source organism: Mesorhizobium sp. B2-4-19 (assembly GCF_006441315.1). Lineage (NCBI taxonomy): Bacteria > Pseudomonadati > Pseudomonadota > Alphaproteobacteria > Hyphomicrobiales > Phyllobacteriaceae > Mesorhizobium > Mesorhizobium sp. B2-4-19. The sequence goes on along the minus strand of NZ_VFUV01000003.1, from coordinate 203,167 downwards.
CTATAGGGCAGGGCGCTCGCCGGCAAAAACAGGCGACGCCTCACGCCGAGCGCACTTTGGGCCTCGCTTCACGGACGCCGATGGCGTAAGAGCGGCGATGGAAAACAACCGATTTGAAACACCAGTGACCGTCAAGTCCGTCACCGCGGGAAGCACTCAGATCTTGCGAACGGCCCGCGAGGCATCCGAATATCTCCTCAACAGCTGGCCAGGCAAGCGCAGTCCCAAGCATCGCGCGGCGCTGCAGGCCTGCCACGACGCACTGGCCGGCGACAAGCCGGCGATGAACGCCCGGCGCGCCTTTATCGCCGCGGCGCGTGAAGTGGACGTTTTTGTCAGCGACAAAGCTCCTGCCTGACGCAAGGCCACAGCCTGGATTGACGCAAGGCCCGCATATGCGGGCCTTTTGCCGTCATTCCGCCGTTTCGTTTTCGTTCTCTGCCTCGGGCTTGGAACGTTCGCGTGCGGCGACCTTGGCCGCCAGCTTTTCGGCTTTCTTCGCCGCCTTCTGCCGGTCGCGTTCCTTGCGTTCCTGATCGTAGTTTGGTGCTCGTGCCATATCGGCTCCTTTTGACCTGCCTTGCGGCTCCGACCCTGCCTAGGAGCATTAGCCGTCAAACACAACAGCTGAAACGACAGTGCGCGGGCGCGGCCCCGGAGATCGAGGGGCTTGCCAGATCAGCGCCATAATGATGTAGGAAACGCGGGGCGCCAGCGTATTTGAGAGCAGCCCGTTTGTTTTGACCAAGTGAATCATGGCAACAATTGCGCGGACGTCGGCACGGGTTTTCTATTATGCGCGAAACGTCGTGCGCGATGTCATTCCCCAAGCCCTGTTCCGCCGCAGGCTGGCTATTCGTCTAGAACAGGCCATGCGTTCCGACGAGGCGGCGCGGCGGCGGTTGAACTACTACAACAAGCTGCAGGACTTTTTCGCGCCAAGCGCCAATGCGGTGCGCATCAGCAAACTGCCGTTCACGCCGACCATGTACTATTACGACCTGAAGGAATTCGCCCGCTATTTCGATCCCGGATTGCTCATCGACGTCGAATTCGGCGACGTCAGGGACGTGCCGAAGGTGCCGACGATCGTCAAGGATAGGCCGATTCGTGATGACGACCAGAACGCGGTCATCATGAAGCTCGACAAATTCCGTCACTTCCAGATGCCGGCTGACACCATCTCGTTCGCCGACAAGTTGCCGATGGTGGTCTGGCGCGGTGATCTCAACAATCCGATCAGGACACGGTTTCTGCAAGCGGTGCGCGACCTGCCATTCTGCGATGCCGGCTCGCACAAGCCGAACGCACCGGCCGAATACGCCAAGCCCTTTCTCAGCATCGGCCAGCACCAGCGCTACCGCTACATCGTCTCGCTCGAGGGCAATGACGTGGCGACCAACCTCAAATGGATCTTGAGCTCGAAGTCGCTTTGCCTGATGCCGCCGCCGACATACGAGACATGGTTCGCGGAGCGCCAGCTCGAGGCCAATGTCCACTATGTGCCGCTCGATCCGGATTTCGCCGATCTCGGCGAAAAGGTGCGCTATTTCGAACGGCATCCGGCGCAGGCAGAGCGCATCATTGCCGCGGCCAATGCCTATTGCCGGAAATTCTCCAATGAGCGGGACGAGCAGGCGATCTCCCTGCTCGTGCTCTACAAATATTTCGTGCTCAGCGGTCAGATCGGGCCCGATCCCGAACTCTGGCGCTTCATCAAGGGCTAGCGCGCCTCCAGCTGATGGTCAGATGACGTTGCGGTCGAGAACCATGTCGGCGGGGCCGAAGCGATCCTTAGCCGTCAATTGCTGGTGCCAATAGGGGTAGAGCACGGGCGGCCGGCTGGCCGCGTCGAGGCGCTGGCGTTCCTCAGGGCTGAGCGCCAGGCTTGCGGCCGCGAGATTGTCCTCGAGCTGGGCATTGTTGCGGGCGCCGATCACCAGCGAGGAGACGGCGGGGCGGCCGAGCAGCCAGGCCAGCGCCACCTGTGCGGCCGATACGCCGCGGGCCTTGCCGATCTCGACCAGCACATCGACGATCCGCCAGAGCCGGTCCTCGTCGCGGATCGGCGGCTCGGACCAGCCGGCGAGTTGCCGTGCGGTCGGGCTGTCGCGATGGTATTTGCCGGACAGCAGGCCGCCGGCGAGCGGGCTCCAGACCAGCACGCCCAGCCCCTGGTCGACCGAGATAGGCAGCAATTCATATTCCGCCTCGCGTGCCTCCAGCGTGTAGTGGATTTGCTGGGTGACGAAGCGCTGCTGGTGACGGCTGTCGCTGATGGACAGCGCCTTCATCACCTGCCAGCCGGACCAGTTGGAGCAGCCGATATAGCGCACCTTGCCCTGGTTGACCAAAGTGTCGAGCGCCGCGACCGTTTCCTCGACCGGGGTAAGCCCATCCCACTGGTGGACGAAATAGATGTCGATGACGTCGGTCTTCAGCCGCTTCAGGCTCTTCTCGCATTCGCGGATCAGATGGTGGCGCGACAGGCCTTCGTCGTTCGGTCCACTGCCGATCCGCATGCGCGCCTTGGAGGCAATCAGCACGTCGTTCCTGCGCTTGCCGCCAAGTGCCTCGCCGATGATCTCCTCCGACAGGCCGTTGGAATAGACATTGGCCGTGTCGATGAGATTGATGCCGGCATCGATGCAGATGTCGATCATGCGCTTGGCTTCGGTAAGATCGCTGTTGCCGACCGCGGCGAAGGGCCCGGTGCCGCCGAAGGTCATGGTGCCCAAAGTCAGTGTCGAAACCTTCAGGCCGGAACGGCCAAGGGTGCGGTATTCCATGTCAGTCCTCGCGATTGCGTTGAATGGGGGCGGGGCCAAAGGGCAGCCCGGAATGCGAGAGGATTTGTAGGACAATTCGGCCGGCTTGTCGCCGTGCCATGGCGATGGATCGATTGGACATGGCGGCTGCCGCGGCGGCCGCGATAGCGTCCGGCTGCAATAAAACCGTCACTGCCGGTCTATATTGAAGTCGGCTCAGGTGTTTCCCTTCCAGGCCGCTGGCCAGCAATTTGGGGCGCCGTATGGGAACCGACAGGGCTTGCAAGCGGAGCAGTGCAAATGACTGAGCTAAGACAGAATTCTCCCGCCAAGGACTGGCTCGAAGCCGAACTCGCCGACACGCTCGACGAAGACTATGAGCTCGAAATGTCGGAGCCGGCGCTGTCGATGGAGATCGCCAAGATCTACAAGAACGCGCATCCGCCTTCGATCGACCGCATGCAATATTTTCGCGACCTGATCACCCTGCAGTCCGAACTGATCAAGCTGCAGTCCTGGGTCGCCTACCACAAGAAGAAGCTGGTGGTGATCTTCGAGGGCCGCGATTCCGCCGGCAAGGGGGGCGTCATCAAGCGCATAACCCAGCGGCTCAACCCGCGCATCTGCCGTGTCGTGGCGCTGCCCGCGCCGACCGAACGCGAGAAGTCGCAATGGTACTTCCAGCGCTATGTCCCGCATCTGCCGGCGGGCGGCGAGATCGTGTTGTTCGACCGCTCCTGGTACAACCGCTCCGGCGTCGAGCGGGTGATGGGCTTTGCCGATGCCGGCCAGGTCGAGGAATTTTTCCGCGACGTTCCCGAGTTCGAGCGGATGCTGGTGCGCTCCGGCATCACCGTGGTCAAATACTGGTTCTCAATCACCGACGAAGAGCAGCAGATGCGCTTCCTGATGCGCATCCATGACCCGATGAAGCAGTGGAAACTGTCGCCGATGGATCTGCAGTCGCGCGTTCGCTGGGAGCAGTACACCAAGGCCAAGGAAGAGACCTTCGCCCGCACCAACATCCCCGAGGCGCCCTGGTTCATCGTCGAGGGCAATGACAAGAAGCGGGCGCGGCTGAACTGCATCGATCATCTGCTCAAGCAGATGCCGTATGAAGAGGTGCCGCACGAGGAGATCACGCTGCCGGAACGCGTCTTCAACCCGGAATACGAGCGCCAGACGCTGCCGCGCGAGCTCTACGTGCCGGAGAAGTATTGAGGCGGATGAAGCTGTAATCTCCACCTAACCCCGCTTGATCACCACATGCGTGGCAAGCGCCGTCGCCACCTGCTCGGTGCATTGATAGCCAAGCTTCAACATATCCAGGCCGGCGAAGAGGTGCTCGCCCTTGCCAAGCAGCACCGGCGAGATTGCCAGATGCATCTCGTCGATCAAGCTCTCCTGCAGATATTGCCGGATGGTGGCGACCCCGCCGCCGATCCGTACATCCTTGCCGTCCGCCGCCGCTTTCGCCTGCTCAAGCGCCGAATGCATGCCGTCGGTCACAAAATAAAAGGTCGTGCCGCCTTCCATCGTGATGGGTGACCGCGGGTGGTGCGTCAGCACGAACACCGGCACATGGTAGGGCGGGTTGTCGCCCCACCAGCCTTTCCAGCTGTCGTCAGGCCATTCGCCGCGGATCGGTCCGAACATGTTGCGGCCGAGGATCCAGGCGCCGACATTTTCGAAACTGCGCGCCGCGAACGCCTCGTTGATATCGGTGGTGCCGCCCTCTCGCCCAAGCACCATCTTACGGAAGGTGCGGGTGTCGATAAACCATTTGTGCAAGGATTCCCCGCCGATGCCGAGCGGATTTTGCAGATCCTGATCGGGGCCGGCGCCATAGCCGTCGAGCGATAGGGTGAATGCATTGACACGCAGCATGGACATGAAAGCCTCCTCGATAACCAGTTGTATTTTGCAATCGGTTGTTGTTTAGCAAACCAATTGCAAATTGCAAGCGCTATTTTCTAAGGAGAAAAAGACACATACCGGATCTCGCCTCCAAGCGATGTCCCAATTGTTTCGTGATGATCGGTTCGGATGATAACCGGCCGCTGGGACGGCCGCCGATCGCCGACCGGTGAAGCGGATCAGGACGCATCCTCTGGAGGCGGCTATCATAGCCGCGGCTGTCGGTTCTTGTCTGCGGGAATTCGAAAGAAACGCCGACCGGTCGAAAGAGTGGTGACATCTACTGAAAGGCTTTTGCTGGCCAGGCCGGACTACCCCTTCAGCATTTCGGCCACTTCGGGCGCGAAATAGGTCAAGATGCCGTCGCAGCCGGCGCGCTTGAAGGCGAGCAGCGATTCCAGCATGGCCTTCTCGCCGTCGATCCAGCCATTGGCGCCCGCCGCCTTGATCATCGAATATTCGCCCGACACCTGATAGGCGAAGGTCGGCATCTGGAATTCGTCCTTCAGCCGGCGGATGATGTCGAGATAGGGCAGGCCGGGCTTGACCATCAGCATGTCCGCGCCCTCGGCGATGTCCTGCTCGGCCTCGCGCACCGCCTCGTCCGAATTGGCGTGGTCGATATAATAGGTCTTCTTGTCGCCCTTGAGCAGCCCTGCGGTGCCGACCGCCTCGCGATAGGGGCCGTAGAAGGCCGAGGCGAACTTCGTCGCATAGGACATGATCGCCACGTCCTGAAAACCGTTGGCGTCGAGCGCGTCGCGTATGGCGCCGACGCGGCCGTCCATCATGTCGGATGGCGCGATGATGTCGGCGCCGGCCGCTGCCTGGATGACGGCCGCCGCCGCGACCTGTTCGACCGTTTCGTCGTTGACGATGATGCCGTCGCGCAGGATGCCGTCATGGCCGTGGCTGGTGAACGGGTCGAGCGCCGCGTCGGTGATGATGCCGATCCCGGGCACCGCGTCCTTGATCGCGCGGGTGGCGCGGTTGATGATGTTTTCCGGGTCGAGAATGTGCGAGCCGGTCCCGTCGCGCAAGGCCAGTTCGACATTGGGGAAGGTGGCGAGGGCCGGAATGCCGAGCTTTGCCGCGCGTTCGGCCTCCTTGATGGCAAGATCGACCGACAGGCGGAAGACGCCCGGCATGGCGGCGATCGGCTCGCGCACATTCCTGCCCTCGACAACGAAGATCGGCCAGATCAGGTCGTCGACCGAAAGCCGGTTCTCCTGTACCAGGCGGCGCGACCAGTCGGCCTTGCGCATGCGGCGCAGGCGGCGGCTGCCGGTCACGTCGTCGACGCTGCGCGCGCCGGCTGGCTTTGTCGGGGTGAATTTGTTCATGGCCAATACTCCGGATCAGCGGGTTTTATCACGAGCCCTTGCCGCTGACCAATGCGACACGATTGTGCCAGGCCGAAGCCGCCAATCTCCGCCTTGTGGGCAGATGCTCGGCAAAGCAGAGATAGGCGCGTCCCGCCATATCTATCCGGTCACGGCTGCCCATTACCCGAGAGAATCTGCGCAGCGCCGCCAATCGCCACGCGGAACGCCTCGTCGAAGCTGACGCCGCGCACCCGCCAGCGATAGGTCTTGCCGTGATCGGCCAGGCGCCAATCGGCGATCCAGCCGAGATCCTTGTCGCTCCAGACGATGCTGCCGGCGAGCGCTTGCGTGCCACCGGCCTGTTTGGCCAGCAGATCCAGCCTTGCCATGTCGTCGGTGCGCAGCCCTTTTTCGCCCAGCTCGGCCAGCTGTACCGCCTTCGGAAATACGATATGCATCAACAGCGGATCGATGGTATTGGCGAAAGACTCGCGCATCGTCTTGCCACGCTCCTCCCCGGCGCTGAGCGCGAAATGCCTCGCGCCCTGTTCGACGGTGAGAAAGACGGCAAGCGTTGGCCGTTCGCCAAGCCAGGGCTTGCTGCCGAGCTGCGCGAGCAGCTTGTTGACCGTGGCGGGCTTGTAGAGACAGGTCAGATCATGCGGCCGGTCATGCGTGCCTTGCTCGTCATGGATCGGAATGCCTTCCAGCCGGTCATGGTAGCGGAAGGCGTCGACAAAATCGCCAGCCTTGTCGCGCAGAGCCGCCATTTCGGGTTTCTCCAGCAGGCGTTGATCGCCTGAAACCCTGACCAGAACCCGGTCCAGGCAATCCTTGAAGCCTATCCGGCGGTTCACCTCGCCCTGGCCGGTGACGATGGTCCGCGACTGGTAGAGATCGTCGGTCGTGATGGCCAATGCGGCACGAGGCGCCAGGCCAGCGATCATGACCCCGATCGTCAAAAGCACGGCACGAAGAAATCCGGGCATGGCCAACTGTTCCCCGACGCCGTCTGTGGGCAATATCGGCGCGTCGCTTGCAACGGCGGCGATCTTCGTAGCACCGCCCGCCGCCGGTCGCCAAGACCACGGCGCGGAGGCTGCTGCCATTGACGCACCCATGCGCCGCCTTTAGCACTTCAGTCCCGCAGGCGCGGGGGAGGGATTCTCTGGCGATGGATTTTGATGGAGGCGACGAAATTCGCTTCGAGCGCTTGGGCAGGGCCGGTGTCGTCACGCTGACGCGGCCGCAGGCGCTCAATGCCGTCACCCATCGCATGGTCAGGGCGCTGGGCAAGGCCCTGCATGCCTGGGAGCGCGACGACGGCGTGGACGTCGTCCTGGTCAAGGCCGAGGGCAGGGCGTTTTCGGCCGGAGGCGATATCCTGCACATTTATGAAGCCGGCCGGGCTGGAAAGCCGCCGGTCGAGTTCTTCGCCGACGAGTATAGGCTCAACGCCCACATCAACAGCTTCAAGAAACCCTATGTGGCGCTCATCGACGGCATCGTCATGGGCGGCGGCGTCGGCATTTCCTTTCACGGCTCGCACCGGGTGATGACCGAGAATGCCCAGTTCGCCATGCCGGAGGTCGGCATCGGCTTTTTCCCGGATGTCGGCGCCAGCCATTTGCTGCCCGACCTTGGTGGCTCCTTCGGCATGTATCTGGCCCTGACCGGCAACCGCATCCGCCATGGCGATGCGCTGTGGTCGGGGCTGGCCACCCACACCATCAAGGCCGAAGACCAGGCCAGTTTTCTTGATCGGCTGGTGCTGACCGGCGATCCGGAATCGGTGCTGCGCGGTTTCTTCGTCCCGGCAAAGCGGGAGACTGACAGGGCGGCACTGGAAGCGATCTCCCGCCATTTCGCCCAGCCGTCGCTGCAGGATGTCATCGACAGTCTGGACCGCGCGGCGGGCGCCGACGAATTCGCGGCAAAGACGCTGGCGACGTTGCGCACGCGCTCGCCCACCAGTCTTCGCGTCGCCTGGCGGCAGATCAGCGCCGGGCAGACCTTGTCGATGGACGAGTGCATGAAGATGGAGTTCCGCATCCTCAACCGCATGCTTGCCGGCCACGATTTCTACGAAGGCATCCGCGCCGCCATCATCGACAAGGGATCGAAGCCGCAATGGCTGCCGGCAACGCTCGATGCGGTCGGCGAGGCGGATGTCGAGGCCTATTTCGCCCCGCTCGGCGAACGGGAACTCCCGCTATGAGCGAGGTGACGTCGAGACGCGTCGTGCTACAGCCCTCGACGGTCGAGGTGATCTTCGCCTGGTTCCAGCGCGTCATCGCCGGCTACTGCCTGCTGTTCGGCATCCTGTACTGGATCAAGCTGATCGGCTTCTATCCGGGCCCGCTGTGGCGCTTCGACCTGATGCCGGTGCATTGGCAGGTGGCGGCGGTAATGCTCGCCGTGTTTTTCCCCTTTGCCGCGGCGGGGTTGTGGATGCTGGCCTCGTGGGGCCCGGTGATCTGGTTCATCTGCGCGGTCACCGAGACCGTCATGTATGCCGGCTTTCCCGAGCTTTTTGGCCATCGGCCGCTGATCGTCGTCTCGCATGCGGCGGTGGCGCTGCTCTACATCGTCTTTCGCGTCGTCATCTGGCTGCAGAAACGCCCCGTCCGGCACTAAGCCGTTGAGGCCGTTGACGACTTGGCAAACGCCCGGATCGAGCCCTGCGATAAGTGCCTAAGCCTTTAGGTTAATTATCCTTACTCGGGTGACCGTTCGTTAAGCCTCTTCCGAAACCTCTTACCGGTAAGCTCTTGTTAGCCCTAGCGTTTAAGTCGAATTTTATGAGTATTCGATAGTGTCGCGATCAAGGTGAAAAACAAAAAATCACCAGGGCGACAAACGAGAGGCAAAGACAATGATCAATTCGCGTCCGGCGGCGAAGGCCGCCAACGTTTCCGACGACCGCCGCGAGGCTATCCGCTCGCTGTACATGGAATCGCTGCAGCTGGTCGAGCGGCTGCACCGCCGTCTGCTTGATGTCATCAAGGACGAATTCGACCGAAACGGCCGTTCCGACATCAATGCCATCCAGGCGCTGCTGCTCTTCAACATCGGCAATTCCGAGCTGACCGCCGGCGAACTGCGCTCGCGTGGATACTATCTCGGCTCGAACGTCTCCTACAATCTGAAGAAGCTGGTCGATCTCGGCTTCATCAACCACCAGCGCTCGCGCATCGACCGCCGTTCGGTCCGCGTTTCGCTGACCCCGAAGGGCAATGAGGTGGCCGAGGTCGTTGCCGGTCTCTATGAGCGCCATGTCGGCTCGATCGAGCAGGTCGGCGGCATCAACACCGACGAGTTCAAGCAGATGAACCGCGCCCTGCAGCGGCTCGATCGCTTCTGGAACGACACCATCGCCTACCGCATGTAAGCCATCCACGAACGGCAGCCGTGCCGCAGAAGCACGGCCCGAACAGCGACCTTCAGTCAGGGGCTGGTGCCGAAAGCACTGGCCCTTTTTCTGATCATGGACAGCCGGCCAGCAGTTCTGGTGGCCGTCGCTTGACCGGTAAGCGGCGAGTTCGGCCGCGCACTTTGCTTTCGCCGCCACAATGCCGCGGTTCCTGTGCTTGGCGCCCCGGCCTGGCAATGCGCGACAGGGCGGCTTCGATGCCGAAAAACCACGCCCCTTTCATTTCGCCATGCCGGGCGGCGCAAATCGCGGGCCAAGGCCACGTTGCCGCCATATTCCAATGGAACCGAGGATGCCGGTGAAGCTGCGGTCCAGGCCGTGTGTTCACCTGGAACCGGACGGTGCGTCACGTGTGTTTGTGGCCGAACCGACGCGGACATGGTTGGCTAATTGTTAAGATTGCCAACTTTAGAGTGCGGGCAAAATCGCCCCTGATCGAATGCTACAAGAATGTCTGGAACGTCCATGAGAACCAGCCGCCGCTTTTTCCTTTCCGGGGCCTCGTTGCTCGCCGCCGCCATGGTGGCCGGCCGTGCGAGCGCGCAGGATGTGATAGGGGATATCCTGAAATCCTCGGCCCGCGGCAATTGGGACGACCAGTTCGACGCCCGCGCCAGCGAGGGCGGCAAGGTGGCCTCGACGCTGCCGATCTTCAGCCCGCAGACCGTTGCGTTCACCGAGCAGGCCGTAGCGCAATATCAAAACATTGTCGGGCAGGGCGGCTGGGTAGAGGTTCCCGCGACCAAGAAACTGGAACTTGGCGTCGACGATCCCGATGTCGTCCCGCTGCGCAAGCGGCTGATGGTGTCTGGCGACCTGTCGCAGAGCGCCGGTATTTCGACGGCCTTCGATTCCTATGTCGACTCGGCGGTCAAGCGCTTCCAGTTGCGCCATGGCCTGCCGGCCGACGGCTCCATGGGCAAGTACACCTATGCCGCGATGAACGTTTCGGCGCAGATCCGGCTTGGCCAGTTGCAGACCAACCTGCAGCGGCTCAAGGAGAAGGCCGGCACGCTGGGCAGCCGCTATGTGCTGGTCGACATTCCGGCCGCACAGATCGAAGCGGTCGAGAATGACCGCGTCGTGCTTCGCCACACCGCGATTGTCGGCAAGATCGATCGCCAGACGCCGATCGTCAATTCCAAGATCAACGAGATCATCGTCAATCCATACTGGAACGCGCCGGTCTCGATCGTGCGCAAGGACATCATCCCGCTGATGCGCAAGAACCCCGACTATCTGAAGAACAGCCATATCCGCCTGTTCGCGCCGGATGGCAGCGAAGTCGATCCGATGAATGTGGACTGGTCGACGGACGATGCGGAAAAGTACCGTTTCCGCCAGGACCCGGGCTCGGAAAACGCCATGGCGTCGGTGAAGATCAATTTCCCGAGCCCGGACGGCGTCTACATGCACGACACGCCGCAGCAGAGCCTGTTCGGCAAGATGATGCGCTTCGATTCCTCGGGCTGCGTGCGCGTCCAGAATGTGCGCGATCTTGTCACCTGGATTCTGCGCGACACGCCCGGCTGGGACCGTCAGCATTTCGAGGCCGCGATCAAGACCGGCCAGAACACGCCGATCCAGGTCACCAACCCGGTGCCGGTGCACTTCCTCTATCTCTCGGCCTGGTCGACCGGACCCGGCGTCGTCCAGTTCCGCGACGACGTCTACGCGTTGGACGGCGCCAGCGAACTGCAGATTACCTCTTCGCTCTAAGAGATTGATAGTTTTGACGAAAGGCCGCTCGAGGGGCGGCCTTTCGTTTGCGGGATGGTTAGATCAGCCGCTGGTTGACCACCGCGCCACCGCTTGCGCGCGGTTGACGGCGCCGAGTTTGCAGCATTGTCGACACGGAAGCGGACTGTCGCTTCGGCAATGCCTTTTGCATAGACGGCCTGCCGTCCGCGCGGTCCGTTTTCTATACCGCGAATATAGGCCGGCCTCGGCCATCGCCGTCCCGGCGCTGTCTGGACGCGAGGACGACGATTGCGCATGGTTCGCAAAACAGCCGGAATCGTGCCATGCAAGCCGCTATCTTCGTCCTCGTCGTGCTGGTCTTCGTCGCTGTTTCCGGCGCCCTGGTGCGGCTGGTGCGGGTGCCGCTGCCGGTCCTGCAGATCGCCATAGGTGCTGCCCTTGCCTGGCCGGTGCGCGGCATTCATGTCGAGATCGATCCGGAACTGTTCCTGCTGGTGTTCATTCCGCCGCTGCTGTTCAGCGACGCCTTCGCCGCGCCCAAGCGCGAGCTGATGGCGCTGCGCGGGCCGATCCTCGACCTTGCCATCGGCCTCGTCTTCTTCACCATTGTCGGTTTCGGCTATGCCCTGCACTGGCTGGTGCCGAGCATTCCGCTGGTCGTGGCCTTCGCGCTCGCGGCCGTGCTATCGCCAACCGATGCGGTGGCCGTCTCCTCGATCGTCGACCGGAACGTCGTTCCGGCGCGGCTGATGCACATTCTGGAAGGCGAGTCCCTGCTCAACGATGCGTCGGGCCTGGTCATGTTCCGCTTTGCCGTCGCGGCGGCATTGACCGGCAGTTTTTCCTTCGCCGCCGCTTCGCTGAGTTTTGTCTACGCCGTGGCGGTCGGTATCCTGGCCGGCGTGGCGGCCTTGTTCGTCGCCGCCAAGGCGCTGCAACTCTTGAACCGCATCGGCGGCGTGCCTGCCGAGGCGCAGGTGCTGATCACCATCCTGCTTCCCTTCGTCGCCTATCTCGGCGCCGAGCATTTCGGGGCCTCGGGCATCCTGGCCGCGGTGACCGCCGGTCTCTTGACCGGGAGCACCGGCATATTCCGCTTTCTCGGCGTCTCGGCGCGCATGCAGACGATCTCGCTCTGGACGACGTTTTCCTTCGTCTTCAACGGCGCGCTGTTCATCGTGCTCGGCCTGCAGCTTCCCGAAATCATCCGCAAGGTGCCACCGGAGCTGTCCAGCCGCCATTGGCTGCTCGAGCCGGTGCTGACGGTCCTGCTGCTGACCCTTTGCCTGGTCGCGCTCCGTTTCCTCTGGATCTGGATTGGCGACATCACGGCGGGTTTTGCGGCGCGGCTCGGCAAGCGTAAGGCCGAACCGTTCGGCCTGCGCGTGCGGCTCGCCGGATCGGTGGCCGGCGTGCGCGGCGCCATCACGCTGGCCGGCATATTGTCGCTGCCGCTGGCCCTGCAGGACGGTTCGCCATTCCCCGCGCGTGACCTGGTCATCTTCCTCGCCGCCGGGGTCATCATCTGCTCCCTTGTGATCGCCAGCCTGGCCTTGCCGGTGATCGCGCGCGGGCTGGTCGAGCCCGGCGAAGACGCCGCTGCCGCCGAGGAACGCATGGCGCGCGTCGGCGCTGCGAAGGCGGCGATCGCCCACCTCGAAAGCATCGCCCAGACGGATGAAGAGGAGGGCGATGTGCCCGGCCTCAAGCTCGCCGCCGCCAACGGCATTGTCGCGGCCTACCGGCGCCGCATCGCGGCGTCCGACGAGGCCGATGAGGCGCGCGCCGAGGTGCGGGAGGCGGGAAGGCTGGAGATCGATCTGAGGCTCGCCGGCATCGCTGCCGAGCGTGACGCCTTGCGCGCCATGCTTCGCCGCGGCGAGATCAACGACCACACAGCTCGGGCGCTGTTCACCGAGATCACCCTGACGGAAGCCCTTCTGAACGGCAGGCAGACACGGAAATAGCACCGGCGGTGCTCGGCGGCTGCGGATTTGCAGTCTCTGCCGCAAACCGGCCAGCAAATTTCGCGCCGCAAACGTGGCGGGTCGAAAACAACTGTGTTAATGGCGCGGCAATGCGTGTCGCCCAAAAGTGCGCAGCGGTTTTGGGGCAACGATAAGCATAAACAAATTGCCCCGAACCGGAGGATTTCAGGCCATGGCAACAGCAGCGGCAGCGTCGAACAAATTCGAATCCTTCTTCGAAACCACGCTGGAAGACGCCGATCCGGAGATTTTCGGTGCCATCCGCAATGAACTCGGTCGCCAGCGCCACGAGATCGAGCTGATCGCCTCGGAAAACATCGTTTCCCGCGCGGTGCTCGAGGCGCAGGGGTCGATCATGACCAACAAATATGCCGAGGGCTATCCGGGCAAGCGCTACTATGGCGGCTGCCAGTTCGTCGACGTGGCCGAGGAACTGGCCATCGAGCGGGCGAAGAAGCTGTTCGGCTGCAATTTCGCCAATGTCCAGCCGAACTCCGGCAGCCAGATGAACCAGGCGGTGTTCCTGGCGCTGCTGCAACCCGGCGACACCTTCATGGGCCTCGACCTCAATTCCGGCGGCCATCTCACCCATGGCTCGCCGGTCAACATGAGCGGCAAGTGGTTCAAGGTCGTCTCCTACGGCGTGCGCAAGGAAGACCATCTGCTCGACATGGACGCGATCGAGAAGACCGCGCATGAGACCAAGCCGAAGCTGATCCTGGCCGGTGGCACCGCCTATTCGCGCATCTGGGACTGGAAGCGCTTTCGCGAGATCGCGGATGCGGTCGGCGCGTATTTGATGGTCGACATGGCCCACATAGCTGGCCTGGTGGCGGGCGGCGTGCATCCCTCGCCATTGCCGCACGCCCATGTGGTGACGACCACGACGCACAAGTCGCTGCGCGGCCCGCGCGGCGGCATGATCCTGTGCAACGACGAAGAGATTGCCAAGAAGATGAATTCGGCGGTGTTCCCCGGCCTGCAGGGCGGCCCGCTGATGCATGTCATCGCCGCCAAGGCGGTGGCCTTCGGCGAGGCGCTTAAGCCGAGCTTCAAGGTCTATGCCGAGAGTGTGGCCGCCAACGCCAAGGCGCTGGCTTCGAGCCTCAAGGAGACGGGCCTCGACATCGTCTCCGGCGGCACCGACAACCATCTGATGCTGGTCGATTTGCGCCCCAAGAACGCCACCGGCAAGCGCGCCGAGGCAGCCCTTGGCCGTGCCAACATCACTTGCAACAAGAACGGCATTCCCTTCGACCCGGAAAAGCCCTTCGTCACCTCGGGCGTGCGCCTCGGCACGCCGGCCGGCACAACGCGCGGCTTCGGCCAGGCCGAATTCCGCGAGATCGGCAAGCTGATCGCCGAAGTGCTGGATGGTCTCAAGGTCGCCAATTCGGACGAGGGCAATGCCGCGGTCGAGGCGGCGGTCAAGGCCAAGGTCGTGGCGCTGACCGATCGTTTTCCGCTCTATCCCTATCTCGGCTGACCATCCTTATCGATTGACCAGGCGCGAAGCGTCATCTTTTATCCGCCGTCGGTGCGCCACCCCTGATCGGGTGGCGCATGGAACTGGAGAAACGATGATGCGCAATTTTCGTATCGCCTTACTCGGCGCTATCGGCTGGCTGGCTGTCTGTGGGCTTGCTTCGGCGCAGACACAGCCCGCTCCGGACATGCCTGCCACGAGCACCTTCGGCCGATGGACAACCATGGTCGATACACTCGATACCGGCCAGGATGCGCACAAGACCTGCGCGGCTTCGACGGCGTTCTTCGACGCGAGCGGCAATTCGGGCACGCTGACCTTGTCGATCTCGACCGGCGATCCGCTGCCGCCTGATGCCTATCCCGCCATCATGCTCACCGTCGACAACAAGCAACTGCCGACCGGCAAGAAGATCGCGGCGACGTTCGGCGATCCCGGCGTCAAGGTTTCGGCAACCGTCTATTCCAACGATGCCGGCATCGGCCGTCCGAGCTGGACGGTCGACAATCAGGCCAAGACCAGTCTCGCGCTGCTGCGAGCCATGCGTCAGGTCGCCTCGCTCGACGTGACTTTCGGCAAGCAGGCCTTCGCCAGCATCCCGATGGACGGCTTCACCAAGGCCTACCGCAACCTCGGAACGTCTTGTGGCTTCCCGACCAAGGATGTCGCGCCGTGACGGCTCGGCCGCAGTAGGGACCGCGGATGGACATTGTCTGGAAGGGTGTGGTCGGCGGGCTGGTGACGGCGCTGATCGTCTGGGCGTCCAAGCGCGGCAATGTCCTGCCAGGTATCCTGCCGCTGGCGCCGACCTTTGCCGTCATTGCCTTGCTCGCCGTCGGCGCCAAGGGCGATCCGGGCGGCTTCCGCGATGCCTGCCTTGCCGGAATGAAGACAATTCCCGCCTATCTTGCCTTCCTCGGCGCCTGCTGGTTGTTCATCGACAAGGTCGACTATCGCCTGGCTGTTGCCGGCGGCATCGCCGTCTGGCTGGTTGCCGCGCTGGCAATCTTCCTCGCGCCTCGCTATCTCTGATGCTGCAGTCCGTTGAAGAGACGGAACAGCTTCAATCCCGGTGGGAAAGGCTCTAAGCCTTTCGCCTCACCAGATTCGCGAACCCAAGGCTCTCCATGCGCTGTCCCTATTGCCAGTCCGAAGATACGCAGGTGAAGGATTCGCGCCCCGCCGAGGATGGCGCGGCGATCCGCAGGCGGCGTGTCTGCCCCGATTGCGGCGGCCGGTTCACCACCTTCGAGCGCGTGCAGCTACGCGATCTGGTCGTGGTCAAGAAGTCGGGCCGTAAAGTGCCGTTCGACCGCGACAAGCTGCTGCGCTCGGTCGAGATCGCGGTGCGCAAGCGCAATGTCGATCCCGAACGCATCGACCGCGCGGTGACCGGCATCGTGCGCCAGCTCGAAAGCTCCGGAGAGACGGAAGTGGCCTCCGGCGAGGTCGGCCGGCTGGTCATGGAGGCGCTGAAGTCGCTCGATGACGTCGCCTATGTGCGTTTTGCCTCGGTCTACCGCAATTTCCGCGAGGCCAAGGATTTCCATGAACTCCTGGGCGAATTGAAGGGCGACGAAGACAAGAGTGAAGAGGACGCCGGCTGAGCATGGCAGCATCGCAACTGAGCGAGGCCGAACAAGCGGCCCTTGATCGCCGTTTCATGGCCGCCGCCTTGCGGCTTTCGCGCAGGAATGCCGGCCGCACCTCCACCAATCCTTCCGTCGGCACGCTGATCGTGCGCGATGACGGCGCGGGGTCGATGATCGTCGGTACCGGCGTCACCGCGGTCGGCGGCCGGCCGCATGCCGAGACCGAGGCGCTCGCCGAGGCCGGTGAACTGGCGCGTGGCGCCACGGCCTATGTCACGCTAGAACCTTGCGCGCACCACGGCCGCACGCCGCCTTGCGCCAATGCACTGGTCAATGCCGGCATTGCGCGTGTCGTGGGGGCTGCCAGCGATCCGGATCCGCGCGTCTCCGGCAAGGGCTATGCCATCCTGCGCGCCGCCGGCATCGAGGTGGTGGAGAAGGTCCTGGCTGCGGAAGCCGCCGAGCAGATGGCGGGCTATTTGATTCGATCTCTGCGAAAACGGCCGGAAGTGACGCTGAAGCTTGCGCTTTCGAGCGATGGCAAGATCGGCAGGAAAGGCGCCGGCCAGGTCGCGATCACCGGCGAGATCGCGCGCCGCGACGTCTATCTGATGCGCGCGGAGTCCGATGCCATACTGATTGGCATCGGCACGGCGCTGGAAGACGATCCGGCGCTGACCGTTCGCCTGCCGGGGCTGGAAAACCGTTCGCCGGCGCGCATCATCCTCGATCGCCAGATCCGGCTGCCGGAAGCCTCGAGGCTGGTTTCCGGTGTCGACCGCGTGCCGCTCTATGTCGCCGCCTGTCTTGAAGCCGATCCGCACCGTCGCTCGGCACTCGAACGCGCCGGCGTACGCTTCATCGGCACCGAAACCCATGACGGCGTCGTCGCCTTGCCGGAACTGCTCGAAGACCTGGCGGCGCTCGGCATGGCAAGCGTGCTTGTCGAGGGCGGCGCCCAGGTCGCCAAGGCATTCCTGGACGAAGATCTGGTTGACCGCATCGTGTTGTTCCAGGGGCCGGAGGCGATTGGCGAGGATGGCATTGCATCGCCGGTCGATGCCGACCATATCCCGGCAGGCTTCCGCAAACTGCGCGAGATGCGCTTCGGCGAGGACAGCTACGCCGAGTGGGTAAGGGACCTCTAGGGATCAGCATCGATGTTTACCGGAATTGTCACCGATATCGGCACCGTCGCGGCCATCAAGCCGCTCAGCGAAGGCGTCGGCCTGCGCATCGATACCGCCTATGACCCCGAAACCATCGCCATTGGCGCCTCGATTTCTTGCGGCGGCGTCTGCCTGACGGTCACGGCGCTGCCCGAACATGGCTCGAACGCGCGCTGGTTCGAGGTCGAGGCTTGGGAAGAGGCCTTGCGGCTGACCACGGCCTCGAGCTGGAAATCCGGCACCAAGCTCAATCTCGAGCGGGCGCTGAAGATCGGCGACGAACTCGGCGGCCACATCGTATCGGGCCATGTCGACGGAACCGCCGAGATCGTCGAGCGCAAGGACGAGGGCGACGCGGTGCGCTTCACGCTGGAGGCACCGCGCCATCTGGCCAAATTCATCGCACCGAAGGGCTCCGTCGCGCTCGACGGCACCTCGCTCACCGTCAACAAGGTCGAGGGCACCCGCTTCGACGTGCTGTTGATCCACCACTCGCTGACCGTGACCACCTGGGGCGAGCGCAAGGTCGGCGACGGCGTCAATCTCGAGATCGACACCATGGCCCGTTACGCCGCGCGCCTGGCGGAGGCGGCGAAAGAGGGGCTCTAGAAAGTCTGCCGGACCAGCCGGTCCAACGCGTCCGACACCCTCCAGCAATCTTCCGCTTGCGATCAATCCGGCTTCGGCCTAAGTCACCGGCAACCCCCCGGAGACTTTTATGGCTGGTACATCCCAACACGGCAAAGCCTTTATTCGTCCGAAGGCGAAGGCGCATCTGCTGATTGTCGAGGCGCGCTTTCACGACGGCCTTGCCGACGCGCTGCTCGACGGCGCGACGAGCGCGCTCGATGAAGCGGGCGCGACTTACGACGTCGTCACCGTTCCAGGTTCGCTCGAAATTCCCGCAGTGATCACCTTCGCGCTGGACGGCGCGGCGGAAGGCGGCACCAATTACGATGGGTTTGTCGCGCTCGGCACGATCATCCGTGGCGACACCTATCACTTCGATATCGTCGCCAATGAATCCAGCCGTGCGCTGATGGACCTGTCCGTGCAGGACTCGGTCTGTGTCGGCAACGGCATCGTGACCA
This sequence comes from Mesorhizobium sp. B2-4-19, assembly GCF_006441315.1. Taxonomy (NCBI): domain Bacteria; kingdom Pseudomonadati; phylum Pseudomonadota; class Alphaproteobacteria; order Hyphomicrobiales; family Phyllobacteriaceae; genus Mesorhizobium; species Mesorhizobium sp. B2-4-19. The sequence goes on along the minus strand of NZ_VFUV01000003.1, from coordinate 184,697 downwards.
CCGAGAACGATGCCCAGGCATGGACGCGGGCCAAGCGCTCGGAAGGCGACAAGGGCGGCTTTGCCGCGCGTGCGGCGCTGACCATGATCGCGCTCAAGGAACAATTGGGAGCGCGATCGTGAGCGAACCCGCTTCGCCCGGACAGCCCGCTGTGCGCCATGCCAACAAGCGTGGCGCGGCCCGTCTGGCCGCCGTGCAGGCGCTCTATCAGATGGATGTCGCCGGCAGCGGTGTCTTCGAGATCACCGCCGAATATGAGGCGTTCCGGCTTGGCAAGGAAGTCGACGGCGCGCTCTATCGCGAGGCGGATGCGCAATGGTTCCGCGCCATCCTGACCGGCGTCGTCGAGAACCAGAAGACCATCGATCCAGTCATCCGCCAGGCGTTGACCGATGATTGGCCGCTGTCGAGACTCGATTCGACGCTGCGCGCCATTATGCGCGCCGGCGTCTATGAATTGATGAAGCGCGAGGACGTGCCGGTGGCGGTCATCGTTTCGGAATATGTCGACATTGCCAAGGCCTTCTACGAGGAAGACGAGCCGAAACTCGTCAATGCCGTGCTCGACCGCGTGTCACGCCGGGTGCGCGGCGAGGGGCGCGGCAAGGACGCATCGTGACGGCCATCGCCATCGAGACGGGCAGGGAGGCGCGGCGCACCACGCTGATCCTCGCCGCATCGCAGGCGATTATCGGCTCGGCGGCACCCATCGCCATTTCTATGGGCGCGCTGGCCGGCCAATACCTGCTCGGTGCCGACAAATCGCTGGCGACGGCGCCTATTACCGGCTTCAACATCGGCGTCGCGCTCGGTGCCTTGCCCGCCGCGGCCATTATCCGCCAGCTGGGCCAGCGCGGCGGCTTCATGACCGGAACGGTCGTCACCGCGCTTGGCGGCCTGATTGCCACACTAGCGCTTTTCCACGGCAGTTTCTGGTTGTTCGCGTTCGCTTTGCTGGTGATCGGCATCGGTGGCGCCTTCGTCCAGCAATTCCGCTTCGCCGCCGCCGACAACGCGCCGCCGCAGTTCAAGGCGCGCGCCATCTCCTTCGTGCTGGCAGGCGGCATTATCACCGCCATCCTCGGGCCGCAGATCGTCATCTTCACCCGGGAATTGTTCGCACCGGTGATGTTTGCCGGATCGTTCGCCTCCATCCTGCCGCTGGCAGCCGTCGGCGCGATGATCCTGTCGTTTCTGCGCCTGCCGGCGAAGGTGGCGAGCAAGGTTGACGTTTCCGGCGGTGATGCCAGGCCCCTGTCCGAAATCGTCACCAGGCCGCGCTTCGTCGCCGCGCTGTTCTGCGCCGTCGGCAGTTATGCGCTGATGAGCTTCGTCATGACCGGCGCGCCGCTGGCCATGGTCGGTTGCGGCCTGTCGGAGGACGATGCGACGCTGGGCATTTCCTGGCACGTCATGGCGATGTTCGCGCCGAGCTTCTTCACCGGCTCGCTGATCCATCGCTTCGGCGCCGAGCGCATTGTCGCCATCGGCCTGATCATGCTCATCGGCTGTGCTGCCGTTGCCTTGTCGGGCCTGGCGCTGTGGCAATTCTGGACCTCGCTGATCCTGCTCGGCCTTGGTTGGAATTTCGGCTTCATCGGCGCCACCGCCATGGTCGCGGCCAGCTACCGGCCGTCGGAAAAGGGCAAGGTGCAGGGGTTCCACGACTTCGTCCTGTTCGGCTCCGTCGCCTGCGCGTCGCTGCTGTCGGGCATGGTCTACAACGCCTGGGGTTGGGAGATGCTGAACTGGATGATCTTTCCGGTCACCGTTCTGTGCTTCGTGGCCCTCGGCACGCTCAAGTTGACGGCCCCGCGCAACGCGCGCACCTGATCCCAAAACTGCTGTCGAGCTGACGTGATGCTGTCAGGATTGCGTCGGTTGAAACTGCCGATCCGAAACAAAATTATTGCGTCTGTGCCTATTGTTATGAAACCGTGTGCCCCGACTGGCCGTTGAAGCCATGCTCATATGCGGCCGCCGCATTCCGGTTCACAGCAAAGGGTTTTCACGATGTTTTCAGTCAAGGTTTTCGCCGGCGCGGCATTGGCGCTGGCCATCACGGCCGCTTCCGCCAGTGCTCAGGTGGTCGTCTCCTCGAAGATCGATACCGAGGGCGGCGTGCTCGGCAACATCATCCAGCTCGTTCTCAACGCCAACAACATCAAGACATCAGACCGCATCCAGCTCGGCGGCACGCCTGTGGTGCGCAAGGCGATCACCGCCGGCGAGATCGACATCTATCCCGAATACACCGGCAACGCCGCCTTCTTCTTCGAGAAGGCCGACGACCCGGTCTGGAAGGACGCCGCCAAGGCCTACGAGACGGCCAAGAAGCTCGACTACGACGCCAACAAGATCGTCTGGCTGTCGCCGGCACCGGCCAACAACACCTGGGCGATCGCCCTGCGCAAGGAAGTGACGGATCAGAACAAGCTCGTGACGCTGTCGGACTTCGGCAAATACGTCGCCGGCGGCGGCAAGGTGGTGCTCGCGGCTTCCGCCGAGTTCGTCAACTCGGCGGCCGCCCTTCCGGCCTTCCAGACCACCTACGGCTTCAAGCTGAAGCCGGACCAACTGATCACGCTATCGGGCGGTGACACGGCGGCGACCATCGCCGCGGCCGCCAACCAGACCAGTGGCGCCAACGCCGCCATGGTCTACGGCACCGATGGCGGCATCGCGCCGTCGGGCCTTGTCGTGCTCGAGGACGACAAGGCCGTGCAGCCGGTCTACCAGCCGGCGCCCATCATCCGCGAATCCGTGCTCAAGCAACATCCCGAGATCGAGACGTTGCTGAAGCCGGTCTTCGCCAAGCTTGACCTGGTCACGCTGCAGGAACTGAACGGCCGTGTGCAGGTTGGCGGCGAGCCGGTCAAGGGCGTCGCCGAGGACTTCCTGAAGAAGAACGGCTTTCTGAAGTAGGACGATTCCGGCGCGCCGCTCACGTGGCGCGCCGGAACGACCGACGGGGGAGGGCGTGAACATCCGTTTCGACAAGCTCGGCGTGGTCACTGCCGCGATCGCGGCCTATGCGGCATTCCTCGCTCCCTTCGCCACGTTCCGCGCCAATCGGATCGTTCCGGGCCAGGCGCGCTCGATTCTCGAGGCGCTGCCAGCAGCCGCCGGGCCATTGCTGATGGCTATCGTGATCGTCGCGGCGCTCGTAGCGCTCTTCAGGACACCGCTTATGCTGCGCCTTGCGGCCAGTGTCGTGGCGCTTACCGCGCTCGCGCTGCTCGTCGGCGTCGCTGGCACATTCTTGACGCCGGTCGGCAACTCCTTTGCCAGGGTATCGCCGGCCTCCGGCTTCTGGGCGCTCATCTTTGCCTTCACGCTTTTGCTGGCGGACGTGCTGACGAGGCTGAACCTGTCGCCATGGGCCCGTGTCGGTGTGCTGGCCGCCGCCGCCGGGGCCATTGGGCTGCTTTTGGTGTCGGGGGCCTGGAACGACCTTTCCATCCTCAAGGAATACGCCAACCGGGCCGACAGTTTCTGGGCCGAAGGGTCCAAGCATGTGACGCTGGCGCTTGGCTCGCTGCTTGCGGCGGTCGTCGTCGGCCTGCCGCTCGGCATACTTTGTCATCGTGTCGAAAGGCTGCGGGCCGGTGTGCTCAACGTGCTCAACATCATCCAGACCATTCCTTCGATCGCGCTGTTTGGCCTGCTGATTGCGCCGCTCGGCTGGATCGCCACGCATGTGCCGGGAGCGGCCGCGCTCGGCATTCGAGGCATCGGCACGGCGCCGGCCTTCGTCGCCTTGTTCCTCTATTCGCTGCTACCGGTTGTGGCCAACACCGTGGTCGGCCTCGCCGGTGTGCCGCGCGCCGCCAACGACGCGGCGCGCGGCATGGGCATGACCGACCGCCAGCGCCTGTTCGGCGTCGAATTCCCGCTGGCCTTTCCGGTGATCCTCACCGGCATCCGCATCGTGCTGGTGCAGAATATCGGCCTTGCCACCATCGCAGCGCTGATCGGTGGCGGCGGCTTTGGCGTCTTCGTCTTCCAGGGCGTTGGCCAGACCGCGATGGACCTGGTGCTGCTCGGCGCGGTGCCGACCGTGGCGCTCGCCTTCGCCGCCGCCATCATCCTCGACGCAGTGATCGAAATGACCGCCACCAAGCGCAGGGTTGAAACGGCATGATCGAGATCGAAGGCATCACCAAGCGCTATGACACGACCACCGTCGTCGACGACGTCTCGATGGTCATCGAACCACGTACCATCGCCGTCATTGTCGGCACCTCGGGCTCGGGCAAGACGACGCTGCTGCGCATGATCAACCGGCTGGTCGAACCGACCGCTGGCATAATCAAGCTCGACGGCGCCGACAATCGTTCGGTGCCGGGCTACGAGCTGCGCCGAAGCATCGGCTATGCCATCCAGGGCCACGGCCTGTTTCCACATCGCACCGTGGCGCAGAACATCGCCACTGTTCCGGTGCTGCTTGGCTGGGACAAGGATCGCATCAAGGCGCGCGTCGATGAGCTGATGACGCTCTACCAGCTCGACCCCCAGGAATTCGGACCGCGCTACCCGCACGAACTGTCCGGTGGCCAGCAGCAGCGGGTCGGAGTGGCCCGCGCGCTCGCTGCCGAACCCAACGTGCTGTTGATGGACGAGCCGTTCGGCGCGCTCGATCCGATCATCCGCACCAAGGCGCAGGAAGATCTGCTGGCGATCCAGAAGCGCTTCGGCACCACCATCATCCTCGTCACCCACGACATGGAAGAGGCCGTGCACATGGGCGACAAGATCGCCGTCATGGATGCCGGCAAGCTCGTGCAATACGCCAAACCCGCCGAGATCCTGGCAAACCCGGCCAGCAGCTTCGTCGAGACCCTGGTCGGCGCCAGCGAAAGGCCGTTCAGGCTGCTGTCGCTGGGACGGGTGCGTGACGCGGTGGAGATCGGCGCCGCCGAGGGCGAAGCCATCCCCGGCGATGCCAGCCAGCGCGATGCGCTGGCTGAACTCCTGTGGACAGGCCGGCCGGCGCTGCCGGTCAAAGGCGCTGACGGCAAGCCGCTCGGCCGCGTTACGGTGGATGGGCTGGTCAAGCGGGCGGCGAGGCCGGCATGAAAGCCTGGCTGCCTTTGCTGCTCAGGCTTGCGCTGGTGGTGTTGCTTGTGGCGTTCGTCACCAGTCCGGACTGGTTTGAGCCGCTGCTCAAGCCGCTGACCGAGAACAACGCGCCGGTGATCTACAATCAGGGCAGCCTGCTGACGCTGACGCTGCTGCATCTGCGCACCGTGCTGATCGCCACCGTCGCCGCGACCATCGTTGCGGTGGCACTGGCCATCCTAGTCACCAGGCCGGCTGGCGCCGAATTCCTGCCGCTGTCGCGCAGCCTGGTCAATATCGGCCAGACTTTCCCGCCGGTGGCGGTTCTGGCGCTCGCCGTGCCGGCTGTCGGCTTCGGCGAGAAGCCGACGCTGATCGCGCTGTTTCTCTATGGCCTGCTGCCGATCTTCGAGAATGCTCTGACCGGGCTGACGACGCTGCCGGCCAATGTCGTCGAGGCCGCGCGCGGCGCGGGCATGACCGGCTGGCAAAGGCTCACCAAGGTCGAGCTGCCACTCAGCGCGCCGATCATCCTGGGCGGCATCAGGCTCTCGGTGGTGATCAGCCTGGCCACCGCCACCATAGGCTCGACGGTTGCCGCCAAGACGCTGGGCGAGGTGATCATCGCTGGCCTTCTGTCCAACAATCTTGCTTTCATCCTGCAGGGCGGCCTGATCGTGGCGGCCCTTGCCGTGCTGATCTATGACGGATTGTCGGCGATCGAGCGCTATGCGGCGCGGCGCATGGGACGCGAGGCGGAGTAGTTCCTTGGATGCTGATGGCCTGTCGGCATCATCCCTTGCGTCATTTCAATCGATCTAAATGAAGGACCATGCCAGGCAGGTCGTCGCGACTTTTGTCTTTTGGGCAAAAGCCGGGCAAAAACTGAACAATATCTTGACGTTCGCGGCACTGTTTCGCATACACCGATGCGAAGAGGCGGATTCCGTACGCGGGATTCCATCTTTGTCTCATCGGCCCAGGGAGGGGTTCATTTGGGCCAACAATCGAGGAAAAATCGGCAATGACCATTATTTCCGCCGTCATCGCCTGCGGCTTGCTTTCTGTCCTGTACGCTATCTGGGCGACACGTTCGGTCCTTGCGTCCGACCAGGGCAACGCACGCATGCAGGAAATCTCCGCCGCCATCCGCGAAGGCGCGCAAGCCTATCTGGCGCGCCAGTACACCACCATCGCCATCGTCGGCGTGGTCGTGCTCTTGCTCGCCTGGTGGCTGCTTTCGATCACCGCCGCGATCGGCTTCCTGATCGGCGCCGTCCTGTCCGGCGCTGCCGGCTTCATCGGCATGCATGTTTCCGTGCGTGCCAACGTGCGCACCGCACAGGCGGCCTCCAACAGTCTGGCCGCCGGTCTCGACATCGCCTTCAAGTCGGGCGCCATCACCGGCATGCTGGTGGCGGGCCTGGCGCTGCTCGGCGTCTCGATCTACTACCTCATCCTGACCGGTCCCATGGGCCTGCAGCCCAATGACCGCATCGTTATCGACTCGCTGGTCTCGCTCGGCTTCGGTGCCTCGCTGATCTCCATCTTCGCCCGTCTCGGCGGCGGTATCTTCACCAAGGGCGCCGATGTCGGCGGCGATCTGGTCGGCAAGGTCGAAGCCGGCATTCCCGAGGACGATCCGCGCAACCCGGCCACCATCGCCGACAATGTCGGCGACAATGTCGGCGACTGTGCCGGCATGGCCGCCGACCTGTTCGAGACCTATGCGGTGACGGTCGTCGCCACCATGGTTCTCGGTGCCATCTTCTTCGGCGGCACCGCCGTTCTCGGCGCCGCGATGCTCTATCCGCTCGCCATATGCGGCGCCTGCATCCTGACCTCGATCGTCGGCACCTTCTTCGTCAAGCTCGGCGCCAACGGTTCGATCATGGGTGCGCTCTACAAGGGCCTGATCGTCACCGGTCTGTTGTCGATCGTCGGCCTTGGCGTCGCCACCTCGGTATGCCTTGGCTGGGGCGCGATCGGCACGGTCGCCGGCATGGTCATCACCGGCAAGAACCTCTTCATCTGTGGCCTGATCGGCCTTGCGGTGACGGGTTTGATCGTGGTGATCACCGAATACTACACCGGCACCAACAAGCGCCCGGTCAACTCGATCGCCCAGGCGTCGGTCACCGGCCACGGCACCAACGTCATCCAGGGCCTAGCGGTCTCGCTGGAATCGACGGCGTTGCCGGCCATCGTCATCGTCGGCGGCATCATCTCGACCTACCAGCTCGCCGGCCTCTACGGCACGGCGATCGCCGTCACCACCATGCTCGGCCTCGCCGGCATGATCGTCGCTCTCGACGCTTTCGGCCCGGTCACCGACAATGCCGGCGGCATTGCCGAAATGGCCGGTCTGCCCAAGGAAGTGCGCCACTCCACCGACGCGCTCGACGCTGTCGGCAACACCACGAAGGCCGTGACCAAGGGCTATGCCATCGGCTCGGCAGGTCTCGGCGCATTGGTGCTGTTCGCCGCCTACTCGAACGACCTGAAGTTCTTTGCCGCCAACGGCGACAAATATCCCTACTTCCAGGGCATGGGCGAGATTTCCTTCGATCTCTCCAATCCTTACGTCGTCGCCGGCCTGATCTTCGGCGGCCTGATCCCCTATCTGTTCGGCGGCATCGCCATGACGGCCGTCGGCCGCGCTGCGGGCGCCATCGTCGAGGAGGTGCGCAAGCAGTTCCGCGAGGATCCCGGCATCATGGCCGGCACCTCCAAGCCGAACTATGCGCGTGCCGTCGACCTTCTGACCAAGGCGGCGATCCGGGAAATGATCATCCCGTCACTGCTGCCGGTGCTGGCACCGCTCGTCGTCTATTTCGGCGTGCTCTTGATCTCGGGTTCGAAGGCCTCGGCCTTCGCCGCCCTCGGCGCCTCGCTGCTCGGCGTCATCGTCAACGGCCTGTTCGTCGCCATCTCGATGACTTCGGGCGGTGGCGCCTGGGACAACGCGAAAAAGTCGTTCGAGGACGGCTTTGTCGACAAGGACGGCGTCAAGCATCTCAAGGGAACCGAGGCGCACAAGGCTTCGGTGACGGGCGATACGGTCGGTGATCCCTACAAGGACACCGCCGGCCCCGCGGTCAATCCGGCGATCAAGATCACCAACATCGTCGCGCTCCTGCTTCTGGCCGTGCTTGCGCATGGCTGAACGGACCGTGCCCGTCAGATAGAAACTCGCGGGGAGCGATCCCCGCGGTTTTTTTGGCTCCGTCAGGTTCCACCGTCCACTTCCCCCAAAGATTCGCTCGATCTGGCGCCGGCTCGCCCCCGTCCTCGCCAGCCTGGCTCGCCTTGGCCAAACAAAAGCCCGTGGGATCGCTCCCACGGGCTTTTGGTCGCCTGAGATGGTGCTGCCTTCCCAAGGGGAAGCAGGGTCTGATGATCAGGGAGTGCCGCCGCCGGGGATGCCGGGCGCCAGCTTGCTGGCGCCGTTGATGATCTGGCTGAGGAAGTTCTGGTCCTTGCCGCCAGTCGGCGTGGTGCGCGAGATGAAGTCGAAAATCTTGCCGTCCTTCATGCCATAATTGGCGATCTGTGTGACGCGGCCATCGGCGCCGAAATAGACCGCCAGAACTTTCTGGTCGACGAGCCTGGGCTTGTCGAAGGCGACATAGCGCTTGCGCGTCTGCGAAATGTAATAAAATGCCTCGTTGTCGAAAGTCGCCGTGGTCGACGGCGTGCCAAGCGCCAGAAGCACCTGCTCACGGCTGGAACCGACTGGCACCGAATCGACGGCCTGCTGGTCGTAGACATAACCTTGCGTGAACGTCTCGCTCGGATTGAGGTCGCCGATCATCTTGTTGGTGTGACACGCCGAAAGCGCCGAAACGACGAGCAGCAGCGAGATCGCGCCGGCAGGCCTGGACGAGAAGGTCGACTTGAAATTCAGCGCGCGCAACAACAATTCTCCATTATATCGCCGCAACTTGCGCTGGGCCGCAAAACCGGTAAACCAGCTTGCCTGCCGATGCAACAAGGCCAATTCAACTAAAGGTCCCCGGGAGACCATCCCCATGTTCCAGCGCCTTTTTGGTCGCGAACGCCACGCCAACCGCGCCATAACGGACGCGCTTTACGCACAAATCGTGGCGGCGGCGCGGCAGACCGTATTTTATTCCCACTGGAATGTGCCGGACACGCCGCTCGGCCGTTTCGAGATGCTTTCGCTGCATATGTTCCTGTTCCAGCATCGCTTGCGCGGCGAAGACGGCGTGGCGCAGGAGATCGCTCAGGTGCTGATCGACGAGTTCTTTCTCGACGTCGATCATTCGCTGCGGGAACTGGGCATTGGCGATGTCGGCGTGCCCAAGCGCATGAAGAAACTGGCGAAGATGTTCTATGGCCGCACCGCCGCCTATGATGATGCGCTGGAAAGAAACGATCGCGACGGCCTGACCGCGGCACTTGCACGCAATGTTTGGCCCGATGCCGGCACGTGGCCGGAGGCGCCGCAATTGGCCGACTATGTCGCCGACGCCTGCCGGCAACTGGCCGCGCAGCCGTCCGAATCGATCGTTTCCGGCACGGCGGTGTTTCCGCTCGCCAAGGGAGGTGCTTGATGAAACATGCTGATCCGCGAAGCCCGGTTTCCTTTTTCGCCAATGTCGCCCGGCTGCCGCAGAAGGGCCTGCCAGTGGTGATCGAGGCCGATGCCGCCCAGCGCGCCGCGCTCGCCGAGGAGCACGGACTGCTGTCGGTCGAAGCCTATCGCGCCGAACTCCTTGTCGCTTCCTGGAAGCGCAATGGCGTCAAGGTCAGCGGCCGTGTTGAGGCCGATATCACGCAGGCCTGCATCGTCACGCTCGATCCCGTTGAAGCGCATATCGACGAGCCGGTCGAGGCGCTGCTGTTGCCCGAGGATTCCAAGCTCGGGCGGCAGGGGTTCGAGGGCGGTGGCGAGATCCTGCTCGATGCGGACGGGCCCGACAGCCCCGAAACATTCTCCGGCGACACGATCGATGTCGGCGCTCTCGCCGAGCAGTTCTTCGGCCTGGCGATCGACCCCTATCCGCGCAAGTCGGGCGCGTCGCTGGATGCCGGCGGCGATACCGAAGCGGTGGAGAATGAATTTCAGCAAAAGCTGCGATCCTTGCTGGGAAAATCCTGAAAACCTCGCCCGCGATGGAAAAGCCGGTTGTGTGAAAAGCCAAAACCGCTATTTTCGCCGAACCTTCGCGATCACTAAAGCCACCTGCCGCCTAACCGTGAGATGAATACCGCGTGATCAGGATTTCCATCGATGCCATGGGCGGCGATCACGGACCAGCCGTGGTCATTCCGGCGCTCATGACGGTCGCGACTCGCCGTCCCGACATCCGCTTCGTCATTTACGGGCGTGAGGAACTTGTGCGCCCCGAGCTGGGCAAGTTCCCCAAATTGGCCGAGGTGAGCGAATTCTTCCATTGCGAGATCGCGGTCAGGATGGACGACAAGCCCAGCCAGGCATTGCGCCATGGCCGCTGGAAGTCGTCGATGTGGAAGGCGGTGGAAGCGGTCAAGTCAGGTGCCGCTGACGCTTGCATCTCCGCCGGCAACACCGGCGCGCTGATGGCGATGTCGAAATTCTGCCTGCGCACCATGGCCACCATCGATCGCCCGGCGATCGCGGCATTGTGGCCGACATTGCGCGGCGAAAGCGTGGTTCTGGACGTCGGGGCCACCATTGGCGCCGATGCGCAACAGCTCATTGACTTTGCCATTCTCGGCACCGGCATGGCGCGCGCCGTATTCGGCATTGCCCGGCCCACCGTCGGCCTGCTCAATGTCGGCGTCGAAGAGATCAAGGGCCAGGAAGAGGTCAAGGAGGCAGGGCGCATGCTGCGCGAGGCCAACATGGCCTCGATGAACTATCATGGCTTCGTCGAAGGCGACGATATCGGCAAAGGTACGGTCGACGTGGTCGTCACGGAGGGCTTCGCCGGCAACATCGCGCTGAAGACCGCGGAAGGCACCGCCCGACAGATCGCGGGCTATCTGCGCGCCGCGATGAGCCGCACCCTGATGGCCAAGATCGGCTATGTCTTCGCCAAGGGCGCCTTCGATCGCCTGCGCGAAAAGATGGATGTCGGCCGCTCCAATGGCGGCGTCTTCCTGGGACTGAGCGGCATTGTCGTCAAAAGCCATGGCGGTGCCGATTCGGACGGGTTCGCCGCAGCGATCGAGCTCGGCTATGACATGGTGCGCAACAATCTGCTCGACCGCATCGAAGCCGACCTGGACCTGTTTCATGCGCGCAACCCACGTGCCCTGTCATCCCGGAAATCCGACGTCGTTACCGACGCGAAGGAATAGGAAAGAACTTTGATCAGATCAGTCGTGCGCGGCATGGGCGCCGCGCTGCCCCGCCGCATCATGAAGAATGCCGATTTCGAGGGCATGGTTGAAACCTCGGACGAGTGGATCGCCCAGCGTACCGGCATCCGCCAGCGTCATATCGCGGCCGACGACGAGACGACGGCTTCCCTGGGAGAGGCCGCGGCACGTGCCGCCCTTGCCAATGCCGGGCTGACGCCGGATGACATCGACCTGATCGTGCTGGCAACGTCGACGCCCAACAACACATTCCCGGCCACCGCGGTCGAGATCCAGAACCGGCTCGGCATGCATCACGGCTTCGCCTTCGACATGCAGGCGGTGTGTTCGGGCTTCGTCTATGCGGTGACGACAGCCGACCTCTACATCCGTGGGGGGCTTGCCAAACGTGTGCTGGTGATCGGCTCGGAAACGTTCTCGCGCATCCTCGACTGGAGCGACCGCTCGACCTGCGTGCTGTTCGGCGATGGCGCAGGGGCACTTGTCCTGGAGGCGGGCGAGGGGGCCGGCACGATTGCCGACCGCGGCGTCCTGGCGGCCAGCCTGCGCTCCGACGGCGTGCACAAGGACAAGCTTTTCGTCGACGGCGGACCGTCGACCACGGGAACAGTCGGTCACCTCAGGATGGAAGGCCGCGAAGTCTTCAAGCATGCCGTCGGCATGATCACTGACGTCATCGAGGCAACCTTCTCCGCCGCCGGCATAACGGCCGATGATCTCGACTGGTTCGTACCGCACCAGGCCAATAAACGAATTATTGACGCATCCGCCAAGAAGCTCGGGATAGCAGAGCAAAAGGTGGTGGTTACGGTCGATTTGCACGGTAACACCTCGGCTGCTTCCGTGCCGCTGGCGCTGTCGGTGGCCGTTGCCGATGGCCGCATCAAGAAGGGCGACCTCGTCCTCCTGGAAGCGATGGGCGGCGGCTTCACCTGGGGCGCCGTTCTGGTTCGCTGGTAAGTGCCGAACGGCTCGGTTTCGGTCCTTGACCTTGCCGGATCAATTACTTAGGCTCTGCCGTTGTTGTGCCGATTTTGCGTTTTGAACTGATGGGACGGTCGCATGGGGGGAAAGACACTTACGCGTGCCGACCTGGCTGAGGCCGTTTACCGAAAGGTCGGCCTGTCGCGCACTGAATCCGCCGAACTGGTCGAAGCCGTGCTGGACGAAATCTGCGAAGCCATTGTGCGTGGCGAGACGGTCAAGCTGTCGTCTTTCGCGACGTTCCATGTCCGCTCCAAGAACGAGCGCATCGGACGCAATCCCAAGACCGGCGAAGAGGTGCCGATCCTGCCGCGCCGGGTGATGACGTTCAAATCGTCCAACGTGCTTAAGAACCGCATCTTGCGCTCTCACCAGAACAGCAAGGCAAAGGGCGGCAAATAGCCTTCATTGTACGGTTGAAAACCGGCCCCGCGATCACGCCGGGCTTGAATATTGCTTCACAAACCGCTGAAATAAGGCCCGATTCGGCAGCATGGCCGGATTGGTGTTCAGCGTATGGTCCATTCCGCGCAAATGGAATGAGCTTCTCTTTGTTGAGCCTGATCTCGCTGAAGACCGTTCCGGATCACGCTCCAGCGTGAGGATTTCGCCCATGGACAAGAGCCCTGACGCCTTCCGTACCATCAGCGAGGTCGCCGAAGATCTCGACCTGCCGCAACATGTGCTGCGCTTCTGGGAGACACGCTTCAACCAGATCAAGCCGATGAAGCGCGGCGGCGGCCGTCGCTATTACCGGCCGCAGGATGTCGAACTGATCAAGGGCATCCGCCACATGCTCTACGACCAGGGCTACACGATCAAGGGCGTGCAGAAGTTGCTGCGCGAGAACGGCAATCATTTCCTGGTTGCAATCGGCAATGGCGACATGGCCGCCGTCGAGGCGATCTCGCAACGAAAGCAGGCCGATCAGGTGCCGCTGACGCCGGCGGCGCAGCCGCGCGGCGGCGATGACGAGCTGGTCGGCCAGCCAAGGGTCAAGCCGAGCCGTCGCTTTTTCGGCCTGGGCAAGAGCGATGAGGAAGGTCCGGTTCAGCCGGACTCGTCGAAACTGTCGCGCGACAATCGCGCGCTGCTGCAGGAGGCGCTGTTCGACCTCCTGGAATGCAAGCGCCTTCTTGACCAAGTGCGCTGACCGCCGCGCTTTGAAGCCTCGAGACCGGAACCCGTCTTGGGGTCAGGCGTTACGTTTCCTTCCGCAAGACGTCGTTCAGCAAGACGACCTCGCATGGCAAGACAAGGAAACGCATGATGGCATCTTTTTCGACCCTTTCTGACATCGACCTCGAAAAGCAGGTCGCGGCCCTCTCGAGGGAACTCGCGGCGTTGCGCAAGGCGGTGTCAAAGCGGGGTGGCGCCTACTATGAAGATGGCCGCGATGCCGCGCTCGACACATATTCGGATCTCGCGGGACGCCTGCGCGATGCGATGCCGGCAATCCGCAAACAGGGCAGGGCGGTCGAGAAATCGGCTCGTGACCATCCGGCTGCGGCCGCCGCGGTTGGGCTTGTGGTGCTTGGTCTGATCGCCAGCCTGCTGTTCAGCCGGCGCTAAGGGGCGCTCTCGGTCATAAGTGTTGGCGAAGCGTGAGCTGCAATCGCGCGACCGGCAGAACGATGCTGTCCATCCAGGAGATATCGGCCTGGCCATCATCGGGATGCCTGGTCCTGTTTGCGAAGGCTGGTGTCGGGCCTGGCATTGCAGGACCAGGAGAAGACCAGCCTTGAACAAGCAACCAAGGCCGGTCTTCTCGTTGGCAGTCTGTATTTAGTAGGCCTTCTTCATGTGGTGGCGGTGATGAACGTAGTGGTGAACGCGGTGATGACGAACATGGTGATGATGGACCCGATGATGACGATGATGCTTTGCCATCGGGGCCGCATCGGCGCTCGTCGCACCGATGACCGGCGCCGTGAAAGCGAGTGCAACTGCAAGCCCGAGGGCCGAGAGGAGGGACTTCTTCATGGATCGTTTCCTTCTTTCGCCTGCGGATCTTAAAATCGGGTCGATGGCCCGATCGCCGCGAATGGAATTACGCTCCTGATTTTTTTCGTCAGTATTTCCCGATTGTAGAATTTTGTTTCCGGCGTGTTTCTGGGGAACCGGCTTCCCGACACTTTATTGTGAGGGCCGAAAAGCCGGCTCTTGCCGCTGATTTTGGCTACATCGGCGGGATCACGCCATTATTTCCCACCACGACGCGGCTGGAACTCATCGTCCCGTCAGCCTCGCGCTGGGCGGCGGCGAAGATCGTTGCGCCCGGCCTGAGATCGGCCGGTGTGGCCGGGGCGAAGGTCACAACGGGCGTGCCGTCGGGGATCGAAATCTTCTTGGTCTGCCCGTTGTCGTAGGTCAGCGTCACGGCGCGCCCGCTTATGTCGGTGACGTCGGCCACTGTGCCGTTGGTCATGCGGCTGTTCGGCTGCAGATCCCAGGGACGGTCGCCTTCGCCAGTGCCCTTCAGGGCGGCTGGGAAAATCACCACCTCCAGCGCGCCGCTGCCGCCGTCCGCCTTCGAGACGGAGGCGATGCCGAGGAAATCGCCCTGCTTGATGTCCCTTTGCGAGGCGCTGGCGACGCCGGAAATCTTCCACCCGGTATTGAGCTTGATCGCGGAGGTGTCGCCCTGGCGGGTTTTGACGGTCAGCAGCGACGGCTCGAAACTGACCACCGTGCCGCGCACGCGCAGCGTGTCAGCCGCCTGGGCGGTCGCCGCTCCGGCGATGAAAAGGCTGGAAATCGTGCCGAGCACGAGGAGGGACGTCTTGAAGTTCATAGCGGGGATCCTTCTGGGAACGGGCCGGCTGGAACCGGATGGTTTTCACGCCGGCGCATCAGAACAACGAACAGGTGGGCCTAAACCTCCGGGCAAAAAGGTACCGGCCGTTCAAAAGAACTTGATGGCGTCGATGTTCGTGGATCGCCTCGCGGGTCCGGTTCACGATAGCGTGACGGCCTGTTTGGCTCTTGGCAAATCGCTGGCGAGCGGGCATGTTCCCGCTCGTCTCAGGCAACGCTCCATTTTTGATCAAACTCTTTCAGCCAGCGGAGTTGCCAATGCCCAACAATGCAAAAAGCCATGCCCTCTCCGAACCGTTAGCCAGTGAGATCGGGCCGAATTACACCACCCTCAGAGCCTTGCGGGAAACCCGCGGATACAGTGTGGAAGAGCTTTCCCTGACTTGCGGCCTATCGGTCGGCGAGATCGAGGACATCGAGAACGGCCTGGCGGCCGATCCGTCGAAGCTGCGTCGTATTGCGTCCGCGCTTCGCCTGCCTCAGGACGCCCTCATCGTTGCCGCCGCGCCGAAACCGGCCGCGCAAGGCCGACCACTGGCATAGGCCAGGACCAGCCACGCAAAAAAGAACCCGCCAAGGCCCGCCTGGCGGGTTTCTTGTTGATGCCACGGCGTTCTCCAGCAGGCCGGGCTTGCCGACTTACAGATCGCGCGTGTTTATACCTACGGCATCCAAATCCGCGCCGATCGCGTCTGCCATGTACCGAGGTGAACCGTGGTTTTTTCGCTATGAGCCTGGACTCCGTTCGTGCCTTCTTCGCCGCTCATGCGCCTGACATCGAGGTCATCGTCACGCAAGCAAGCTCGGCGACGGTGACGCTGGCGGCGGAGGCGCATGGCGTCCTGCCGGCGCAGATCGCCAAGACAATCTGCCTACGCGTCGGCGAGCGCACCATGCTGGTGGTGACCAGCGGCATCGCCAGGTTGGACAACCGCAGGTTCAAGGACCAGTTCGGCGGCAAGCCGCGTATGCTGGACGCGGACGAAGTGGTTGCCGCCACGAGCCATCCTGTCGGCGGCGTCTGCCCGTTCGGCCTGCCGGCACCGCTGCCGGTCTATTGCGACGTCTCGCTGCGGGAATTCCAAGAGGTGGTGCCCGCCGCGGGCGCCACCAACGCCGCGGTACGGGTTACACCGCAGCGCATGGTCGACCTCACCGGCGCCGAATGGATCGATGTCTGCCAATAGCGATCGAGCGATGCTCCGCGTGGCCGAAAATCCGACGACCTCGCCCGATAGAGTTGCCTAATCGAATCTTTACGCTAGTTTGAATGATATCGGGTGCAACTAGCAAAAGGCGCGCCCGGCTGAGAGACCGCATTGCGCTCCCGCCTCACCAGGGAGCGCGCGACGTGGCGGAAACCAATCCCAATTCAATCAGACAGGCTCAGGTCGTAAAAGCCCTGGTGATCGAAACCGGGATATCAGAAGAGCAGGCGCTAGACCTGGTGCGACTGCTAGGGCCTAACTCTTCTTCGCTTCTTTTCCACGCCCGCGCCTTGAAGAAGGCAGGCGGCGCCGGCTTGTAATTTTGAACTGCAGCCCTTGCGTTCGCGGCTTGCTCGCCCGATAGTTCCGGGCGGGGTGCTGAAAGTGATCATGGCCGGCGAGTATCTTGACCATCTGTTGGAGTGCCCCTATTGCGGCATCATCCGTCTGCAGATCCCAACAGACGCTCAACCTTCAACGCCGATCAGCTGCGCCGAGTGCGGCCAGTATCTTGGCACATGGGATGAACTTCAGAGCGATTTCGAGCGCCAAGGCGGGAACAACGGGGTGTTCCGCCTCGAAAAGGGGCGCATCCAGAAGCTCGATTGAACTGGCGCCCTTTTGTCTGCAATAGTTTCAAGCTGAGATAGACCTAGATTGTTTGCGTCAGCGGACAGGAGTATGGTGTTTGGTCGCCGAAAAACAGCGAGGTTTCCAGGAGGAACCTATGGCACGCAAATACATTGATTGCCGAGAATTCCCGAGCGAAATGAAATGCACCGTTGCAATCTCCGCAGATCGGGAGGACGAACTGATCGAGGCTGCGGTACAACACGCTGTGTCTGTTCATGGGGAACACGATACGCCTGAGTTCCGCTCCGAGGTCAGGAAATCTATCCACGAAGGCGCACCTGCTCCCTGAGCCCAGGCGGCTCTGGGTAAAGCTCCGCCCGGCTCTGGCCGAGCGTCCGACGCGACATTGGTGAAGCTTTGCGATCGGTCCGTCGGCAACCTCTCGGAAGGTGGCGGGCAATGACCGACAAGGGCACGCATACCGGCAGCGGTGGCCGCTGGGCCAGTCTGGCTCGAGAGCGCTGTGCTGGCTGGCCCGACGCGTCCGCTCACTCCAATGTAGAGCCAGAGCGCATATGCATGGGCTGCCGCCGACAGATGTAGTGTCTCAAGCGCAGGGTGCGCCTGACGAATTTCAGCGTCATTTCCGCAGCCTCGTTCCGCGCCAGCACCCGCTGCCTAATGGTGGCGGGTTTTTAATGGGCCCGGGAACAAGAGGCTGACGATTCGGTTTTCCCTGTAGCAGCGCCGCGGCTACTCCCGCGGCCGACAGGGGTTGGAGGAAACTGGATATGCAAAACAAAATCAAAGATCCTCCTCCGAAGGAGCCCGACCCGAAGAAGACACCAATCCCTCATCGCGACAATCAATCGCCCTCGGAGCTTGAACATGTCGATCCACCACCGCGAGATGTCCGAGAGGCACCGGTGCCGAATCCAAATGGGATAAGAAGTCCCGACCAACGGGCAGACGCGAACGATGCGCCGCCGGCTCGCTGGACGTCACCGAAAGGGAGAGTGTTACCCTCTGCGTTACCCTGGAGATGGAAATGAAGGAGGACTTTTGGGGGCAAGTCCTTGTCTCAAAATGGTCGGAGTGGCCGGATTCGAACCGACGACCCCTTGACCCCCAGTCAAGTGCGCTACCGGGCTGCGCTACACTCCGGACCGAGCGCGATGTATCGTGATAACCCTGCCCGGGTCAACCGAAATTCGGCGTTTAGTCCACGGGTGTGGATGCGATCGCGGGCGCGCCTGGAAATGCCGGCCGCGACAGCCGCTGATGGCGGTGTTCCAGGGCGATGGCGCCCCACACCAGCCCGAGCAACAGATACATGTGGCGCCAGTGGTCGATGTCGATGAAGGTGCCGAGGCCGATATTGCCGATGAAGGCGACATAGGCGCACAACAGATAGGGCTGCCAGGGCCGGTCGCGCAGCAGGATGCGGAACCCGGCCACCATGGTCCAGACGACGAGCGTCAGGAACGACACGAACCCAAGCCAGCCATAGTCCATCAGCATTTTCAGCCAGATGTCGTGCGTGTCTTCGCCGAACATCTTGCCGAAGACCAGCGGCCCGATGCCGAACGGACGCTCCATAGCCATCTGGAAGCCGATTCCGTAGCGGGCGAAGCGGCCGAGGCGGGCGGTGTCATAGCTCTGTTCGAGATGCGCGCGGCTGGAGAACATCTCCGCCACGCCGGGCAATTGCAGGATGACGATGATGGCGATCGTCAGCATCGACAGCGCGGCGATGGTCATGATCACCACGCGCAGCCGGAACTTGCCGCTGGCGCTCTGCAGGAACAGGCAGCCGGTGAGCAGTACCGCCGACACGGCGAACATGCCCCACGCGCCGCGCGAGAAGGAGAAGAAGATGCCCAATGCGATGATCAGCAGCGGCACCGCCAGCAGCGGCATGCGCGTGACCGAACCTGTCAGGATCAGATAGAGCAGATAGATGCCGGGCAGCACCAGGTACGGGCCGAAGACGTTCGGATCCTGGAAGGCGCCGGCGGCGCGGTCGTATTTGGTGAATATCTCCGCGCCGGGGAAGGCATGGAAATAGCCGGCTATGCCGAGCAGCGAGGTCGCCACCGCCGAGACGACATAGGCGTTGAAGATCATCCGGTAGAGGCCTGGTTGCGTGGCTGTCACCGAAGCGAAGAACACCGCGCTGAAGGCGAGAAACAATGACACCGAGAGATAGAGCGGCGTGAAGGCGAGGTCCGCCATCTGCGTCATGGAGATCATGCCGCCGATGTTCATCGTCACCAGCAGCACCAGCAGCGGCATGGCCACGCGAGAAATCCGCAGGCCGAAGAGCGCCCAGATCGCGATCAGCCCGGCCATGTAGATTTCGTAAGGCGCCGGCTCGCTGATGACGAAGCCGGACAGAAGGATGCCGACCACCACCGCACTGGAGGAAATCAGGGCGGTCAGCTTGGCGTTGACCGCGGCCTGCGGCAGTTCATGGGAAATCGCGCTCAATAGGCGTTTTCCGTGTTGAGCAGCCGGATCGGCGTCAGGAACAAGATTCTGAGATCGAACAGCAGCGACCAGTTCTCGATATAGTAGAGGTCGTACTCCGTCCGCATGCGGATCTTCTCGTTGGTGTCCATCTCGCCGCGCCAGCCGTTGATCTGCGCCCAGCCGGTGACGCCGGGCTTGACCTTGTGGCGAGCGAAATAGCCGTCGACCACCTCGTTGTAGAGAAGGTTGTGCGACTGCGCGGCGATCGCATGCGGGCGCGGGCCGATCAGCGACAGCGAGCCCAGCAGCGAATTGACGAACTGCGGCAGTTCGTCGATCGAGGTCTTGCGGATGAAGCGGCCGACACGGGTGACGCGCGGATCGTTCTTGGTCACGGTCTGCTTGGCGGTCGGATCCGACCGGTCCGTGTACATCGAGCGGAACTTGTAGACCTCGATGATCTCATTGTTGAAGCCGTGGCGCTTTTGCTTGAACAGCACCGGCCCCTTGCTGTCGAGCTTGATGGCGATCGCGGTCGCCAGCATCACCGGCGAGAAGACGATGATGCCGATCAGCGAGAAAACGATGTCGAAAGTGCGCTTGG
Source organism: Mesorhizobium sp. B2-4-19 (assembly GCF_006441315.1). NCBI lineage: Bacteria > Pseudomonadati > Pseudomonadota > Alphaproteobacteria > Hyphomicrobiales > Phyllobacteriaceae > Mesorhizobium > Mesorhizobium sp. B2-4-19. Next base: position 164,648 of record NZ_VFUV01000003.1, on the reverse strand, counting down.
CGACCGAATCCCAGTCGTTGATCGGCTTGTCGAAAATGTCGAGCATCGGCACCGAGCCGATGAAGGAATAGGCGCGCGGACGGAACTGCAGCGCGTTGGAATGCGCCGAAAGCCGGATGTCGACCGGCAGCACCCACAGCTTCTTCAACAGCTGCAGCACGCGCGTTTCAGCGGTCAGCGGCAGCGACACGATCAGCATGTCGATGCGGGCGATGCGGGCGAACTCGATCAATTCCGAAATTGTGCCGAGCTTGGGATAGCCGGCAACGATCGGCGGCGAGCGCTTGTCGGAGCGGTCATCGAAGATGCCGCAGATGCGGATATCGTTGTAAGGCTGCTTTTCGACAGAGCGGATCAGGATTTCCGCCGCCTTGCCGCCGCCGACGATGACGGCGCGCCGCTCCATGCGGCCGTCGCGCGCCCAGCGCCGGATCAGTCTCGACATGACCAGCCTGAGGCCGAACAGCAGGACGAAACCGACGACGAACCAGGTGCCGAACAAAAGCCGCGAATAATCTTCCGACATCTTCATGGCGAAGGCTGTCAACGCCATCAGCGCGAAGGCGCCGGCCCAGACCAGCAGGATGCGGCCGAAATTGGCGATCGGCCGCATTAACGAGATCACCTGGTAGCAGTCGGTGACGTCGAGCAGCACCACGGCCAGGAACGACGCGGCGGCGATCGTCACCGGATATTGCCAGGCGAGATAATTGAAGAACCCGACAAAGTAGAAATAGACGCAGAGCCCCGAGAGGAACAGCACCCCGAATTCAACCATGCGCAGGACGCCGCTGACCATGATCGGCGACATCGTATCGCGCCGGTATTGCGACGCGACCTGCCGGGCGACGTCGTTCATGCCGCCGGGCGCATCGCCATCGGTCGGTCGGTCGAATTTACGCACCGCTTCGGGTGAAAAGCGGTGCGCGGGATCGATCTCATTCATGGAACAGTCCGCAAGCTTCCCCCGGGTGAATAGCAAAAGAGAGCTAAGAAACCCTTGAAACAACGCGTGGCTTTGGAAAGGCTCAGGCGTTACCTGCCGAGCGCGGCGAAATAGGCCTTCTCGATTTCGGCGGCCATCACGTCGGCGCCAAAGCGCGCCCTGAGGCCGGAGCCATCGGGCATCAGGGCGCCATAAGCGGCAAGGTCGGCCAGCGCCTCGCTCATCTTGCCGGCCAGTTCGGCCGCATCGGGGCGGATCAGGGCAGGGGAGCCGGAACCGAAGATCTCCGGTATGCCGCCGACGGAGGTGGCGATCATTGGTCTTGCCGCGGCAAGTGTTTCCAGCACGATATAGGGCATGGCTTCCGCGCGGGATGGAACGACGACGAGTTCGGCAAGTGCGAAGGCTTCCCTGGCCGGCATTGGCGACAGGAAGCGGACATGGCCTTGAAGTCCCAGGCGCTTTACCTGCGCGTGGTAGCGCGGCAGGTCGTCGCCGTCGCCGACCATCACCGCGCTCAGCGCGCGGCCAAGCCGCGGGCCGGCGGCGGCCAGGGCGTCGATAAAGATGTCTGGCCCCTTCAGGTCGCGCATCATGCCGATATAGAGCAGATCCGCCGCATCGGGCCCGATGAGTACCGGCTCGAATTCGGCGGCGCGCAGTCCGTTGTAGACCAGTGTATTGGGGATCGGCGGCTCGCCCACCTTCCTGCGATAGGTTCGCCGCTCGTAGTCCGAGACGAACAGCAGGCAATCGGTGAAGTGCGCCATGGAGCGCTCCAGCGCGAAGAACAGCTTCCCCGTGGCTGTCGTTTCATCATAGTGGAGGGAGCCGCCATGCGGCGAATAAAGGCGGGCTACGCGAGACCTTGATACCCGCAACAATGAGCCGAACAGACGGGCATAGGCGCCACCCTTGGCGCCGTGCCCATGCAACACGTCCGGCTGCAATTCCTTGATGATCCTGTAGGTGCGCCGGGCCGAGGCGAGATCGCCCGGGCCGACATGGCGCTGCATTGGCGTGCGATGGATGCCGAGCGCCAGCATGTCCTTCATCTGCTCGAACAGGCGCTCCTCGAATTCGCCGCCGGTGGTCGAATCGCAGACGATGCCGACCACATGGCCGGCGGCGACCTGGGCTTCGGTCAGGTCGCGCACATGCCGGAAAATTCCTCCGACCGGTGAACGAAAGCAGTGGACGATCCTGAGCTTGTCCGCCACGTGGTGTCTGTCAGAACAGGCGTTCGCGGACGTAGACGGTATCTCCGGGCAGCAGAGGATCGGATGTCACCACGCGGCCGGTCATCACCTTGCCGTTGATGTCGCGGGTGATGTCGACGCTTTCCTGGTTGGCGCGTGGCGAGAAACCGCCGGCAATGGCGATGGCCTTCTGCACGGTCAAGCCGGGCACATAGGAATACTGACCGGCGGCACCCACTTCGCCCATGACGAAGATCGGCCGGTAGCGATCGATCTCGACCGAGACGTCGGGGTCGCGCAGATAGCCTTGCCGCAATTTGTCGGCGATCTCCTTTTCCATCTGCTGCGCGGTGTGGCCACGCGCCGGAATGGCGCCGACGAGCGGGAAGGAGAGGTAGCCGGACTGGTCGACGCTGTAGGTGTTGGTCAGGCCATCCTGCTCGAACACCGTGACGCGGACACGGTCGCCGGCGCCGAGACGGTAAGGTTGGTCGAGGACCTCGTGGAAGGCTGCCGGCGTCGGGCGGTAGCTGGAGCAGCCGGCAAGCATCGATACGGCAAGCAGAGCGTGAAAGAGGGAAGCAGTGCTTTTCATGACCGGATACGTACCTTCGACTGGCCGCTGCGGCGTCGCAGCAAACATCTGGGATCGCGTCCGTTATCATCCTGTTAGGGTTAATGGCCGGTAAAGGAGCTCGCCGATAGCGCTGCACGAAGCAGGGGTTTTGCCATTTTTATCGTTTTTCTTGGGCGCAGTCAGTATTCCTAATGGAGTATTACCGCGATCTTAACGGCTGAGTTACCATAGTTGTTTACGGTGCATCCTGACCCAGTTTCGGAGTAGGGATGCATGTCCGTTCAGTCCGCGGCCGCAGATGTCGACGTTGACCTCAGGCAGCTCTTCGCCAGCCTGGCGAGGAACTGGCTGCGCATATTGCTCTTCGTTCTGGCGGTGACTGGTCTGGCGTTTGCGTTCGCTTCGTTCGCGACCAAGCACTACAAGGCCCAGACGCAGGTGGAAATCGCCCCGCGCGAATCCGTCTACACCCGGCCGGCCGGCAGCAACAATGATGGCGACAAGCCGATCCTGGACGAACAAGGCGTCGCCACCCAGGTCCAGATCATTTCGTCCAACGAAATCCTCAAACAGGTGGCGCAGAAACTCGGCCTGGCGCGGCTGCGTGAGTTCGACGAAACGATCAACATGTCGGCGGTCAGCCGCGTGCTGATCCTGCTTGGGCTGAAGAACGATCCGATGGATGTTCCGGCCGACGAACGCGTGTTGAAGAAGATGCGCGAGAAGCTCAACGTCTTCGGCGTTGAAAAGACCCGCATCATCGCCATCGAGTTCTCCTCCGAGGATCCCAAGCTCGCCGCCGCCATCCCTGATGCTATTGCCGCTGCCTATATTGCGGGGCAGGGCGCGGCCAAGAGCGAATCGAACACCGCCGCCGCCGACTTTCTGGCGCCCGAGATCGCCGACCTGTCGAAGCAGGTCAGGGATGCCGAGGCCAAGGTCGCAGCCTATCGCGCGCAGTCCGACCTGCTGATGGGCGGCAACAATGCCACCCTGGCAACCCAGCAGCTGGCCGAGCTGTCGACCGAATTGTCGCGGGTGCGGGCCAACCGCGCCGCGGCCGAAGGCACCGCCGACAGCGTGCGCAAGGCGCTGCAGAATGGCGGCTCGCTGGATACGCTGCCGGAAGTGCTGTCGTCCGACCTGATCCAGCGTTTGCGGGAGCGGCAGGCCGAGCTGCGCGCCACCATCGCCGACCTGTCGACGACGATGCTCGACAACCACCCGCGCGTTCGCGCTGCAAAGTCACAGCTCGCCGATCTCGACGCGCAGATACGCAGCGAAGCCCAGAAGATCATGAAGGGCCTGGTGATGCAGGCCGACGCCGCCAAGGCGCGCGAAAGCCAGCTCGTCGCCGACGTCAACCAACTGAAGGCGGCTTCGGCGCAGGCCGGCGAGCAGCAGGTCGATCTCGACGCGCTGCAGCGCGACGCCGCCGCCAAGCGCCAGCAGCTCGAGCTCTATCTGACCAATTACCGCGAGGCAGCTTCGCGTCAGGACCGCAATTATGTGCCGGTCGACGCCCGCGTCGCCTCACCGGCTTCCGTGCCCTCCGAGCCATACTTCCCCAAGGTTGGGCCGATCGTTGGGGCAGCTGCGGCGGCTTCGCTTCTGCTGGCGGCCATATTCACGCTGTTGCGCGAACTCTTCTCGGGCCGCGCCATGCGCCCGGCTCCAGGCGCCCGTTTTGCGCCGATCGACGAAGTGGCCATGCCGGCAACGGCGCGCCAGCAGCCGGATGCCCCTGAGCCATCTGCCCGCCTGGAGCCGGCTGTCGCCGGCGGGTTCGCCGATCGTGGCGCCGAGGCGCAATGGCCCGAAGCGGCCGCGGAACCGGCGATGGTGGCGCAACCGCGGCCCGTTGCCGAGCCCGAGCCTGCCGCCAAGGCAGAGCCTGTCGCCGAAGTCGAATCGGTCGCCGGGCCGGAGCCGGTTGTAGAAGTACAGCGGCCGCGCTCGGTGCTGGGTGAAATCGACATCGAGAAGGCCGCGGAAAAGCTGATTGCCAGCGGAGCCGCCCGCGCCATATTCGTTTCGCCCGAAGGCGACGAGGCAGCCGCGTCGGCGATCCTGGTGGCGCGCGAAGTGTCCGACGCCGGCCTGCGCGTCCTGCTGCTCGATCTCACCGCCTCGGGTGCCGCCTCGCGGCCGATGCTGGACTGCGGGCTCTTCCCGGGGATCACCGATCTGCTCGCCTCGCAGGCGCAGTTCAGCGACGTCATCCATGCCGATCTCTATTCGGACTGCCACGTCATTCCCGTCGGCACCGCCGATCCGGTCCGCGCCATGCGCGCCGCCGACCGGCTGCCGATCATCATGCAGTCACTGACCACCGCCTATGATCTGGTGGTGGTCGAATGCGGGCCGGCCGACGCGCAAGGCATCAGCCGTCTCGGGGCCGATGCCACGGAGGTGTTCCTGTCCATGCTCGAACCGGACGACGAGGTCACCAGGGCCGCGGTCAATCTGATCGAGAGCGGCTACCCCGACCTGACGCTGGTGACACCGATTGGCCACGAGCCGCCGGGCACTCCGGGACGGCGCTCCGCGGCCTGAAAAAACCGCGTTCAGCGGCGCCCCCCTACCTATCCCAGCTCCAGCGTCGTCACGCCGAACACCCTCTTGGCATCGAGCTTCGGCGGCGCGCCCTTGTACATGCGGGCGGTGCTGAAGGTCGGTGCGAAACCGGCCGCCCCGAGCGCCGCGATGAAATCCACCTGGGTGGCGGGCACGTCGATGTTCAATTCGCCACCCTCGCACGCGCCCGCCAGTTCCCCGAGCAATTCAAGCGCGGTCTGCTTGTCGTCGGCGAAGAGCGGGCCGATCTTGAAGCCGCTTCGGCAGGCTCGCGCCACCGCATAGCCGGCCGTTCCCCGCGAAGTGATCGCCGTTACGGCATGATGTGGCGGTTGCAGCCATCGCTGCAGGAAGGCCCGCCGGGGCGCGGGAAAGCAAAGGGAATCATAGGCGATGATGTCGGGCGCCGGCTGCGCGGTCACGATACGAGGCCGCTCGGCGCCAGCGGGCAGCATCGCGGGGCGTCCGCTGTAGCGGATGGTCTCGTAGACCGGCTCGAACCCCTTGCTCCGGTAGTTGGCCTGCTGCTCCTCGACGCCATCGAGGCCGATGGTACGCCCGGACAGCCTGTCCATGCCCGCGGTCCACACGGCCTTGCCGTGGCCCTTGCCGCGCATGTCCGGGCGGCAGATGTAGAGGCCGATGAAACCGAAATCCTGTCCATAGGCCACCGCCGAGATCGCGGCGACCATTTCATCCCCGACAAAGGCACCGATGAAACCCTCCGGGTCCGCCGCCTGGAACATCGCCGCGTCTTCGAGGCCGGGATTCCAGCCCTCCGCAGCCGCCCAGTCGACGAGGTCGGTCAGTTCCCCCAGCGACAGCGTGCGGATGGTTCGATTCATGGTGCTCACTCCGCGGCGACAGCTCCGGGCGAGAACGATTTCAGCATACCGCGATAGGGCTTGACCAGCGGGCTGGCGTAGGCGCCGCGCTTCGATGTCGAAAGGCCGAGTGCGATGAGCGCTTCGGCCTGCTTGATCGCGGCGCCGACACCGTCGATGACAGGCAGTCCGAAATCCGCCTGCAACTGCTGCGCAAGGTCCGCCATGCCGGCGCAGCCAAGCACGATCGCCTCGGCACGATCCTGCTCCACGGCCCGGGCGATCTCGTCGCGCAGCTTGCCAACCACTTCCGATGCCGGATCCTCGAGCGCCAGCACCGGAATGTCGGCTGCCCGCACACGCGCCCGTCCCGCGGCTAGTTTTCGTCGTCCGTGACGGCGTGCGTTGCCTGTCCGGCTGCCTTGCGGCGCAGCATCTTGGTCAGTTTCCAGATCGTCGGGCTGTTCTTGACGAAAGCCTTCAGCCGTGCGCCCTGGCGAAGCGTCTGCGCCAGCGCTCGGCCCTTCAGCGTCAGCGGGACCAGCACCTCGAAATGCCTGGTTTCGACATCGCACCACTGCCGCTTGTAGGGTTCGTCGCCGACGGAGAAATCATAGATGGCGAAACCCGTCTCGCAGGCTTCCTGGATGTTGTCGAAGAACAGGAAATCGCCGGGACTGCTGTGCGCGAGATCATCCTCGGCGATCGCGCCGAACTCGCAGATCAGGCGCTTGCCGCAGCGGCTCGACCCGGTGATGGCGCGCAGCTTGCCGGCGACCTCCAAGCCATGCAGCACGAAAGAGGGCGTGTCCTCGGCCAGGGCCTGCGTGAACAGCGCCCGGAAGAAGGCGCGTGTCTGGTCGCCGCCGAAGACATTGGCAATGCCCATCTTGCGAAAGCGGAGCGCCTTCATCTCGAAGAAGGCGTCGAGCAATCGCCCCACCTCGTCCGGGCTGCGCCCCTCGATGCGCCGATGGCTGCCGACGGCGTCGAATTTGCGCATCTGCGAGCGATGTTTCTTGCGTTTGCGCTTGCCGCTGGCGCGCAGCAGCAGCGCATCGAAGCCCCCGCCAAGGTCGACGGCCAGCGAAAGATTGGGGCTGGCGAAATGATCGAGCGATGCGAGCGGATTGGCGATGCCATCGAGATCGGGCAGCAATCGTTCCAGCGCGATGAGATCGATGTCGGGCCGAGCCTTGGCGATGGCCCAAAACACTGAGCCGACGGTCGCGCTTTCCGCCTTGGCGAGCCATTGCGGGTCAGCGGCCGCGAAATTGCCATTGGCATGGCGGCCGCCCATGAAACGGGCGACCCGGAACGGCCCCTGGCTGACAACTTCCAGCGCCAGCGCGAAGACCGGCTTGCCTCCGAGAGTGAGCGTCGCCACGAACAGATCGGGCTCGAACTGCGCGGCCCAGTTCAGGATCCATGTCGCGCCCTGTGCCGGTGCATAAAGCGCCGAGCGGCAGAACCCTGCATAAGCGGCAAGCCCCTCTGCGCCTGCCACGGAGACCGATGGCCCGGCGGCATCCTTCGGCAGGGCGCGTGGCGAAGCCTCGGTCGCCGCGAGCCGATTGCCGTCAAATGACGCCATTGCGTCAATCATACCTCAATCCTTAAGGCGTATTGATCCCGATTTGGGGGGCGCTCAGGCGTATTCCGTGCTTGGATCAGCCTAGGCGCAAAAGGTGAATGAATGATCGACGGTGGGGAGGCAATCCGGAAACTGGCGCTCAACGTCGCCCGCTATACCGGCCTCGCACCGCTGGCCAGGCCGTTTGTCGGCGGCATCGGCGCCATCCTGATGTTGCACCGCGTGACGGCGACACCGGAAAAACCCGACAGCGTCAACCGGCACCTCAACATCGCGCCCCGTTTCCTTGACGCCGTGATCGCCGACATGAAGGCGGACGGCTATGTTTTCGTCTCGATGGACGAGGCCGTGGAGCGCATCAAGGCAGGCGGCAAGGGCGGCCGGTTCGCCACCATCACCGCCGACGATGCCTATCGCGACAACATGACCGAGGCCCTGCCGGTGCTGGAGAAGCACGGCGCGCCGATTACCATCTATGTGGCGCCGGGGCTGATCGACGGCACCGCCGATCTGTGGTGGGATGTGGCCGAGGATATCGTCAACGCGTCCGACCGCCTGACTTTGTCGACCTCGAATGGTCCGGCGGTGATCGATTGCGGGACCCCGGCCCGGAAATACCAGGCCATAACCCGGTTGCACGCCTACCTCGCCACCGAGGTTCGCGAGGAAGATCTGCGCACCGTGCTGCGCGATCTCGCCAGTTCAAATGGCGTCGACGCGGATGCCTCGCGCCTGCGGACGCTGATGAACTGGGATGAGCTCCGCACCGTCGCCGCGCATCCGCTGGTCACGATCGGCGCCCATACGATCAACCACAGCAATCTGAAGCGGCTTTCCGAGGCCGATGCTCGGCGCGAGATCGACGCTGTGAAGGACATGTTGCGAGCAGAGCTTGGCAGCGAACCACTCCATTTCGCCTATCCCTATGGCTATGCAAGCGCGGTCGGTTGCCGAGAGGTCGGCTTTGCCCGCGACGCCGGCTATGTCTCCGCCGTGACGACCCGCCATGGCGTGCTGCGCGCCGAACATGCCGGCTTCCTGCATGCCTTGCCGCGCATTTCGATCAATGGCCGCTACCAGAACCTCGCCCATATCCGCACCATGCTGTCGGGCGTGACGACGCCGCTCGCCAATGCCGGCAAGATGGTCGTCACCATCTGACCGGCGTTTGCCGTCAATCCGCCGTGCGCGTTGATCCAGCCGAGTATGCCTCTGAAACCGTTTCAGCGCTTCGCCCGCGGTTCCAGCATCAACCACTTGATGATGCCCATCGCCGGCAGCACCCAGAGCAGGCCGCTGAACAGGAAGAACAGGAAGTGCACCAGCGCACCCGATTCCGACAGACGGGCGACGGCGAAGATCGATGCGACCAGGGCATAGATGATGACCAGTGCCACCAGCAGGAACATTCCGATCAGCTTTTTCAGGCGAATGGGCATGGCTCGGCCTCGTTGATCGCTACCGCTTAGGCCGAACGCAGGACAGGCGCAACCCGCGACATCGGGCGCGACGGCGTGCCGCGCTGCATGGTCTTGCAAGCACGAATGCGATGGTCCACCAATCCGCCACCTCAACCGGACGGGACAAGATCATGGCTGCCATATCAGCCGCCGCGCCATACGTCGCCCGCGACCGCGACCTGCACAACCGCGCGCTTGTGCGCGGCTGGCTTTATGTCGTGCTTCTGGTGCTGTTTGCCCTGATGGTGGTCGGCGGCGCCACGCGGCTTACGGAGTCCGGCCTGTCGATCACCGAATGGCAGCCGATCCACGGCGTCATCCCGCCGCTCAACGACGCCGAGTGGCAGGAAGAATTCCAGCGCTACCAGCAGATCCCGCAATACACCGAGCTCAACAAGGGCATGAGCATCGAGGCGTTCAAGTCGATCTTCTGGTGGGAGTGGGCACACCGTCTCTTGGCGCGCAGCGTCGGCTTGGTTTTCGCCTTGCCGCTGCTGGTCTTCTGGGGGAGCCGCCGTATCGAGCGCGGCCTGGGGCCAAAGTTGGTCGGCATTCTGTTTCTCGGCGGCCTGCAGGGCGCCATCGGCTGGTGGATGGTGGCCTCAGGCCTGGTCGACCGTGTGTCCGTGAGCCAGTACCGGCTGGCGACGCACCTGACGCTGGCGGCGCTGATCTTCACCGCCACCATGGTCGTCGCGCGAGGGCTGGCGCCGCACTCGGAGCCCGCCGCCGATCGCTCGACGCAGCGTCTGGCCGGCATCATCGTGTTCCTGGCGCTGGTCCAGATCTATCTCGGCGGCCTGGTCGCCGGGCTCGACGCCGGTCTGAGCTACAACACCTGGCCGCTGATGGACGGCAAGATCATCCCCGGCGACCTGCTGATCCTCGAGCCGGCATGGCGCAACTTCTTCGAAAGTCCGAAGACGGTGCAGTTCGTCCACCGGCTCGGCGCCTATACGGTCTTCGCCGTCGCGCTCTGGCACATGATCGCCACGCGTCGGCGGCTGCCCGGCTCGACCCATGCCCGCCGCGCGATGCTGTTGTTTGTGCTGGTGCTGGTGCAGGCCTCTATCGGCATCGGCACGCTGCTGATGCAGGTGCCGCTGCATATGGCACTGACGCATCAGGCATTTGCTTTGATCGTATTGGGCTTTGCCGCCGCGCATTGGCGCGGCACCAAGGGCGCCTATCCACTGCCGACACGGCCACCGATGAAACGCAGATACATTCTCTATGGTCTCTTGGCAGCTGCAATAGTCTACATTGCAATCGAACTGCCCCGCTACGTCTAACGCGATGTGACTGCGGCGCTCAAAAGGTGAGCCGCACCGCCAGGATCGCCTCGGCGATCGACAGTTCGCGGTTCTCCTCGACCGCATTGTTGTCCTCGTGGTGCCAGGCCGCGGACAGGCAGCCATAGGCGATGGCATGGTCCAGTATCGCTGCAGGCGACTGCCCCAGCGTCTTGGCAAAGACTTCGGCCATGTGCGCGATCCGCTGGGGATCGAGGCAGAGCGCGTCGCGGTCGAGCGGGTTGTAGAACATGTTGGCGGCGTCGAAGCCGGGATCGCCGAGCACGCCTTTCGGATCGATCACCAGCCAGCCGCGCGGCCCGTGCAGGATGTTGTCGTGGTGGAGATCGCCATGCAAGGGCCTGATATCGTGTGGATTATCCAGCAGCCGTCCGGCGATCGACGCAGCCTCGACATAGATACTGGCATGACCCGCGTCTTTGTCGGTTGCGGCTTTCCTGAACAGGCTGGCGTACCTCTCCCTGAGCGGCTGCAACGCGGGCGGGTAGGGGTGTCGTGATGGCGAAAACAGTTTCGTCATCACCTCGGCCGCGATCGCGGTTGCGGCATTGTCGCCCTGTTCATCGAGAACCCGCGTAAGCAGGGTGTCGCCGCCATATTCGAGCAACATGCGGTGGCCATCGCGGCCAAGCAGGCGCACCGCGCCTTCGCCGCGCCGCCAGGCGAGGAAATGCTCGCCGCGCAGCTCGTCGGCGACATCGTCGAAAGGCTTGAGCGCCTTGACGACGGCCGGCGAGCCGTCGTCGCGAACAACCTGCCAAATGCGGCTCGAAAAGGTCTCGGCAATGAGTTCGGGCGCGCTGACTTTCCAACGCGCCGGGAAGGCTGGTGCGTCCATCAAAGCCCGAGCATCAGGTCCATGTTCTGGACGGCTGCACCCGAGGCACCCTTGCCGAGATTGTCATAGACCGCCAGCAGCAGCGCCTGCGCGCGTTTGTCGTTGGCAAAGACGTAGACCTTCATGCGGTTGGTGCCGTTGTAGATCTCGGGATCGATCTCCGTCATGCGCTCCAGATGTGCATAGGGCGCCACCTCGACCACGCCGCCCTTGATGGCGGCGAAATGGTCGGCAATGGCGGCATGAAGCTCCGCGCCTGTCGGCACATGCTCGAGGCCGCCGAGCTGCAGCGGCACCACGGTGATCATGCCCTGGGCGAAATTGCCGACCGCCGGCTGCATGATCGGGTCATGCGACAGTTTTGCATAGGCCCGCAGTTCCGGCACATGCTTGTGCTGCAGGGTCAGGCCATAGGGCAGGAACTCCGAGGCGTCCTCGCCCTTGGCGACATAGTCCTCGATCATCGGGCGTCCGCCGCCCGAATAGCCGGAAATGCCGTTGACGGTGATCGGGAAATCCGCCGGCAGCAGGCCTGACGTGACCAGTGGCCTCAGCGTTGCGATCGGTCCCTGCGGCCAGCAGCCGGGATTGGCGACGCGCTTGGCCGACGCGATGGTTTTGGCCTGATCCTTGTCCATCTCGGCGAAGCCATAGGCCCAGCCCTCGGCGACGCGATGCGCGGTCGATGCATCGATGACCTTGGTGGTATCGTTGGCGATCAGCGAGACGCTCTCCTTCGCCGCATCGTCCGGCAGGCACAGGATCGCGATATCGGCGGCATTGAGGAATTCGGCGCGCGCCGCCGCTTCCTTGCGGCGCTCGGTGGGGATGGAAATGATTTCCAGGTCGCCTCGCTCGGCAAGCAGCGCCCGGATCTGCAGGCCGGTGGTACCGTGCTCGCCGTCGATGAAGATTTTCGGTTTCATGACCTGATCAATTCCCTGATATTCCGAGACTATATGCCGTTACCGTGATTCACCGCGGCACCGTTGGGATTGCCGTTGTTCATCTCTTCCTGCCGTGCCTTTCGTTCGGCCAGCAGGCCGAGATACTGCATGGCCACCATCGAGCCGGCGATCGCCGTTATATCGGCGTGATCATAGGCCGGCGCAACCTCCACGACATCGGCGCCGACAATATCGACCTGGTTGAGCTGGCGCAGCGTCGACAGGATCTTCGCCGAGGACGGCCCGCCGGCCACCGGCGTTCCGGTTCCGGGCGCATAGGCCGGGTCGAGGCAGTCGATGTCGAAGGTGAGGTAGGTCTTCTTGCCGCCTGTGCGGTCGACGATGGCGTAGGCAATGTCGGAGGCCCGCATTTCCTCGATTTCGTGGCCGTGGAGGATCTTGATGCCGAAGGTATCAGGGGCGTGGGTGCGGATGCCGATCTGGATCGAACGGTCGGGATCGATGATGCCTTCCTTGACCGCGCGGCCGACAAAGGATCCGTGGTCGATGCGTTTGCCGTCGTCCTCCCACGTGTCCTGATGAGCGTCGAACTGCACCAGGGCAAGCGGTCCGTGGATGGCCGCATGTGCCTTGAGGAGCGGCCAGGTGACGAAATGGTCGCCGCCCAGCGTCAAAAGAAAGGCGCCTGATTTCAGGATCTTCGCCGCTTCGCGCTCGATCGTGCCCGGCGTTTTCTGGTGGTTGCCGGAATCGAGCAGGCAGTCGCCGTAATCGACGACCGCGAGGTGTTCGAACAGATCGCGCGAGAACGGATATTGCGGGTCATTGTCGAGGATCGCCGATGCGCGGCGAATCGCCTGCGGCCCGAAACGGGCGCCGGGCCGGTTGGTGACGGCGGCGTCGAAGGGAATGCCCCAGACCACTGCGTCCACGCCCTTCACGTCCTTGGTGTATTTGCGCCGCATGAACGACAGCGCGCCGGAATAGGTCGGCTCAAGGGCGCCGCCCGTTTTGGAGCGGGCGGTGAAGGCATGGTCGATGTTCTTGGTCGCCATTACTGGTCCTCGTTTTCATCGGGGTGCAACAACTACAGAACCGGCATGGAAGATGCCAGTCACAGCTTGGGGAGACGAAACGGCGCCGCCCGGGTGCCACGGCAAGACAGGATTTGTATCATCATGACGCAGGCCGCGTTTCTTAATCCGTCCGATGCCGTGGTGTCGACCCATGCCGGCACGATAGCCGGCGAGCGCTTCCAGGTTCTCGATTCGTGGCGCGGCATCTGCGCGCTGCTTGTGGCGCTGTTTCATTTCCCGACCGCTTCCGCGATCTCGCAGAGCGCCTTCATCGGTTCGTCCTATCTTTTCGTCGATTTCTTCTTCGTCCTTTCCGGCTTCGTCATCGCTGGCGGCTATGCCGATCGGCTGAGCCAGCCGGCAGAGGTCGCCCGCTTCGCGCTGGTGCGGTTCGGCCGCATCTATCCGCTGCATCTCATCATGCTCGCCGCCTTTGCGGGCTTTGAACTGCTGCGCCTGATGCTGCCGCAACTGCATGGCACCGGCGCTGCCCCCTTCACCGGCGGTTTCGATTTGAAGAGCCTGCTTGCCAATCTGCTCCTGCTCCAAGGGATGGGCTTCGAGGATCACCTGACCTGGAATGCGCCAAGCTGGAGCATTTCGGCGGAGTTCTTCGCCTACCTGCTGTTCGCCGGCGTGGTCTTCATCGCCGGTGCGCGTGCCTGGATATGGCTTGTCGCAGCCGCCATCACCGCGCCGCTTTTTCTGCTTGGCTTCTCCACGCATCATATGGATGTGTCCTACGATTTCGGCTTCATCCGCTGCCTCTACGGCTTCTCGCTCGGCGCCCTGCTGGCCTGGTTTCAACATGATTCCATTGCAGGGGCGCGACAACTCCTCGCCAGAAGCGGCCCGCGGCTGAGCTGGACCCTTGCCGAAATCGTCATGGTGGCGGTCATCGTGCTTTTCGTCTCACTGGCGGGCAGCAATGATTTCGGCATCGCGGCACCCCTGGTGTTCGCGCTGGCGCTGTTTCTCTTTGCCCATGAGGGCGGCTGGATTTCCGCCTTGCTGCGGGCGCCGTTCATGCTGACGCTCGGCGCGCTGTCCTATTCCATCTACATGGTCCACATCTTCGTGCAGGCGCGCCTGATCAACGTTGCCGGGCTCGTCGAGCACAAGCTTGGCCTCGGCCTCGTCGGCGACATCGTGCTGCGCGGCTCGCCGGCGACGGGCTTCGGCACCGGCTGGGCCGGAACGGTGGCAATCGTCGTCATGCTCGTCGCCACCATCGCCGCATCGTGGATCACCTGGCGTTTCATTGAAATGCCGGCGATGGCATGGTTCCGCCGGCTCTCGAGACGCATCTGACGCCAGATATCGCGACCATCCGCTAGCCGGCTTCGTTCACCCGGATGTCACGGGCATCGCCTATCCCGGCTTCGATCCGGCAAGGAGCGATTCTGGATGCGGACGATCTGGCTGAGCCTTTTGCTTTGCATGACCCTTGCGGCCGTCTCCGGTCAGGCCATTGCGGGCGAAAGTCGCGCTAGGCAGGTTCTCGACCGCTTCGAGCATGCCAACCAGTGGCGCGACCATGTCATGGTGGCCGCCCATCGCGCAGGCAGCATGCAGGCCGGCAAGACGCTCTATGCGGAAAATTCGCTCGCCGCCGTCGAAGGCTCGATCGCCATGGGCGCCGAGATTGTCGAGGTCGACATCAGGCGCTCGAAGGACGGTGAGTTCGTCGTCATGCATGACAGCTGGCTCGACCGCACCACGACCTGCAGGGGCGAGGTGGCGAAATACACGCTGGCCGAACTGAAGACCTGCCGCTTGGTGATCGAGGGCACCCGCGCCGTCACCGACGAGAGGGTTTCGACGCTGCGCGAGATGCTGCTGGCGACCAGGGACAGGATCCTCATCAATCTCGACAACAAGCTCGAAGTCGGTGACCTCCCGGGCATGATCACGGTGGCGCGCGATCTCGGCATGGCCGACCAGGTCATCGTCAAGGAGAACCTCTGGAACCAGACCAGGATCGCCACGGTGAAGGCGGCCATGGCCGCGATCGGCGGCGGCGTCCAGTTCATGCCGATCATCGCCGATGACGCGGTCCATGACGCCGGTTTCGCCGGGACGGTCGACCAAGCCTTCTCGCCGCGCGCGATCGAGCTGATCAACTGGCGGGCCGGCGCCGAGACGCTGACCGAAACCGGTGGACCGCTGTTCAGCACCCGCATGCGCGCGGCCGCGGTGCGGGGCAACTGGCACATCTGGGCCGACACCTACGCCATCGTCAACAAGCCGGGTGGGTTCCTCGCTGGCGGCCGTGGCGACGAACTGGCGGTCCAGGCCAGCCTGCCGCGCGAAGCCTGGGGTTTCTGGGCCGATCGCGGCGCCACCATCATCCAGACCGACGAACCGAAGGCGGCAATCGACTGGCTGGCGGCGAACGGTTACCGCGTGCCTTATGCCGGGACGGGTAAACGCATCGAGCCCGCCGCGACCGCCAGCATCAATTGAGCCAGAGCTACGAGCGCATGGTGCTGCTGTTCAACAGCGACGATCCGGACGCACTTGCCTTGGGCCGCAGCACCTGGACGGATTGCAAGACGCGCGGATTTGAGGTCACCTATTGGCAGGCCGACGAACGGGGCCGGTGGCAGCGGCGGAATTAGCGGTCGTTTGCATCGACGACGGCGCCCGCGGCCATGGGCGGCGCGGTCGGGCTCGGCCACACCGAATGCGACGTGGTGCGCGGCATCGGCGCTCCCTCGAACGTCAATCTCTCCAGTGACGGTGCCGGCCGGCGCGTCGCCGTGGTCACCTGGACGACCGGCCCGCGTGCGGGCATCTACACGTTCACGTCCGGCCGCCTGTCCTCGATCTAGCGCACGCCGGAAGCGCCGGTTGCGCCGAAGCCGGCCAAGCCGAAGGCGAAGAAGGAAGAAGAAAGCGGCGACGTAAGGCGCCGCGCATTAAGCGGCCTTTCGCCCCTTGATCGCCGTCGACCAGGCGTGAACCGTGATCGCTCCCGTGGCGCTTGCCGGCAGTCTGTCCTTTAGTCGGCGTTTCAGCTCCGCGCTCTCCGCATCCGACAGCTTCCCGACGATTCCGCTCGGGCTGCTCACGACCATGGATAGCCAATAATCGTCGAAGTCAGCGAAGGCGCGTTCGACCACAAGCTCGCGCGTCTCGACATCGCGGATGCCGAGCTCCGCCCAAAGCGCCTTCAGCGCCGCGAAACGCGAGACCTCCGCGCTCGGCGGACGTGCGGCCGGTTTGCCCATCGCGTCCATCTCCTCCCACAAATGCTGCGTAGGGGTGCCGCCGCGCATGACGTCCCAGGTGTAGGACGCGACAATGCCGCCGGGCTTGGTGACGCGGAGCATTTCCGAGGCGCCCTTGCGCGGGTCGGGGACGAAGAACAGCACCAGCGCCATCACCGCGACGTCGAAACGGTTGGCGTCGTAGGGAAGGGCCATCGCATCGCCAATCGACAGCTCGACCTGCTTCGCCGAGATTTTTTGCCGAGCAGTCGCAATCTGCGCGTCGGAGGGATCGATCGCGCAAACGGACGAAGGGGCGGACTTCGCTAGAATGAGCTCAGTGAACGCGCCGTTGCCGGCACCGACATCAACCCAGGCCCGTCCGGAGCCCGGCGCCAGCCAGTCGAGGAACAAAGCCCCGGCGGATCGGCTCCAGGGAGCCATGAAGCGCTCGTAAGCCGCGCCGTCGGTGAATTTGATCGGTTCGGGTGACATCTGTGACCTTCCCTAAGAATTACCTATCCAAATATCCTTTGGACCGAAAAGGTCGGTCCCCGTTTCGTAGCATGGTGCCGCGCCGCGCGCGACGGGCCTCAGCAAATTTGCCGAGCCTGACATTTTCCGGATGTGCAACACGGCTTGCATCTATCGAATGCCGCGCCCGGACGGCTACAGTGTTGTCATATGCTATTGGGGAGGGGGCATGAGGCGGCGCGAATTGCCGGGAAGCCGCCGATCGACTGGACCGGGCAAGGGCTTGTCATGCTGACGCTGTTTTCGCTGACCGGCGCCTTCTGTGGCGGCTGCTGTTCCTGCCGGTCGCCATTGGTCTCGCCGCGCCCGCCATGACCACGGCGCTGCTGTCGTCCGTGCCGACGGCGATGTCGGGAACAGCCTCGGGCGTGCTCAATACAGTGCGCCAGTCGGGCGGGGCGATTGGTGTCGCGCTGTTCAGCTCCGCCTTTGGCGTTGGGCACGATCCAGGGCATGCAGATTGCCTTCCTCGCCTCGGCGCTTGCGGTGGCCGGCGCGGCGCTCTGCGCCTTCCTGTTCATCCGCGACGCGGATCATTCCGCCGGATAGGGATGCACAAGCAAAAAGGCCGCCCGGAGGCGGCCTTTTTCGATTGTCCAAAACTGCGGAACGCTTAGCGCTTCGAGAACTGGAAGCTGCGGCGGGCCTTCGCCTTGCCGTACTTCTTGCGCTCGACGACGCGGCTGTCGCGGGTCAGGAAGCCGCCCTTCTTGAGCACGGCGCGCAGCGCCGGCTCGTAGTAGGTCAGCGCCTTGGAGATGCCGTGACGCACCGCACCGGCTTGGCCGGAGAGGCCGCCGCCGACGACGGTGGCGACGATGTCGTACTGGCCCGAACGGTTGGAGGCGATGATCGGCTGGTTGAGGATCATCTGCAGGACCGGACGCGCGAAATAGGTCGCGAATTCCTTGTCGTTGACGACGATCTTGCCGGAACCCGGCTTCACCCAGACGCGCGCAATGGCGTTCTTGCGCTTGCCGGTGGCATAGGCGCGGCCCGACTTGTCGAGCTTCTGGACGTGGACGGGGGCTGCCGGCTGGGTATTGGTGTTGCCCGTGGCGGCGCCCAGTTCTGCGAGCGAGGAAAGCTCAGCCATCTTATGCGACCTTCTTGTTCTTGGAATTCAGCTTGGCCACGTCGAGGACTTCTGGCTGCTGGGCGACATGCGGATGCTCGGCGCCTGCATAGACGCGCAGGTTCTTCATCTGGCGACGGCCGAGCGGGCCACGCGGGACCATGCGCTCAACTGCCTTCTCGACGACACGCTCGGGGAAACGGCCCTCGAGCAGCTGGCGCGCGGTGCGCTCCTTGATGCCGCCGGGGTGGCCGGTGTGCCAGTAATAGACCTTGTCGGTGAACTTCTTGCCGGTGAACACCACCTTGTCGGCATTGATGACGATGACATTGTCGCCGTCGTCGACATGCGGGGTGAAGGTCGGCTTGTGCTTGCCGCGAAGATGATTGGCGATGACAGTGGCGAGACGGCCGACGACGAGACCCTCGGCGTCGATCAGGATCCACTTCTTCACCACATCCGCAGGCTTCTGCGAAAAGGTTGTCATGTTTTCTGCTCTCGGTTTTGACCTTCAAAGAGAAGGCGTTTCTTGTTGCTTGGATTGGCGATGAGGCGCTTGCCCGCCGCCAATAACAAAACGGCGGCCTTTGCGGGCCGCTGCTTCGTGAGGGCTTATAGGCGAGGGGAGGGATCGCGTCAAGACAAGTGAAAAAGCAAATTTCGGAGAAAGACAAGCAAAAACAGATGCTTGCATAAAAGGTACTATTTTACCACATCTGCCGGCGCCTATGTTCCTGGTCCGCCTCAGTGTTTTGCCTCGATTTCCTTGCGAGCTGCGCTGGAAAGAAACGCGGATCGCGTAATGCCGCGCTGGCGCGCGGCGGCGTCGATCGCCCGCAGGACGCCGCGCTCGAAAGTCACATTCGCCCTCACGACCGCGCTGTCATTGTCGATGAGCGGCACCGAGACCAGATAACCGCCCACGGCAAGCGCGCTGCGTATATCGGGAAGAGCGACAATCGCCTCGTGGCCGGACGGCTCTGGAACCGGCATATCCTCCGCCCACAATTGCAAGGCTTCAACCGCATTGGGTACGATGTCCTCGGCCGCATCGGCGGCCGAAAAGCAGCCGGGAATGTCGGGAAAGCGAATACCGAACGCGCTGTCGGGGTCTTTGTCGACCAAGGCGAAATAGCTCTTCATTGAGGTCTCCGGCGCAATTCTGCCTATCCGATCAACCAGCTTGCTTGGCGATTGCGCGAGCAGTGCCGGTAGGCAGGTCTTTCTCGGGATGCGGAACAATGAGCACGATCTCGCCCTTCCGGAATTTGTGGTGTGAGCCGCGTATCGAAACCAGCTCGAGCCCGTCCTCCTTAAGGCGCTTTATGGCCGCTTCGGCGGAATCGAATAGGTGCCCGTGGCGTGCGCGATCGTTTGTCCCTCCGGGCCGGCAACGATGTCGATGTCGAACACCATCAGGCTCTTTCCGAGCTTCAGGATGCGGCAATGGCCATCGATCGGCCCAGCCTCGGCCTTGCGCACGAAGTTGATGTCGAGGTTGACCGTCACGGACAGCGCATCCGGCCCGGCATGGGAAAGCACGCAGACATAGCCGCCAATGTCGGCCAGCGTGAACAGCGACGGACCGGATACGGTGCCGCCCGGACGCAAATGCCGCTCGCCGGCATTCAGCCGCACGGTGCAGCCGCCCGGAAACACGTCGATCGCCTCAAAATATTTGAACTGCTCGTTGAGCTGGGGATAGACGGTTTCCATCAGCACATTGACTTGAGCTGCGGTCAGCACCGGCTTGAGATTGGTCTGGGCAGGCATGTCGGTCTCTCGCTTTTACGCCAAGCCTGTATGAGCGCGGCAAGGCATTCCTGGCAACACCTTCGGCCTTCTGGCGTAAGCGAAGGGTGTTGGACGAAGGCCAATCCGATATTAGATAGTCCATAAGCCGACGGAATCGCGGAGACCCAGCCATGGCCGAAATCCTTGCCATCAAGCCTGTCGCTGTCGAGGGGCCGGTCACGACCAGACTGGACAAGGGCGTGCTGCGCCTCACGCTCGCCAATCCGCCCGCCAACGCTTTGTCGCTTGCGGTGATGGCGGCGCTGACGGCCGAACTCGACCGCGCCAAGGCCGACAAGGCGGTTCGCGTCATCATCCTGTCGGCGGCCGGAAAAGTGTTCTGCGCCGGCCACGATCTCAAGGAAATGACCGCGCGCCGCGCCGATGCCGATCGCGGCAAGGCTTTCTTCGAAGAGACATTCGCCGCTTGCGCCCAACTGATGCAGGCGATCGTGCGCCATCCCGTGCCGGTCATCGCCGAAGTCGACGGCCTGGCGACCGCCGCCGGCCTGCAGCTCGTCGCCAGCTGCGATCTGGCGATCGCCTCGCATGAGGCGACCTTCTGCACGCCGGGCGTCAATATCGGCCTGTTCTGCTCGACGCCGATGGTGGCGCTGTCGCGCAACGTCTCGCGCAAGCAGGCGATGGAGATGCTGTTGACCGGCGAGACGATCGACGCGGCAACCGCCAAGGAATTCGGCCTGGTCAATCGCGTCGTGCCGCGCGAATACCTGAATCAGATCGTTACCAAATACGCGCAAACCATTGCTTCCAAATCATCTTTGGTGGTCAAGACCGGCAAGGAGGCCTTTTACGCGCAGGCCGAAATGGGCCTGGCGGACGCCTATGCCTATACCGGCCGCGTCATGGTCGAAAACATGCTGGCGCGCAACGCGGAAGAAGGCATCGGTGCCTTCATCGGCAAGCGTAAGCCGGAATGGACGGACCAGTAGCCATGGAGCCGCGCATCTCCATCGTCACGATTGCAACGGATGATCTCCACCGCGCCGTGCGCTTCTACGAAGCCATGGGGCTGAAACGGCATGCCGGCATCACCGACGGTGTCGCCTTCTTCCAGATGGGCGGCGTCATTCTCGGCCTGTTCCCACGCGCGAGCGCCGAGGCGGATTCCGGCATCGCATTCGCCAAGGCGCCGTCCGCCGTCTACCTCGCCTACAACACCCGCTCCGACGCCGAAGTCGACGAGATGCTCGCCAAGGCGGAAAAGGCCGGCGGCCGCATCGTCAAGCCGCCAGGCCGCGCCTTCTGGGGTGGCTGGTATGGCTATTTCGCCGATGCGGACGGGCATGTCTGGGAAGTCGCGCACAATCCGGCCTTTCCGATCGCGGCGGACGGCACGATTTCGCTGCCTGGGTGATGGCGTATCGTAAACAACTGACGCGGCTCAAGGCGCCATACCTCAAGCGTATCCTGCTCGATCCGGAACGAGTGTCCGACTGGGAAAAGTACCCCTGGAACCTGCCGCTGTTTCGCGGCCGCGAATTCGAACTCGAATTCACCACGCCGATCACCATCATCGTCGGTGAGAACGGCACCGGCAAATCGACGCTGCTCGAAGCGATTGGCGCTTTGGCCGGCTATGACGAGGCCGGCGGCGGCAAGGGCTACCGCCCGGTCGACCATTCAATCGCCATCGACAAGAGCGGCGCTGTGCTGGCCAGCACATTTCGGGGCCAGTGGCTGCCGAAGGTAACCGCCGGCTGGTTCTTTCGCGCAGAATCCTTCTATTCGGTGGCTCGTTATCTCGACCAGGCGGCTCTGGAGGACCCGTTCAAGCCGCCGCCGCCGGATTTCCTGTCCTGGTCGCATGGCGAGGGCTTTATTCGTTTCTTCGAGGAACGCTGCCGCAGGCAAGGCATCTACATCCTCGACGAGCCGGAAAGCGCGCTTTCGCCGTCGCGCCAGATCGAACTGCTGAAGATGCTGCGGCGCATGGACCAGTCCGGCACCGCGCAGGTGATCATGGCCACGCACTCGCCATTGTTGATGGCCTGTCCCGACGCGCGGCTGTTCCGCATCAGCCGGTTCGGGCTCGACCCGACCGATTTCACCGACACCGATCATTTTCGCATGATGCGCGACTTCTGTAGCAACCCTGACATGTTTATGGAGGAAGCGCTGCGGGAAGACGCTTGACGGTGCGCATGGCTGACGACGATCTCAATTGGCGGATGGAAGTGGCGTGCCGCGAAGCCTGGCCGGCGGCCACGGAGACGGTCGTCGACGGTTGGCTGCTGAGACGTTCCGGCGGCAGGATCCGGCGTGCGAATTCCGCCAATCCCTTGCGCGGCAAGCGCGGCGCGCCTGACGCGGTGATTGATGCCGCCGAGTTCTTTTATGCCGGTCACGGCCAGGCGCCGCTGTTCCGCGTAGCCGACATCGCCGATGAACTCGAAGCCGCGCTCGTCGGCCGCGGCTACCAGATGGAAGGCGGGACGATCCATCTCCATGCGGGAATCGGCGATTTGGCCGAGCTTCACGACGAACATGTCACGGTTTCGCCGATGCCAGGCGAGGATTGGTTCGCTGCGCGGTTTCGCATGGGTGCCTATGACGACACCGATCGCGGCGTCTTTCGCCAGATGACGGGCCTGATATCAGCCGAAAAGGCGTTCGTGTCGTGCGAGCGCGACAATGAAATTGCCGCCTTGGCCTATGGCGTCATCCGCGATGCGCTGCTTGTGGTGGAGTCGGTCGAAACCGATGCCAGATTCAGGCGGCATGGCTTGGGCCGCAGGACGGTTGGCGGCCTGATCGGCTGGGCGCGGCGGGCAGGTGCGTCGGCGGCATCTCTGCAGGTCGTCGCCGACAACACGCCGGCCCGCGCGCTTTACGCCTCACTTGGCTTCAGCCGCGAACTCTACCGCTATCACTACCGCAGGAAGGCGATTGCCGCATGAACCACGATGCCTACGACAACACCTACATCGCCGGCATCCTCAATTCGGTGAAGACCATCGCCATGGTCGGCGCGTCGGCCAATGACGTCAGGCCGAGCTATTTCGTCCTGAAATACCTGCTGGCCAAGGGCTTTTCGGTGTTGCCGGTCAATCCTGGGCAGGCCGGCAAGGAAATCCTCGGCCGGATGACCTATGCCAGGCTGGCCGATATTCCGGAGCCGATCGATATGGTCGACATCTTCCGCGCCGCGACCGCCGTGCCGGGCATTGTCGACGAGGTGTTGCGGCTCGATCCCTTGCCGAAAGTCATCTGGATGCAGCTCGGCGTGCGCCATGACGAGGCCGCCGCGCGCGCCGAAGCCGCCGGCATCAAGGTGGTGATGAATCGCTGCCCCAAGATCGAATACGGCAAGCTCTCTGGCGAGATCGGCTGGACCGGCGTCAATTCCGGCGTGCTGTCGTCCAAAAAACCGCTGATGCGCCAGGGGTTTCAGAGTTTCGGTGTGCGCCAGAAATAGGCCGCGAGCGAGAAGCGCAAAATTTTTCCGGTTAGCGCCGTATTTTCCTGCGGCTTGGCCGAAGGTCCCACGCCGAAGGGTATTTTCTTCTTTGCATTCCGAGCCGGGCTTCGCCAAGAATGCCCGGCGAATTCTGAGACGTTCTTGAGGGAGGTTCTAAGTGACCCGTACGCCCGGTTTCAACACGCTCGCCGTCCATGCCGGCGCCAAGCCAGATCCGGCCACCGGCGCGCGCGCCACGCCGATCTACCAGACGACCTCCTTCGTCTTCGATGATGCCGACCACGCCGCGTCCCTGTTCGGCCTGAAGGC
Organism: Mesorhizobium sp. B2-4-19; assembly: GCF_006441315.1. Classification (NCBI taxonomy): domain Bacteria; kingdom Pseudomonadati; phylum Pseudomonadota; class Alphaproteobacteria; order Hyphomicrobiales; family Phyllobacteriaceae; genus Mesorhizobium; species Mesorhizobium sp. B2-4-19. Next base: position 140,970 of record NZ_VFUV01000003.1, on the reverse strand, counting down.
GTTTGGCAACATCTATACCCGTATCATGAACCCGACGCAGGCCGTGCTTGAAGAGCGCGTTGCGGCACTCGAGGGTGGCACTGCCGCCCTTGCGGTCGCATCCGGCCACGCCGCGCAGGTCATCGTGTTCCACAATCTGATGCAGCCGGGCGACAATTTCGTCGCCGCGACAAGGCTCTATGGCGGTTCGATCAACCAGTTCGGCCATGCCTTCAAGAATTACGGCTGGGAAGTCCGTTGGGCCGACACCAACGACATCTCGACCTTCGAAAGCCAGATCGACGACAAGACCAAGGCGATCTTCATCGAGAGCCTGGCCAATCCGGGCGGCACTTTCGTCGACATCGAGAAGATCGGCGACATCGCCCGCAAGCACGGTCTGCCGCTGATCGTCGACAACACGCTGGCCTCGCCCTATCTGATCCGCCCGATCGAGCATGGCGCCGACATCGTGGTCCACTCGCTGACCAAATTCATCGGCGGCCATGGCAATTCGATAGGCGGCGTCATCGTCGACGGGGGCACCTTCGACTGGTCGAAGTCGGGCAAATACCCGATGCTGTCGGAACCGCGCCCCGAATATGGCGGCCTCGTCCTGCACGAGACTTTCGGCAATTTCGCCTTCGCCATCGCCGCGCGCGTGCTTGGCCTGCGCGATCTCGGCCCGGCGATCTCGCCCTTCAACGCCTTCCTTATCCTGACCGGCCTGGAAACCTTGCCGCTGCGCATGCAGCGTCATTGCGACAATGCGGTCACGGTCGCCGGCTGGCTGTCCAACCACCCCAAGGTCGCCTGGGTGAACTACCCCGGCCTGCCCAGCGACAAGAACAATGCGCTGCAGAAGAAATACTCGCCGCTCGGCGCAGGCGCCGTGTTCACCTTCGGGCTCAAGGGTGGCTACGAGGCCGGCGTCAAATTCGTCGAGGCGCTGGAACTTTTTTCTCATCTGGCCAATGTCGGCGACACCAAGTCGCTGGTCATCCATCCGGCGTCGACCACGCACCGTCAGCTCTCCGACGAGCAGAAGGTCAAGGCCGGCGCCGGCCCGGACACCGTGCGGCTTTCGATCGGCATCGAGGATGTCAGCGATATCGTCGCCGATCTCGAACAGGCACTCGCCAAGGTCTGATTGCTGATGGCCGCTTTCCTTTCCGTCGACACCAAGAGCGTCGAACCCGAATCCGGCGCGCCCGCGCCGGATCGCCTGATCTCGGGCGATCCAAAATTCCGCACCTGGAACGTCGAGGAGCGGGACGGCGGCCTTTATGCGGGCATCTGGGAATCGACCCCCGGCAAATGGCGCATCGTCTATGACGAATGGGAGTTCTGCCACATCCTGTCCGGCGTTTCGGTGATCGCGGAAGACGGGGGCGAAGCGCGCACCGTCAAGGCCGGTGACAGTTTCGTGCTGAGGCCGGGCTTCAAGGGCAGCTGGGAAGTGCTTGAAACGACTCGCAAGGAGTATGTGATCAAGCTGTGATCACTTCGCCGGAAACTGGCTGAGGCGGGCTTCCGACGCTTTGTCATGCGCCGTCAGCGGATCGGCGTCCTGGACTTCGATATCGGCGTGGGCGCGTGCTGTGGTCCCCAGGCAGGCGCACAGCAACGCCAATGCGAACGCCGTCGCCGGTCTCCAAAAAAGCCTCATCGCGCAGCCCCAGGTCCGCGATCGTTCAGAAGCCGACGGTGAGCGATTCCAGCCCATGGAAGTGGTAAGTGTCGCGGAAGCGCGGGGTTTCGGCAAGATGCAGCCGCGGGTGCCGCTCGAACAAAGTCCTCAACGACACCTGCAGTTCGAGCCGGGCCAGCGGCGCGCCGATGCAGAAATGGATGCCGGCGCCGAAGGACACGTTCTTCTGGTCGCTCCGGTCCGGCCGGAAGGCCTGCGGTTCGGCAAAAGCGTGCGGATCATGATTGGCCATGCCGAGCAAAAGCCCGATGGTCTGGCCCGGCTGCACGACGATGCCGGGTGCAATCTCGATTTCCTTGTATGCGTAGCGCGTGAACATGTGCAGCGGCGCGTCGAAGCGCAGGCATTCCTCGACGGTCGCGGCGGTCGCTTCCGCCGAGGTGAAGAAGCGGCTGGGATCGCCGCCTTGCGCCAGGATCGAACGCACCGCGTTGCCGGTCTGATGCACGGTCGCTTCATGGCCGGCATTGAGCAGCAGGATGGCCGAGGACACCATTTCGTCCTCGGACAGCCTCTGGCCGTCCTCCTGCGCCGAGATCAGCAGCGACAGGAGGTCGTCGCCGGGATTCTGGCGCCGCTCGGTGACGCAGCCGCGCAGGAAATCGGCAAATTCGCCCGCGGCGCGGTTGGCCGTCTCCTCGGTCTCGCGCGTGCGGCCATGGATGTACATGGCGACCATTTGATGGGACCAGTCGAGAAGTTGCGGGCCCATCTTGACCGGTACCCCGAGCATTTCGGCGATGATGGTGATCGGCAGGGGAGAAGCGAAGGCAGGCAAAAGGTCGACCGGCCCGGCCGGGTCAAAACGGTCGATCAGTTCGTTGGCGAGCGCCTCGACCCGTGGCCGCAGCCGCTCGACCTGGCGCGAGACGAAGGCCCGGTTGACCAAGGTTCTCAGCCGCGTGTGCACCGGCGGTTCCAATTCGAGCATGGAGTTGGCTTCAATGCCGTCGAACGCCTTGAGATGGCTGCGGTCCTGGCCGACACCACGGCTGTCGGGAATGCCGGCCGGGTTCTGGCGGCCGAAGCGGCGGTCGCGCAGCAGTCGGTTGACATCGTCGAAGCCGCCAAAGCACCAGAAGCCGAATTCCTCCCAGAAGAAGGCGTTCGAGACGCCGTGCAGGAAGGCGTAAGCCTTACACGGGTTCAGGAAGAAAGCCGGCTCGTGCGGGTCGAGCCGCAACCGGAGAGTGGCTGGATCAAAGGCCAGATAGGGGAGCGTCGTATTGGTCATGCCAGACCCATAGCGCGGCTTGCCAGCCGCATTCCAGACCGTATGTTGGCGCCCGCACTCCGATGAATTGAGCCAGCCAATACGCGCGGAAGGTCTGAGCGAATGAACGTGATCGTTGTCGGCGCGGGGATTGCCGGGCTATCCACGGCGTGGTCGCTGGTCAAGGCTGGCCACAGCGTGTCGATCGTCGAGCAGGGGCTGATCCCCAACCCGCTGGCCGCGTCCGGCGACCATCACCGCATCATCCGCCGCGCCTACCGTGCCGGAACCGGCTACGGCCGGCTGATCACCGAAGCCTATGGGGCCTGGGACGAGATGTGGGCCGATCTCGGCGAAAGCCACCTCGATGCGCGCGGATTCGTCTGCATTTCGCGCGAACCGGGCGACGAAGCCGAGGAATACCGCGAGGGCCTGGAAGAGGGGAATTTTCCGTTCGAATTGTTCGAGCCCGACGCTGCGGTCAAGCGCTGGCCTTTCCTCGAGCCGGGCACGTTCCGCTATGCCTGTTATTCGCCGGAGGGCGGCGCGCTCCACTGCCGCAAGATCGCTTCCGGCCTTGCCGCCTGGCTGCGCACCAACGGCGCCAATGTCTACGAACACAGCAAGGTGACCGCGATCGACTCCGAAACTGGCCGCATCGTGCTCGAGAGCGGCGAAGCCATGCAGGCCGACCGCATCGTCGTCGCTGCCGGCGCCTGGGTGCTGAAACTGTTTCCGGAACTGGACGGCGAGTTGAAGACCTATCGGACAGCCCTTGCCTATGTCGAACCGCCGGCCGACCTGAAGGCGGTCTGGGAGGCGGCACCGGTCGTCCTCGACGTCGGCGGCGCTGTCGATGGCTACGTCATTCCGCCCTCCGGCGGTGCCGGCATGAAATTCGGCTCTGGTCTGCACAGGGTGCCGACCAGCGACGCCGACTGGAACCGTCAGCCTGTGTCGGGCGAGGGGGAGGCGATCCGCAACCTGTTTTCGCCGCCGATCGCCCGCATCCAGGAGTATGAGGTGTCCGAGGTGGTCACCTGCGCCTACACCTTCACCGCCGATGAGAAATTCATGGCGCATGCGAAGGGCAAGTGCCTTGTCGTCTCGGCCTGCTCGGGCCATGGCTACAAGTTCGGTGCCGCGGTCGGCAGGCGCGTAGCCGCCGCCGTTGGCGATGGCGACATCGCCGGCCTGAAGGCGTGGCTCCGGGCGGAAGTGGCCTAATCCTGGCAGTGCCTCGGAATATGCACGCGCCGCCAGCCCGACGAGCCTTCGCGGACCAGTACGCGCCGCGCGACGGTCTGGTAGGAGGCAGGGACGTCGATGACGCGCCTTTGCTCCGGCTGCACCAGGACTTCCTCGGCGATCCTGTCATATTGCGCCGGGATGACGACCCGCCGCGTGCGTTCAGGCTGGATCACCACCGTCTCGGCGACACGTTCATAGCGTGCCTTGTGCCAGACCTTGCACAGCACCTTGCGGCCATGGATGACGCGCCATTCCCAGGAATAGCCGCCGTCGTCGACCCTCACCGTGTGGTAGGCGGTGCGGGTGACGGCGGGCACGATGTCGTAGGTCACCTGCGCCGGAGCGGTCATCACGACGCGTTCGCGTGAGCCGTAGATGGGCGGGGTATAGTCGACCTGTTGGCCCGGCGGGCTGACCATCACGTCTTCATAGACCGTGTCGTAGAGGTCAGGCGTGCGGACCGGTTCGTAGCATTCCACCGCGCGGCCGCCGGCCGCCGTCTGCGAAGTCGTGCCGAGCATGGCCAGCCCGGCGATGGCGAAGGATGCGCTTCTCCTGAACATGACACTCCCCCTGTTTGAACTGCAGGCAAAAGTTCAACGTTGAATTGTAGGGAAAGACGCCGCTCGGAAAAGCGGTTTTGGCGCATTTCGTTAAGTGACGCGGTTAAGAAACTGCTACGTTGCGGGCCGGTAGCGTCTGCCCTGGACCGGCGCAGGCGTCAGCGATGCGAATCCTTGGCCGTAAAGCTTGATTCGACTTACCCAGATGGCTAGGACGGGTCGGCCTTGCACAAGGATGAGCCGGCATCCTATCTACGGAACAACGATCCAGAACCGATTCTGCCCGATCTGCCAGCATTCCCGGCGCCGGAATCCCACCGCGAGATAAGAGACAACTGATGAAAAACCCCGTCGAAACCTACATGAACCTCGTTCCGATGGTGGTCGAACAGACCAATCGCGGCGAGCGGGCCTACGACATCTTCTCGCGCCTCCTCAAGGAGCGCATCATTTTCATCACCGGTCCGGTCGAGGACGGCATGGCGACGCTGGTCTGCGCGCAGCTCCTGTTCCTCGAAGCCGAAAATCCGAAGAAGGAAATCAACCTCTACATCAATTCGCCGGGTGGCGTGGTCACTTCGGGCATGGCGATCTACGACACCATGCAGTTCATCAAGCCGGCCGTGTCGACGCTCTGCATCGGCCAGGCAGCCTCGATGGGGTCGCTGCTTTTGACCGCCGGCCATAAGGACATGCGCTTCGCCACGCCGAACGCCCGCATCATGGTTCACCAGCCGTCCGGCGGCTTCCAGGGCCAAGCCTCCGACATCGAGCGCCATGCCATGGATATCGTCAAGCTGAAGCGCCGTCTCAACGAGGTCTATGTCAAGCACACCGGCAAGAGCTACGAGGAGATCGAACGCACGCTCGACCGCGACCATTTCATGACCGCCGACGAAGCCAAGGATTTCGGCCTCATCGACAAGGTCATTTCGTCGCGCGAGCCGGTTGAGAGCGCCGTGGCATAAGGGCTTGGTGGCAGTTGGATGACACCATCACGCGCTTTTGGCGCGTCTTGCGGCATTTCGGCCACAATTGGCTGTTCCCTCGACGGTCGGGATTGCCTACGTTAAGGCTATGTTGATTTTCGACGGCTTAGCTTTGTGTGGGGTTGCTGCGAATCATTGCCACGTTTTCTGATTTGTGTTTCGTACGGAATACGTTGCGGGAGCCGGGACACTGGCGGCGGCGGATTCCCGCGATAAATAGAGTATGCGCCCTTTCAGCCAGACCATCGGCGGGCGGCGATGAAAGGACAGGAAAATGAGCAAGGTCGGCAACAACAGCGGTGACTCGAAGAACACGCTTTATTGCTCGTTTTGCGGCAAAAGCCAGCATGAGGTGCGCAAGCTGATCGCCGGTCCGACGGTCTTCATCTGCGACGAATGCGTCGAACTCTGCATGGACATCATCCGCGAGGAGAACAAGACCTCGATGGTGAAGTCGCGCGAGGGCGTGCCGACACCGCAGGAGATCCTCAAGGTTCTCGACGACTATGTCATCGGCCAACCCTACGCCAAGCGCGTGCTGTCGGTGGCCGTTCACAACCACTACAAGCGCCTCGCGCATGCCGGCAAGAACAACGATGTCGAGCTGGCCAAGTCCAACATCCTGCTGATCGGCCCGACCGGTTGCGGCAAGACGCTGCTCGCGCAGACGCTGGCCCGTATCATCGACGTGCCCTTCACCATGGCCGACGCCACGACGCTGACCGAAGCCGGTTATGTCGGCGAGGACGTCGAGAACATCATCCTGAAGCTCCTGCAGTCGGCCGACTACAATGTCGAGCGGGCCCAGCGCGGCATCGTCTACATCGACGAGATCGACAAGATTTCACGCAAGTCCGACAATCCTTCGATAACCCGCGACGTGTCGGGCGAGGGCGTGCAGCAGGCGCTGCTGAAGATCATGGAAGGCACCGTCGCTTCCGTGCCGCCGCAGGGCGGCCGCAAGCATCCGCAGCAGGAATTCCTGCAGGTCGACACCGCCAACATCCTGTTCATCTGCGGCGGCGCCTTTGCCGGCCTGGACAAGATCATCTCGGATCGCGGCCGCAAGACCTCGATCGGTTTCGGCGCCACGGTCGCCTCGCCGGAGGACCGCCGCACCGGTGACATCTTCCGCCAGGTCGAGCCCGAGGATCTGCTGAAGTTCGGCCTCATTCCGGAGTTCGTCGGCCGTCTGCCCGTCCTGGCGACGCTGGAGGACCTCGACGAGCCGGCGCTGATCCAGATCCTGACCGAGCCGAAGAACGCGCTGGTCAAGCAGTACCAGCGGCTGTTCGAGATGGAAAATGTCGACCTGACCTTCCACGAGAACGCCCTGTCGGCCATCGCCAAGCGCGCCATCGAGCGCAAGACCGGCGCGCGCGGCCTGCGTTCGATCATGGAAGCGATCCTGCTCGACACCATGTTCGAACTGCCGGCGCTCGAAGGCGTCCGCGAAGTGGTGATTTCGGAAGAAGTGGTGACCGGCAGCGCCCGGCCGCTCTACATCTATTCCGAACAAAAGGAAAAGAAGGGCAACGTCAGCGCCTGACATGGCACTTCACCGCATATTTTTGTGGAACGGCGCCGTCGCGGCGCCGTTTTGCTGTGTAGGGCACGCGACCTCGGTGATGGAATGGAGTGCAGGCGATGTTAACTCTTGATCTTTGCCCTGCTTGCATCCACCTAACACGAGAAGGCCGAGGTGCCCGATTTCTGTGCTGTAAAACTCCCGTCACAAACGGTGGTAGGCGGAACGATCCCCGGTCGTTAATATAAGATTCGCGGTTGGCCTGATGGCGACCGCGACATGAAAGGTTGGACAATGGCCAAAATATCAAAGGCTCCCAGCGACGGCGTCTTCGCAGTCCTCCCACTGCGCGACATCGTGGTGTTCCCGCACATGATCGTTCCGCTCTTTGTCGGGCGCGAAAAGTCGATCAAGGCGCTGGAAGAGGTGATGGGTCAGGAAAAGCAGATCCTGCTTGCCACCCAGATGAATGCTGCCGATGACGATCCCGAGCCCGATGCGATCTTCGACATCGGCACGCTCGCCAATGTGCTGCAATTGCTGAAGCTGCCCGACGGCACCGTCAAGGTGCTGGTCGAGGGTGCTTCGCGTGCCAAGATCGTTTCGTTCACCGAACGTCCCGATTTCCATGAGGCCCGCGCCACCGCGTTGGTCGAGCCGGAAGAGGAAGAGGTCGAGGTTGAGGCGCTGGCCCGCTCGGTCGTCACCGACTTCGAGAACTACGTCAAGCTGAACAAGAAGATCTCGCCTGAAGTGGTGGGTGCCGCCAGCCAGATCGACGACTATTCCAAGCTCGCCGATACGGTTGCCTCGCATCTCGCCATCAAGATCCCTGAAAAGCAGGAAATGCTGGCCACGCTCTCGGTCAAGGAGCGGCTGGAAAAGGCGATGGGCTTCATGGAAGCCGAAATCTCCGTCCTGCAGGTGGAGAAGCGCATCCGTTCGCGCGTCAAGCGCCAGATGGAGAAGACGCAGCGCGAATACTACCTCAACGAGCAGATGAAGGCGATCCAGAAGGAGCTCGGCGAGGGCGAGGACGGCCGCGACGAGGCCGCCGAGATCGAGGCGCGCATCAAGAAGACCAAGCTCTCCAAGGAGGCCCGCGAAAAGGCGGAAGCCGAGTTGAAGAAGCTGCGGACGATGTCGCCGATGTCGGCGGAATCGACCGTCGTGCGCAACTACCTCGATTGGCTGCTGTCGATCCCGTGGGGCAAGAACTCCAAGGTCAAGCAGGACCTGGCCTACGCCCAGAACGTGCTCGACACCGATCACTTCGGTCTCGACAAGGTCAAGGACCGCATCGTCGAGTATCTGGCCGTGCAGAGCCGTCAGAAGAAGCTGAAGGGGCCGATCCTGTGCCTCGTCGGCCCTCCCGGTGTCGGCAAGACCTCGCTCGGCAAGTCGATCGCCAAGGCAACCGGTCGCGAATTCATCCGCATGGCGCTCGGCGGCGTGCGTGACGAAGCCGAAATCCGTGGCCATCGGCGCACCTATATCGGTTCGATGCCCGGCAAGGTCATCCAGTCGATGAAGAAGGCGAAGAAGTCCAACCCGCTCTTCCTGCTCGACGAGATCGACAAGATGGGCCAGGACTTCCGTGGTGATCCATCGTCGGCGCTGCTCGAGGTGCTCGATCCCGAACAGAACTCGACGTTCATGGACCATTACCTCGAGGTCGAGTACGACCTGTCGAGCGTGATGTTCGTGACGACGGCCAATACGCTGAACATCCCTGCGCCCTTGATGGACCGCATGGAGATCATCCGTATCGCCGGTTACACCGAGGACGAAAAGATCGAGATCGCCAAGCGGCACCTGATGCCCAAGGTGATCCGCGATCACGCGCTGCAGCCGAAGGAGTTCTCCGTCGGCGAGGATGCGATCCGCGCCATCATCCAGACCTACACTCGTGAAGCGGGTGTCAGAAGCCTGGAGCGCGAGCTGATGAAGCTCGGGCGCAAGGCCGTGACCGAGATCCTGAAGACGAAGAAGAAGACGGTGAGCATCACGGCGGCGAACCTCGCCGACTACCTCGGTGTCCAGCGCTATCGCTTCGGTCAGGTCGAGGCCGACGATCAGGTCGGTGTCGTCACCGGTCTTGCCTGGACGGAAGTCGGCGGCGAATTGCTGACGGTCGAAGGTGTCATGATGCCCGGCAAGGGCCGCATGACGGTGACCGGCAATCTGCGCGACGTGATGAAGGAATCGATCTCGGCGGCGGCCTCCTATGTCCGCTCGAGAGCTCTCGATTTCGGCATCGAGCCGCCGCTGTTCGACAAGCGCGACATCCACGTGCACTTGCCGGAAGGCGCCACGCCGAAGGATGGTCCGTCCGCTGGTGCGGCCATGGCTACAGCCATTGTGTCGGTGCTGACGGGCATTCCGGTCCGGGCCGATGTGGCGATGACTGGCGAGATCACGCTTCGCGGCCGCATCTTGCCGATCGGCGGCCTCAAGGAGAAGCTGCTCGCCGCTCTGCGCGGCGGCATCAAGAAGGTGCTGATCCCGGAAGACAATGCCAAGGATCTGGCGGAGATTCCGGACAATGTGAAGAACGGCATGGAGATCATTCCGGTCTCGCGCGTCGGTGAGGTGTTGCGCCACGCACTGGTGCGTATGCCGGAGCCGATCGAATGGGTCGAACCGGTCAATCCGCCGGCCACGACCGACAGTGCCGACGATGCTGGAAAGTCGCTCGCACATTAGATTTCTTCTAAGGTTGCAGTGCACAAACGGAAAGCCGGGCCTCGCGCCCGGCTTTTTCATGTGAAAAACCCCGGATTTCCGGGCTTTTTTCCATTTTTTCCAGGCTTTTCGACTTGGTTGCGGCAACGCTTCTTTCTAAAGTCCGTTTCCTGCCGGATGAGTCGTTAGTTCCGGTGTTCTCATGGAAGGGAATTTTTATGAACAAGAACGAACTGGTGTCCGCTGTCGCCGACGCCGCGAGCATTTCGAAGGGTGACGCGCAGTCGGCGGTCGATGCGGTATTTTCCGTCATCACCGGCGAACTGAAGAAGGGCGGCGATGTCCGGCTTGTCGGCTTTGGCAATTTCACCGTGTCACAGCGTGCGGCCTCGACCGGCCGCAACCCGCAGACCGGCGCCGAAGTGAAGATCCCGGCACGCACCGTGCCGAAGTTCTCGGCCGGCAAAGGCCTGAAGGACGCAGTCAACTAAGCGTTTTTTCTTTTTAGAGACAGAAAAGCCGGGCTTGCCCGGCTTTTCTGGACCCGAATTGGGGGCGGCAACGCTCCTATGCGGTCGGCGCGTCGTCGCGCATCAAGCCCTCCTTCTTGAGGTCGGCCCACAGTGCTGCCGGCAGTTTCGCGTCGAGCAGTGCCCGGTTGCTTTCGACTTCGCTCGGCCGCTGGCCTCCGGGGATCACCGAGACGACCGAGGGATGCAGCAGCGGAAACTGCAGCGCCGCCTCGATCAGCCTGACGCCATGGCGGTTGCAGACAGCCTCGATGCCGGCGACCCGCTCGAGAATGTCCTTCGGCGCCTCGGAATAGTTGTAGTAGGCGCCGGGCTTCGGTCCTGTCGCCAGGATGCCGGAATTGTAGGGGCCGCCAAGGACGATACCGATGCCGCGCTTCTGGCAGAGCGGCAGGAAGGATGTCAGCGCCTCCTGCTCCAGCAGCGTGTAGCGCCCAGCCAGCAGGAACAGGTCGAAATCGCCGCGCTCGGCCAATGTCTGGGCAACCTGCCATTCGTTGATGCCGCCGCCGAACGCCTTGATCGCGCCCTGGTCGCGCAGCGACAGGAGTCCGTAGTAGCCCAAGCGCATGAATTCTTCGATGCGCCGGTCGGACGCCTCCTTGCTGCCATGGGTGAAGATGTCGACATCGTGCACGAACAGTATGTCGATCCTGTCGACGCCAAGTCGCTCGAGCGAGGCCTCGAACGAACGCATGACGCCGTCATAGCTGTAGTCGTAGACCTCCTGGCGTGATGGCGTGTCGAAGAACTTGCCGATGCCCGTGCGCTGCTCCGGCGGGCAGGCGCGCATGAGGCGGCCGACCTTGCTCGACAGCACATAGTCGTCGCGCTTTTTGCCGCGCAGGAAGGGGTTGAGGCGTGTTTCCGACAGGCCAAGCCCGTAGAGCGGCGCGGTGTCGTAGTAACGGCAGCCGGTCGCCCAGGCGGCGTCGAGCGTGGCCGTGGCATCCTCGTCCGAAACGGCGCGGTAGAGATTGCCGAGCGGTGCCGTGCCGAAGCCGAGCTCCGTAAAGGTGAGGCCGCCATTGCCGATGCGGTCGAAATGCCGTGTCTTCATGTCCTGCAATTTTCCCGGGGTTGATCTGTGTGAGCTGATTTATCTGACATGACACTATCATGCCTGCGACCAGGCAAAAGCGCTGCGCGGCGTTGGACACGCATTTTCGCGGTTGCTAGCATGGACGAAATCAAGCTGTTCGTGAAAAAGTCCGAGCAGGATTTCGAGGGTGGTTTTGTCGTGAGCGACCGGGACGAAAATCTGTTCAAGACCGCGCTCGACGAACTCGGCGGCGTGCTGGCGCGCGTGGATGACAGCCAGATCGACGCGGCCTGCAAGCTGCTGGCCGAAGCCAGGCAGATCGCCGTCTATGGCTGCGGCCGCGAGGCCTTGCAGGTCAAGGGTTTCGCCATGCGGCTCTATCATCTCGGCCTGCCGGTCTCGGTGGTCGGCGACATGACCACGCCGCCCTTGGGGCCTGGTGACGTCTTCCTGGCCAGTTCCGGACCGGGAGAAACCTCGACGGTGCTGACCTTGATGCGCGTCGCGCGCGATGTCGGCGCGACCAATCTGCTGCTGACCGCCCAGGCCGGCGGCAGCGCGGCGGGGTTGGCCGATGCCACGCTGCTCATTCCGGCCCAGACCATGGCCAATGACCAGGGGCCGCAAAGGACTTCGGTCCTGCCGATGGGCTCGGTGTTCGAAGGTGCGCTGTTCCTGCTGTTCGAGGTGATGGTGCTGAAGCTCAAATCCCTGACCGGTGCTTCGCCCCAGGCCATGCGTGCCCGCCACACCAATATGGAATAGATCATGCACTATGAACTGATGCTGCCGCACCAGATCCGCAAGGCGATTGCCGAGAATTGGCCGGTCGCCCTGCCGCTCGGCGTGCTCGAGTACCATGGCGAGCACATGGCCGTCGGCATGGATACGCTGGCCGTCATCAAGACGCTGGAACTGTTCGAGAAGGAGGGGGATGTCGTCATCCTGCCGCCCTTCTACTACGGTGCCGCGAGCTACGCAGTGGCGCCGCCGGAAGGTTCGGGCTCGGTGCAGGTCGGCGGCAACCAGTTGGCGCCGTTCGGCGAGGAACTGTTCTACAGCCTGCTGCGCATCGGTTTCCGCAACATCCACGCCATCATCCACCACCAGACCGAGAATTTCGCCGCCGGCATGCCGACCGATCTCGCCTTCAAGACCGCCGGCCGCCAGGCGATCTTCCGCTTCCTCGAGAAGCAGCGCGGCGAGGGCTGGTGGGGCTCGAAGGACATGGCCGACTATTATGCCGGACACGCCGCCGGTGAAAATTTCTTCAACTGGGTGCAGGTGCATCCGCTGATGCCGGCCGCCATGAATGGCAAGTATCCGTTCGACCATGCCGGCATCGGCGAGACGTCACTGATGCTGGCGCTGTGTCCGGAGGCGGTCGACGCCGCCCGCTTCGCCGACAATACCGGCTGGTACACGGCGAGCGCCAAGGATGCATCGGCGGAACTTGGGAACAAGGGCGTCGCCATGATCATGGATCACCTGCGCGCTATCCTGAAGGCCTAGCGCGGTTCGACCTTCTCCTCTTGTGAGGGCTTTGCACGGGAGAAGGGAAGACAGGGCGGCCTACTTCACGGCTCCCGCCGTCATGCCCATGATGAGATAGCGTTCCAGCGCGATGCCGATGACCGCCAGCGGCGCGATCGCGGCGGTGGCAAGGGCTGCCATCGACCACCAGTTGATGCCTTGCGAGCCGGTCTGGCTCGCCACCATGACAGGAATGGTCTTGGCATCGGTCGAGGTCAGAAGGGCAGCGAAGAAATATTCGTTCCAGCACAGCACCATTGCCAGGATGAAGGCGGCAACCATGCCCGGCAGCGCGATCGGCATGACGATGCGGAAGAACGCCCCCCAGATCGACAGGCCGTCGACGAGCGCTGCTTCTTCCAGTTCGACCGGGATGGAGTTGAACTGGTCGCGCATGATCCAGATGACGATCGGCAGCACCATCAGCGTGTAGAGCAGGACCAGCCCGATGCGCGTGTCGAGCAGGCCGACTTCGCGGTAGAGCACCAGGAAGGGCAGGGCGAGCACCACGGGCGGCAGGATCAACTGCGACAGGAAGAAGAAGGAGATGTCCTCGTTCTTGAACCAGGCGAACTTGTAGCGGTAGCGCGTGAGGCCGTAGGCGGCGAGGCTGCCGATGACGATGGCGAGGCTCGATGCGCCGACCGAGGTGATGACCGAGTTCATGAAGCGCTTGAAGAACTCATCGCGCACCGTGGAGGTCTGGAAGATCGAATCCGGCGACAGCCCGAGCGAACGCCAGCCTTTCCAGTCCGGTTGGAAGTCGACGAAGGGGATCAGATGGCCTTGCGTGACATCGACCGCCGATTTGAACGAGGTCGTTATCGTCCAGTAGATCGGGAACAGGCAGATCAAGGCCCAGAACACCAGCGCGCCATAGATGAAGACGCGGCTAGTGATGAAGCTCGCCGGAGAGCGGATTTCGGAGACGGTGTATTCGGTGGTCTGAACGCTCATGATCCGGCCACTCAATTGACGTTGCGCACGAAGCGGCTGGCAAGCTTCAACAGCCAGGTCACGAACACGACGATGATGACCAGATAGGCCATCGCCAGCATGGTGCCGTAGCCGACATTGGAGCGGTCGCGGTATTCGCGGTAGATGAAGCTGGAGACGGAATCGGTGGCGCCGCCGGGGCCGCCCGAGGTCACCGTGATGATGATGTCGGCCAGCTTCAGCTTGAAGATGATGCGCAGGATCACCGCCGTCACCGAAACCGGCAACATCAGCGGGAACGTGACCTGCCAGAAGGTCTGCCAGGTGGTCGCGCCGTCGACGCGCGCGGCCTCCAGCACCTCGCGCGACATCGCCTGCAGGCCGGCGAGCAGCATGATCATCATGAACGGGATGAAGGTCCAGGCATCCAGTATCATGATCGATATGCGGGCGATGATGGGATCGGAAAAGAAGGCGGGATTGTCCCAGCCGAGATGGCGCGCCAGTGTTGCCGCCGGTCCGAACCGGTACTCCATCAGCGATTTGCCGATCATCCACGACACTGCGACCGGCGACAGCATCAGCGGCATCAGGAAGACGACGCGGAAGAATTTGCGCGCCCGGATCTGCGCGTTGAGCAGCAGCGCCAGCCCGAAGGCTATGACATATTCGACCAGCACGGCAAGCACATAGAGCACCATGTTGAACAGCGCATTGCGATAGTAGGGATCGCCCAGCATCTGCCAGAAATTGTCGAGCCCGTTGAACCTGCGGCCGCTGAAGGAGGAGAGGTTCCAGTCGGTGAGCGCGATGTAGAAGCCGAACAGTGTCGGGAAGATCACCATGGCGATGGTGAACAGCAGCGCCGGCAGCAGGAACAGCGCGCGCTGGCCGTCCTCGCCACGCGTCAGCACCTGGCCGATGCCGAGTGCCACGCCCCACAGCACATAGGCATAGACCACGGGACGCCATGTCTCGAAGCCGATCGTGTCGACCTCGCTCTTGTAGAGGATCTGGACCAGGATCGTGGCCAGCAGGCCGAGCGTCGCAGCGGCCATCACCGCCCAGCCCAAGCGTTTGCGGCCTGGCGGTATCAGGTCGGATGGGACGGCGTTTGCCGGCCAATCATTGGTGGGCAAAATCTGGTCAGCCACGCGTCTCATCCAGTTGCAGTAGGCACTTCGCGACCGGCGGTGCCGGTCAATTCAGGGTCCGGCGGCTTTCGTCGCCGGACCTTGGGTTCACGCTGCGATCAGGCCAGGCCGAGCGAGGCCTTGTAGAGCTTGATCTGCTTTTCGCGGCCGATCTGGTCGGTGAGCTTTTCCCAGGCGGCGGCGATGGCATCGGCGCCTTCCTGTGCCTTCATCTTGCCGGCGAAAGTGTTGGCGAGAATGTCCTCGGCGGCGCTGTAATATTGGAAGATGCCGGGGATGCGTGGCTCGATCGCCGCGTTCGGATGGTTGTAGCTGTCGCCTTCCGACTTCAGATACGAGGTGATGAAGGCCTCGTCGTAGCCTGCCGCCACCCATTCCGGAATGTCGAAATGCGAATTGCGGTAGGGCTGGAAGCCGGACGGGTACATCGCCGTCCAGATCGACAGGTCCTTGCCGCCGAGATGAGCGGCGGCGGACCATGCCGCCTTTTTCTTCTTCTCGTCCTTGTCGACGCGGGCCATGACGTAGACGCCCCAGCCCAGATAGGCGCAGTTCGGCGAATAGTTCGGCCCGCTGGCGAGCTTCTCCCATTTGCCGGTCTTGGAATTGTAGACATCGTCCGAACCCGGCAGGATCGAGAAGCCGGTGACGTCGCCGATAACCGACGAATCGTTGGTCTTGACGTTGGAGCCGATGTCGCCCCACCAGGGGATCATCGAACCGGTGCCGGCCAGGAACTGCTGGAAGCCGGTGGTGTTCGGGTCGGCGTTGATCTGGTCCGCCGGTTCCGACGGCAGCGCGTCGATCACGTCCTGGATGGCGCGCACCCAGGCCGGATTGTTGATGCGCGGCTTCATCGTGTCGGCGTCGAACAGCCAGGCCTTGTCGTCGGGATGCTTGGCGTAGGCGGTGGCGCGGCTGCCGAGGAAATAGAAGCCGAAACCGCCCCATGGCTTGGGCGCGTCGAGATAGCCGTAAACGTCTTGGCCCTTGAATTTTTTGCCCTTGAGGAACTTGGTGACGGCCTGCACCTGCTGCCAGGTCTTCGGTACGCCCCATTCGCCTTTACCGCCGCCATCCTTCCACTGCTTGGCGAGGTCGGCATCGGCGAACACGTCGGTGCGGTAGTTGAAATTGTGCGTGTCGCCGTCGATGGTGACGCGATACTGCTTGCCGTCCCAGGTGCCGACCGGCGGCTTCAGATAGTTGACCAGATCGTCGAAATCGATCTGCTTCTTGACCCAGTCGGGCATCTCCGAGGTCAGGCCCTTGCCGCAGACATCGCCTTCGAAGGGCGCGCCCATTTCGATGATGTCGAAGTCGACGGTGCCGGTGGCGATCGATTGCTGCAGCCGGGCGTTGTAGTCGGCCTGCGCCAGGTCGATCCAGCTGATCTTGGCGCCGGTATAGGCCTCCCACGGCTTCAGGAAGCCGCGGAACAGCACATTGTGCAGGTTCTGGTTGTTGAGGCCCATGAAGGTCAACTCAACGCCGGCGAATTCGCCTTGCTTGACATTGGCCTTGGTCGCCTCGAGGCAGAGTTCGCCGACCTTCTGGAAATCAGCATCGGTCGGCTGACCTTTGCCAACGCCGGGAATCTGCAGGATCTTCGACCGCAATTCGCTTGCGGCGGACGCTGGACGCGTCAAGGCGCCGAGCCCGGCGCCGGATGCCGCCGCGATCGCGGCCATGCTGGCGGCACCCTTCAAGACGTCGCGCCGTGTGGCGCCGGCACGGACCAGCCTATCGTAAAGACCTGTTCTCATCGACTATTCCTCCCAGAATCAGTGTGAATGTATGTGGCCGCCTGTCGGACGCTGAAGCACAACGGTGCTACCGGCTCGGATACGAATTAGGCAGGACCCCACCCTGCGTCGATTTTAGGTTCCGATTGCGGATCGGTGCCGACATTTGGACCAGCGCCGACCACTATTCTCGCAACCAAACGCCGTGTCAACGAGAACGGTTTTTGTCTATAAGAGACCGACTTGCCCTGGCAGGGCGCGTTGGTTAGCTTCTGCGCCTACGGCCAGTTGGAGCCGATGGGGGAGAGATGGCTCAAGTCGCAATCAGCAAGGTGGCCAAGGCGTTTGGTACCGTCAAGGTTCTGCACGAAGTCAGCGTCGACATCGCTGACGGACAGTTCGTGGTGCTGGTCGGCCCCTCGGGTTGCGGCAAGTCCACGCTGCTCAGGATGGTGGCCGGGCTGGAGACCGTTTCCGGCGGCACGATCGCCATCGGCGACCGCGTCGTCAACCATTTGCCGCCGGCAAAGCGCGACATCGCCATGGTGTTCCAGAACTACGCGCTCTACCCGCACAAGACGGTCGAGCAGAACATGGCCTTTGCCCTCAAGCTGCGGAAAACCGATCCGGCCGTGGTCGCCGAGCGGGTCAAGCGCGCCGCCGACATCCTCGACCTCAACCCCTATCTGAAGCGCTATCCCCGGCAGCTCTCCGGCGGCCAGCGCCAGCGCGTCGCGATGGGCCGCGCCATCGTCCGCAATCCACAGGTGTTCCTGTTCGATGAGCCGCTCTCGAACCTCGACGCCAAGCTGCGCGTGCAGATGCGCACCGAGATCAAGGAATTGCACCAGCGGCTGAAGACCACCACGATCTACGTCACCCACGACCAGATCGAGGCCATGACCATGGCCGACAAGATCGTCGTCATGCGCGACGGCCGCATCGAGCAGGTCGGCGCGCCGCTGGAGTTGTTCGACCGGCCGGCCAATCTCTTCGTCGCCGGCTTCATCGGCTCGCCGTCGATGAACCTGCTCAAGGGTGTTGTGCGCAAGGGCGACAAGCCCGGCGTCGACATATCAGGCACATTGTTTCCGATTGCCGACAATGCCGCGCAGGACGGGCAGGCCGTCGTCTATGGCGTGCGCCCGGAGCATCTGGAAATTCATCCCGATGGCGTGCCGGCGAAGATTTCGGTGGTCGAACCGACCGGCTCGGAAACGCTTGTGTTCCTGCGCTTTGGCGACCGCGAGATGGTGGCGTTGTTTCGCGAGCGCCACGACTTCAAGCCCGGCGACACGTTGACCCTGAAGCCCAGGCTCGACCAGATTCATCTTTTCGATGCCGAGACCGGCAAGCGTCTCTGATCTCAAACGGACTTCACGAGGACCATCATGCTCAAAGGCATCAATCCGCTGCTCAATGCCGACGTGCTCCAGGCATTGCGGGCGATGGGCCATGGCGATGACCTGATCATCGCCGACACCAACTTCCCCTCCGATTCGGTTGCGCGCCAGACGGCACTCGGCCGGCTGCTGCGCATCGATGCGTCGGCCGCGGAAGTAGTGAAGGCAGTGCTGTCGCTTTATCCGCTGGATACGTTCGTCGACGACGCGGCCGCGCGCATGGAAATCGTCGGCAAGCCGGACGAGATTCCGTCCGTGCAGAGGGAAGTGCAAAAGGAAATCGACGCCGCCGAGGGCAAGTCCTGGCCGATGCTGCCGGTCGAGCGCTACGCCTTCTACGAGCGTGCCAAGCAGGCCTATTGCGTCATCCAGACCGGCGAACGCCGTTTTTACGGTTGCTTCGCCTTCCGCAAGGGCGTCATACCGCCGGATGCGGAGTAGCGATATGGCAGCCGTAAAGCCTGTCGTCATATTGGGCGTCTTCGTCGCCGATACCGCCTATCGCGCCGATCGCCAGCCGCGCATGGGCGAGACGATCCTCGGCAATTCGTTCAAGCTGGGCCCGGGCGGCAAGGGATCGAATCAGGCGGTGGCCGCAGGCAAGCTCGGCGCCGACATCACTTTCCTGACCCGCCTTGGCGTAGATGCCTTCGCCGACATGGCCAAGCGGACCTGGCAGGATGCCGGCGTGAAAAGCGCCGTCATCGACACGCCGGACAGCTATACAGGCGCTGCCTACATCTTCGTCGAGGAGGGAAGCGGCAACAACGCCATCATCGTCAGCCCGGGTGCGGCCATGTTGATCTCGCCGGCCGATATCGAGGCCAATGCCGCCTTGATTCGTGGTGCCGGCGTCTTCGTAACCCAGCTCGAACAGCCGATCGATGCCGCGATGCGGGCGCTGGAGATCGCGCGCGGGGCAGGGGTGACGACCATCCTGAACCCTGCTCCCGCGACAAAGCTTCCCGACCGAATCTACGCGCTCTGCGACTATCTCACGCCGAACGAGACCGAGACGGAGGAATTGACCGGACTGAAGGTCTCTTCGGTCGATGAGGCGCGGGCCGCCGCCGGCAAGCTGCTCGAAAAGGGCGTAGGCATGGTCATCGTCACGCTCGGCGACAAGGGCGCGCTTCTGCACTCGAAGGGACGCTCCGAGCATGTCCCCGCCATCAGCGCCGGGCCGGTGGTCGAAACCACCGGCGCGGGCGACGCCTTCAACGGCGGCTTCGCCGCGGCGCTGTCGCGAGGCGTGGAGCCGCTGCAGGCGGTGCGCTTCGCCTGCGCCGTCGCCGGCATCTCGGTGACGCGACCCGGCACCGCGCCGTCGATGCCGACGCTGCAAGAGGTCGAGGCATTGCTGGCGAAGGGGTGAGGCACGCGGGGCAGCCAGACCATCAGGCTGCTCCAATCCCCGGGCAATCCCACGAAATGTGCGTAGCGCTTTCCCCTGGAAATTGCGCCAAAACAAAGTGTTAGGGCAGTTCGCCGCGTCCGTGAAACGACAAACTGCCCTGGATGTCCATCCGGCGATAGCCCGATCAGCTATTGCCTGACGTAGCAGCGCTTTCCGCGACCGGGAGCGGGATCGCCGAACGTATCATTGTCGCATTGGACGCCGTTGCGGAACACGTCCTGCGTGAATTGGCCGCGTGCCCCGTACCTGACCACCTTGCGGCCATAGAAATCGCAGTAATCGCCTTCATCGGCACAGGCTGCCCATCTCTCGCGGCGGGGTTCGTCGTAATTGTCATCCGACTGGTCCCGGCCGCGCATCACGATGAAACACGACTTTGCGGCACCCGGCGCCGGGTCGCCAAAAACGCGATTTGAACACGGCACCGCGTCTCGCTCGAAATAGCGCGAGGTCGTGCGGCCCCGGGCGCCGTAGACCACTTCGGCGGGATACGGCAGACGGCAGAGTCCGCCCTCGCGCGCGCATTGCTGCAACCGGTCGGCCGACGCGGTCGCCGGGAAAAGGGCGGTGGCGACCATCGTCGCGCCGCCCAGGTACATGAGCGTGAATAATGTGCGCATAGGAATGTTTGGTGCGATTGACACGATAGTCCTCCATGCCGTTCAGGCAGCCTGCTAGTGCAACTCCGCTACCTGCGAAATGAATCCAGCGCTTTATGGGCAGATCCGCAAGTGGGATTCACAACGTCAAAACGCGGCTCAAGCCCGAGTCGTTCCAGGAGCTGCTTTTCAGCCTATTGGAGTGGCGTCGCGTTTGCCAGATTGCCGCGCGGGCGTGGCTGAATTTTTGAAGCCGGCTGCGAAACAGTCTGCCGCCAACGATTCGCGCGGCGGCGACGAATGCTCATCGACAGCGATAGGGCGCAAAAGCCCGCGCCTTGGCACTTCATTTCTGAAAGTGGATTCTGACAATTCATGTCGGCATTTCCCTGTGCCAAGGATTGCGATCCTTGAGGGAAATGGCGCGAGTGACGGGGCTCGAACCCGCGACCTCCGGCGTGACAGGCCGGCACTCTAACCAACTGAGCTACACCCGCGCATTGACGAGCACGTGTCAGCCGTGTTCGTCGTTGGGGCGCTGGATAAGGGGTTCGCCACCGGGTGTCAAGCGCACCAAACCATCATAACAACAAACTGGAGAAGGTTTTTTGACAGCCGGCGTTTTGTTCGCAAATCGGGCCTGCGGACAGGGCGTCACCTGTTCATTTGGCCTTGCGAAGCCGGTCCCGACCGCTTAAAGGTCCGCGCCGGAGCGGGCGATTAGCTCAGTTGGTAGAGCGCTTCGTTTACACCGAAGATGTCGGCGGTTCGAGCCCGTCATCGCCCACCATCCCACGTCGTCTTGAAAATGCGATTTGGCCCCAAGGCTCGTCCGGGCGTGTTTTCAATATCCAATGCAATGCGGTCTCCCGCCCGTTCTCCCGACCCTGCCGTCTTCCCGCAAACAGGCTTTTCGCAAGTTGCGATTTCGCCGATGGGAACGTTAGCAGGGCTTCGAGGTTTCTTGACCGCTAAGGCGATCTTGCGCGGAGGTGGCAAATGAAGACGACAGTTGGACCGGATACCGTCGACGTGGCCAAGGCGGTCGATACGATGCTCGCAGAGCATGACGCCCCTGCCTTTCTATCGATGGCCGAATTTATCGAAGTGCTTCGTCAAAGAACGGGAACCGACCGTTCTGACGCGGATCTGAAAGCCCTCGTCACGAAGAAGGCAGCTTTGCTTGATATCGTTATGGAGTGAAGGCCAAGCTCGGCTGCGCAGCTTGGGCAGGATGCTGTTTGCGTATCGGCGCGCCTGCAATGAGCCATTTCAGTGTCCTTGTTTACGCGGCGCGCAACCAGGGCCAAGGCTGCCCGCGAGGTCGACTGAACAAGGCCGGCGCGCTACATTTTTTTCTGCCGCTTTTCGATAGCATAGGATGTCCAGCGGCAGCACATGCCCCCGATCGATGTCGCGGCGCCACCAAGCAGGCATGCCGCAAGCACCGGGTCTTGCGAGGCACTTTTCCAGCTGACCACCGCCAGCAAAATGACGCTTACCGTCGAGACCACATAGCCGATACCTTTCAGCGTATGCGGCGAAACCTTAGCCATCAAACCCTCCCTTCCACGCCAATATTGAACATTTGTATCGGCGCCAGGTTCCGTTCGTCGGTTGGCCACGCGGGAACCTTTTGCCTGTTCACGCGTGCTACTGCGATCTGGGCACTGGATGCACGAGCCATGACAAACTTTCTGAAACTCCCTGCCAAGTCGCGGAAGCTGTTTCGCGTTGTCGTCGAAACGCCGCGCGGAGCAGCCGCCAAGCTCGCCTACGACGCCAAGACGGGCGTCTTTCAATATTCAAGGCCGCTGCCGATCGGCAACACATACCCTTATGATTGGGGGTTCGTACCTTCCACCGTCGGGGAGGATGGTGATCCGCTCGACGGGATGGTGATCCATCAGGCCGCGACAGCACCCGGCGTGGTCATCAAATGCGATCTGCTCGGTGCATTGCGGGTGAAGCAGAAAGACCCGGATGGGGCGGTCATCCGCAACGATCGTTATATTTTCTGCCCGCGTAAGGAGGATGCGCCGGACAAGCCCGTCGCTGCCGACCATTTGCCGCAGGATTTGCGTCGGGAGATCGAGCAGTTCTTTTTGTCCTCCGTGCTGGGCACGGGCAAGACGATCAAGCTGAAAGGCTGGCGGGATGCCGAGGAGGCTGCCAGGTCGCTCGGCAAGGGTGCGAGGGCTTTTCGGCGCGACAACAGGTGATGGCTGGCCCCTTCTTCCGCGATCACACCATAGGCTGAAATGGTGACGCGGTACACAGTACAACCAGCAGCGGTCGATTCCCCCGGGATGTAGCCACTCCAAAAGCCCGCCGCGGGCCGCTCCCGTGGCGGGTTTTTTGATGGATCTGAGGTTGCAGGCCACGGCAGGCGAGCGTCCTGGCGCCTCCTTTGAGTTGATCTTTCCCGCGTCGCCCGAAGACCTGATTTCTCAAGGCGGCACCATGCGGAAATCCTTGCCCTCGGGCAGCAATTGCCCGCCATCGACGACAATGGTCGTGCCGGTGATGTAGTTGGCGTCGTCCGAGGCAAGGAACAGGAAGGCATTGGCGACATCGCGCGGACTGCCGAGCCGGCCGAGCGGGATCGAATCCTCCATGTTCTTGATATAGGCGGCGCCGCGATGCTGCTGGATGGCTTCGGTCAGGATGTTGCCGGGTTCGACACCGTTGACGGTGATGCCGTAGCCGGAGAATTCCAGCGCCGCTGCCCGGATGAAGCCGTTGATGCCTGCCTTTGTCGCCGAATAATGGCCGTGGCCGGGGCTGGTGACATGCGGCCCGGTGATGGAGGAGGTGTAGAGCATGCGTCCGGAGCGCTGCGCCTTCATCGGCACCAGGGCTGCGCGGGTGGCATTGAAGGTGCCGCGCAGATTGACGGCCATCACGCGATCCCAGTCGTCGGTGCTGGTGTTCTCGATCAATTGCCAGGGATAGATCCCGGCATTCTGTATGATGATGTCGAGGCGGGCGTATTGCTTCAGCGCCAATGCCACCGCGGCCTCGGCGTCGCGCGTTTGCGAAATGTCGGTGCCGATGAAGGGGACACCGAGTTCATCCGCGGTCGCTTGCCCGGACTCAGCCTCGCTGTCGGCCAGCACCAGCATTGCGCCTTCTTCGGCAAAGCGCAGTGCGATGCCCTTGCCGATGCCGCGCGCGCCGCCGATGATCAGCGCCACCTTGTCTTTCAATCGTCCAGCCATGCGAGCGGTCCTGTCATGCCAGTCTCTGGCGAATGGTTTGCTTGAATGCGTCGAGCAGCACGGCCGCCAATACCAGCAGTCCGTGGATGACCTGGGTGAAATTGGCCGGTAGTCCCATGAGATTGATCGCCGTGTTGATGGCCGAGAGCAGAAGCACGCCGGCGTAGACGCCGGGCAAGGTGCCGACACCGCCCTTCAGGCTGACGCCGCCGATGACGACCGCGGCAAAGGCGTTGAACAGAAGGCCGACGCCGAGATTTGCGGTGGCGCCCGAGGTGCGGATCGCCAGCAGCCAACCGGCAAGGCCGGCAATGGCGCCGGCAAGCACGAAGGCGATGACGAGGTTTCGGTTCACCCGGATACCGGCCCGGAAGGTCGCCGTCTCGTTGCCGCCGATCATCACCAGGTGCCTGCCAAACGGTGTCTTGGCCATGATCAGCGAGAAGACGACAAAACAGGCGATGGCGATCCAGGCGGTGAGCGGCAGGCCGATCAGCCGCTGGATGCCGAACCAGCGGATCGCCGGTGCAAGATCCTGCGCCGAGCGGCCGCCCGAAATCACCAGCACCAGGCCGCGCACCCAGATGTAGGACGCCAGCGTGATGATGAAGGCGCTCATCTTGACCCTGACGACCAGAAACCCGTTGAAGGCGCCGATCAGGCCGCCCACGGTCAGCGCCAGCAGCAGCGACACCGGGACCATCAGCCATTCGGGATGCAGTTGAACGCCAAGGCCGATGCCTGACGAGCAGAACAGGATGCCGACCGCCATGGCGCTGAGTGCGGCGACGGATTCGACCGACAGATCCATGTGGCCGGCGATGATGACCAGAGCCAGGCCGATCGACATGACGCCGAGTACGCTCGATGCCTCGATGATGTTGGCGAAGATGCCGAGCTGGAAATAGTTCGGGATGAAGATGGAAAAGACCACCAGCACGAAGACCAACATGAACCAGACGAGGTTGTCGAGGGCGAACTCCAGGGCTTGGCGGGTGCGGAGGGTCATGGACTGATCCGGCTGGCGCATGACCCCGAAAATTCGATTTTCGGTGACGATCTTGCGCGGATTGGAATTGCGGCGGAGTGGCTCCGGACCAGAGTGGCCCGGAGCGGCTTACGCGTCGGTCTATTCGACCGATTTGACGGTGTCCGTCGGCGGCTTCTGGTTGCCCCAGAAGGCCGGATTGTCGACGTTTTCCTTGGTGATGGCCGCACCCGGGATCTTGATGTTCGGACCCCAGGCTTCCTTGGTCACGACCGACTTCAGGCCAAGCACGTCATAGTCGCCGGGCTTGATCTCCTGCTTCTTGACGACCTTGTCCATGAACATGGCGACGGCCGCGGCCTGTGCGTAGAGCGGCTGTTCGACTTCGACATTGAGCCAGCCCTTGCGGATCAGGTCGAGGCCGACCGGAGCGCCGTTCGAGCTCATCAGCATGACGTCGCCCGGCTTCTTGCCGGCGGCCTCGATCGAGGCGACGGCGGCGACCGAGAGATGCGCGGCATGGCTGAAGATCAGGTCGATGTCTGGGTTTGCCAGCATCTGATCGGCGACGATGGTGCCGGCATTGCTGGCCTCCCACTGCATGGCCGGCAGCGAGATGATCTTGACGTCCGGGAACGCCTTCATCTTCTCCTCGAAACCCTTCTGGATGTCGAGCGTATAGGGATCGCCGGGATCGCCGAGCACCTGCAGCACCTTGCCCTTCACGGAGCCGTTCTTGGCTTTCAGCAGTTTTTCGGCCTGGTCCGCGGCGATATGGCCGATCTCGACGGTACCCGCCACCGAGGTGAAGTCGGAAGGCGTCGAGGTGATCTGGCGGTCGAACTCGACCACCGGGATGCCGGCGGCGCGCGCGGCCTCGATCGACGGCTTCAACGCATTGAAGTCGACCGCCGCCAGGATGATCGCCGCCGGCTTCAGCGCGATGACGTCGTTCATCTGCGATTGCTGCGCGTCGGTCTTGTTGTCGGCGTTCAGCGTCTTTGTGTCGTAGCCGACCTGCTTCAAGAACAGCTCCAGCGCGGTGACCGAGCCGGTCTGGAACTCATCGAGCAATGTCGGCACCAGATAGTAGACGGTCCCCTTGGACTGGGCGAATGCCGGCGTGAGCGTGGCAACGGCCAGTGCCAGGATACCGAAGACAGCAAGAAGTATTCGCTTCATGTCGTTCGCTCCTGTTGAGCCGGACCCCTCTTTGTATCCCTCAGCCCGCCGGTCCGGCACCGGCAAGCGTCTCCCCGGTGATCATGTTGATCACCGCATCGGGACTTGTCTTGTTTCTGGCGACATCACCCGCCACGACGCCTTGCCGGATCACCACGATCCGGTCGGCGACCTGAAAAGCCTGCTGCATGATGTGGGTGATGATGACGACGCCGATACCCTGGCTCGCCACCTGGCGGATCATGTCGAGACCGCGCCGCGTCTGCTCGACGCCCAGCGCCGCGAAAGGCTCGTCGAGCAGCACCAGCTTGCCGCCCCAGTGGACAAAACGGTTGAGTTCGATGGCTTGCCGCTGGCCGCCCGAGAGATGCTCGACATTGGTGCGCAGCGACGGAATGCGGGTGCCGGCGCTGGCCAGCGCCTTGGAGACGACGGCCTCCATGGCGCGCTCGTCGAGCACCGGAATGCCGAGCACCTTCCTGGTGATCTCGCGGCCCATGAAGAAATTCGCCACCACGTCGACATTGGTGCAGAGCGACAGGTCCTGGTAGACGGTTTCGATGCCCGCCGCCTTGGCCTCGGCCGGCGACCTCGCGAGAAACTCCTTGCCTTCGAACAGCATGCGGCCCGAGGTCGGCTCCAGTCCGCCTGATATGATCTTGACCAGCGTGGATTTGCCGGCGCCGTTGTCACCCAGCAACGCCACGACCTCGCCCTTGCCGATGGAGAAGCTGATCCCCTTCAGTGCTTCGATCGCGCCATAGTTCTTGGTGACGTTGTCGAGCACCAGCAGCGGTTCGCTCATCAGGCAACCTCCTTGGCCGTCAGAGGATCGCGGCCGCGCTCACGCTCGGCGGCGAACATCTGGCCGAAGCGCGGCGACAGCACTCCCGAGACCGCAAGCGCGGCGGCGCCGCGCAGCACCGAATGTTGCCCGCCGCGCGCGACCATCAGCCGAGGCGCGATGCGGTCCTTGCGCGCCGAGACGGAGTTGAGCAGGCCGCCGGTCGAACCGGCCAGCCGTTCGAGCAGGTCGGTGGACGCCAGCCCGCCGAGGATGACCGTTTCGGGGTCGAACAGGTTCTCGATGACGGCGACGGCATTGTGGAAGATCGGCGCGACTTCCGCGACCCAGTCGGCCTCTGTGCCGTTCCAGCGCCGAAGCGCCTCGAGCGAGAGGTATCTTTCGAGGCAGCCCCGGTTGCCGCAGGGACAGGCCTCGCCGCCCGGAACGACAGGGATGTGTCCGACCTCGCCGGCATTGCCCCAGGCGCCGCGCTGCACGGAGCCGTCGTGAACCATGACGCCGCCGAGGCCGACACCGAAATAGAGATAGTAATAGTCGGAGAATTGGGCGCCGAGGCCGTAGAGCCGCTCGCCCATGGCCGCCGCAACCATATCGGTTTCGAAGAAGGCCGGCAGTCCGGTCGAGGCTGCCAGCCGCTCGCGCAGCGCCACATCCTTCCAGCCGGTCATGGTCGTCGGGCCGACGAAGCTCATGGATTCGACGCCGAACGGTCCGGGCAGGGCCAGGCCGACCCCAAGCACCCGTCCGCCGGCCCGTAGTCCAGTCAATTCAATCACCATCGCACCGATCAGCTCGAAGGCATGGTCGGGCGTCGCGCTCGGGGCCTCGCGGTAAATGCTCTCGATCACGTCGCCGCTCAGATTGATCAAAGCGGCATCGATACCGAGTGGGGTGATATGGATGCCGACGGCATAGCCGCCCTCGGGATTGATGCGCAGCGTCGCCGGCGGCAGGCCGCGCCCCCTGGGCTCCTCGCGCAGGGAGAGGATGTAGCCCTGGTCTTCCAGTTCGCGAACGATGGTCGATACGGTCTGGACGGTCAGGCCGACGCGGCTGGCGATTTCGCCGCGGGCGATCGGCCCATGCAGGCGGATGGACTCAAGCACGATGCGCCGGTTGTACGGCCTCCCGAACTCCTGATTGGTCCCCCGCAATGCCATGCCTTGCGCTCCCGATTGACGCAAGGTTCGCACCAAAGATTTATTTAGTCAAATGGAATTCAAAAATAATTCGGGAGCAACATCACACCGGGAAGGCTGCAAGCCGCACCGGGCTAGACTGGGGCCTAAGGCCGTGGACCCAGTCGCCTTGCCGGCGCGTGGGATGATGCGTCTGCTGGGAAGGCCCAAGAGGCGAAACAGGCGGCCGAAAGGCCGCACGGAATGGCGATCACTCACCTCGAAATCAAAGCGGGAAGATCCATTCGAGAGGTATGTGCCAATCAGGTCAGGACTGGCGCGCCTCAGAGGTACTGGGCCACCTTCTTGCCGACGGTGAGGAAGCGCAAGGGATCGATCGCTTCGCCATTGTGGCGCACTTCATAGTGCAGATGCGGGCCCGTCGAGCGGCCGCTGCTGCCGGTCTTGCCGATGATGGCGCCCGCGTCCAGCTTCTCGCCCACGGTCACGTCGATTTCGCTGAGATGCCCGTAGCGGGTGGCAAAGCCGTTGCCGTGGTCGACCTCCACCATGCGGCCATAGCCACCGTTCCAGCCGGCCTTGGTGACGATGCCGGGCGCCGTGACCTTGGCCGCCGTGCCGATGGGCGCCCTGAAATCCATGCCCGAATGCAGTGCTGCGGTGCCGAGGATGGGATCGGTGCGCACGCCGAACGGGCTGGTGACGGGGTGGCCAGGGGCGGGGTTGGCAAGCGGCAGCTGGCGCGCCTCCTTCTTCAACTGGTCGAGCGTGTCCAGGGCTTCGTCCAGTTCCTTGACCTTGCTGTCGAAGATCATCGAACTGTCGAGCGGGATCAGCGGGCCGCCGACATCGCTTTCGTTCTTGCCGAAATCGCTGTCGACCGGCAGTCCGGCCGCCTGCAGCACCTGCTGGATGGCATCGGCGCTCTTGTAGGCATTGTCCGCAAGCGTGCTGATGCGTGTGAGTTGTTCGTTTTCGATGGATTTCAGCGACTGGTTGATCGAGACGAACAGCTTGTCGGCACGATCGGCGGCTGTATCGCTAGGCAGCGGATCGGTGCGGGTCGACCACAAGGAGAACGGCCTGGTATCGGCAGCACCCAGGTCGGCGCCAAGGCTTGCGACCGCATAATTCCGCGCGGGCTGGCTGATGCTGCCGGTCACCTCGGCGTGCTTGTCCGGTTTGGCGGCCGCGGCCGGGTCCTCGGCGGGCGCTGCTCCCACCTCGTTCTCGGCGCGATCGAGCAATGGTCCGAGACGGCCGTGGCGCTGGCTGAGCTGTGTCTGGCGTTCAATCAGTTCGCTGACCTTGTTTTCCATCAACTGCTGGTCGAGCAACTGGCGGCTGGTGATGCGGTCGACCTGGGCGCGGAGCGCCGAGATGCGGTCTTCGTAGGCCTGCTGCATGCGCGCCTGGCGCGCGGTGGTGGCGCCGATCAGGTCGTCGCGCAGCACGAGATAGGAGGTGGCCAGGAGGTAGCCGATGGCAATGGCGGCGAGTGCCGAGCCGATGAATGCCGCCAGCCAGGGCCGGATCGTGAAATGCCTGATCTCGTTGCCGCGGGCGATGATGACCGTGTGCGGTTCCTTGCGCCTGCCGAAGACTGCGGACTGACCGGTTGCGTTCACGGGACCAAGCTTTCGTTTACGACACCACGACAGCTTGATTACACATTATTAGGGTTAACAAAGGCTTGCCGGGCCGATCGCCCGATGCCGAAAGCACGCGGCGCGCGCATAGGGTTGTATGAAGATGGCCAAGGAAGCGCGCGTAATGCCGTGAATCATTGGCGATGAGCGCCAATCTCCTGCCAGCCGAGCGGCCTGTCGGTCGCGATCAAGGTCTAGGTTTCCTTAACTGTCTTCGATTGCTTTTAATTGACGGTTTTCGATTAGAAGCAGTACCGGGGTTTGGGATTCACTATGGCGGTAGGAATGCTGGGCGATCTGGCTGGCAAGATCCTCGACAAGATCTCGGGCACCAGTTTGCTGGCGACCGGGCTTTTGCTGCTGACTGCTTTTGTCAGCGCGCTCGTCGCCTATTGGCGCACGGTCGAGGAGAAGAGCTGGAAGGAGTTCTTCGAGTTCGTCATCCCGCACGAGGTCATCACCCATCCCTCGGCGAGGGCCGACCTGCTGTTCTGGGTCACGAAGAAGGCCCTGATGCCCTTCCTGATGCTGCCCGCCGGAATAGTCTTCGTCTCGGCGGTGGGCTACGCAACCAACTGGCTGTTTTCGACACTCTTCCAGTTCCAGCCGCCGCTGGTCGAGGGACCGGCAGGCCCGGTGACGGTGCTGATCTTCACCATCACCATGCTGCTCGCCTACGATATTTCCTATTACCTCTATCACGTCGCCCAGCACCGCTATCCGGTGCTCTGGGAATTGCACAAGGTGCATCACTCGGCCGAGGTGATGGTCGGGATCACCAAGGACCGGGTCCACCCGCTCGACGAGCTGATGAATCGCGCCTGGGATGGCCTCGTCGTCGGCGTCTGCTTCGGCATCTGGTCGCTGATTTCACTGAACCTTGTCGAACTGACCGTCTTAGGCGTCAACGTCTATGTCATGCGCAACATCCTGATGATGGATTTCGTCAGGCACACGCATTTCAAGATTTCGTTTGGCCCGCTCAACAGTGTGATCTTGTGTCCTCATTGGCACCAGCTGCATCACAGCACCGATCCGCGCCACTACGACAAGAATTTCGGGCTGCTCTTCTCGTTCTGGGATCGGCTGTTCGGGACCTTATGCGTGCCGAGGCCCGATGAGGACTTCAAGTTCGGACTGGTCGACCGCAATGTGCGCGACTACCAGTCCCTCGCCGGCCTTTATGTGATGCCGTTGAAGCGGATGTGGGGGCATATTGCCAGGCGCATCCGGCCCGCCAAGCCAAGGACCTCGCGATCATCGGAAGGGACACGGCCATGAACGCTCCCTTCGTGCTGGCGATCCCGCGGACACGCACTTTCGAAGTCGTGACATCGGCGGCGCGCCTGGCCGAGATCGCACCGGCCTGGACCGCGCTCTGGCAGCGGGCCGGCGGGCTTGTCTTCCAGCACCCGGACTGGATCGCGGCGTGGTGGCGCACCGCTCCGCATCAGGAGCGGCGCACGCTCAGGATCGGGCTTGCCTGGAATGGCGATCGGCTCGACGGCGTGATCGCGCTCGCCACTTTCAAGCGCTCCGGCATCCGCATGCTCGAATGGGCGGCGAAGGCTCACAGCGACTATGGCGACGCGCTAGTTGCGCCCGAAAGCGATCCGCAGGTGATCTCCCGCCTCTGGCAGCATGTTTTTGACCAAGGCGGCTTCGACCTTGTCTATCTCAATCGCCTGCTGCCGGATGCCGGTGTCCGGGCCCTGCTGGATCCGGCCTCGCGCCATGGCAAGGCGCTTCGACCCAACCACCGCAGTGAAATCAGCTACCGTGTCGTCGGCCCCTGGCAAAGTGGGGCGGAATGGTTCGAGGCGCTGTCCAAGAAAGCCCGGCAGAACTACCGTCGTGGCCGCAAGTTCATGGAAGAAGCCGGTGCGCTGCGTTTCCGCCTGCTCGATGCGGACGACCCACGCGAGCCGGTGCTCGCACGCGTCGCGGTGCTGAAGCGCCTCTGGCTCGCCCGGCATGGCCGCGCCTCCGACCTGTTCGACGAGGGCTCGCCCGTTCTCGCCGCGCTGATTTCGGCGCTGGCCGAACTCGGGCTGTTGCGCATCTTCGTGCTGGAACTCGACAGCACGATCGTCGCCGTCTCGATCAATTTCGAGCAGCACGGCACGATGATGGCTTTCGTCACGACCTATGATCCCGAATATGAGCGCGCCTCTCCGGGCATGGTGCTGATGATGGACTATATCCAGTGGTCGCTAGACCGTGGCCTTGCCAAAGTCGATTTTCTCTGCGGCGGCGAGGATTTCAAGCGGCGCTTCGCCACGCAATCAGTCAGGCTGTCGTCGATGATCGGCGCGCGCGGTCTGCGCGGCCATCTCGCCGCGCTGGCCGATCGTGCGATCCATGTCACGAAATCCTGGCAGGCACAGCGGCAGCCGAAGGCGCAAACATCAGACGAGTAGGGACGGCTCGTATCGGCCTTGGCCACGCTCAAAGCGCGCGAACGGCTTCCAGCACTTCCTCGGCATGGCCCTTGACCCGGACCTTGCGCCAAATCCTGGCGATCCGACCGTCACGGCCGATCAGGAACGTCGCTCGCTCGACGCCCATATATTTGCGGCCATACATCGATTTCTCGACCCACAGATGGTAGGCCTCGATCACCTTGCGCTCCTCGTCGGCGGCGAGGTCGACGGTGAGGTTGTATTTCGATTTGAATTTGTCGTGCTTCTTGACGTTGTCTGGTGACAGACCGATCACGACGGCGCCTGCCTTCTCGAATTCCGGTTTCAGCTGCGAAAAGCTGATCGCTTCCTGGGTGCAGCTTGTTGTGTCGTCCTGCGGATAGAAGTAGAGCACCACGGGTTTGCCGGCCGATGCGGCCAGGCTGAGTGAGCCGCCGCCATCCCGCGGCAGATCGAATTGCGGCGCAAGATCGCCCACGTCGAGGTCAGCCATATCGATGCCCTTGTTTGAGGTTACGCGCGACGCCACACCGATATAGTGTCGACCGGGGATTCGTCCACGAGCGAATTTGTACAACGGAAGATTGCGTGGATCAGGAGCAACCGCAGCACGAGAAGATCCGGTTCAGGCGTGACGAGATCACCGACCTGGGGGCTTTGCCGTCCGCGTGCCGCGTTCCACCACTCGGCCAGGCGTCGATCGGCCGCGGCTTCCGCACCCTTTCGCGCGTGTTCGCCGGCATGGTCGCGTTCGTGTTGCTGGCCGCGGTCGTTGTCTATCTGGTCGGAGTATCCGGGATCGGCTCCGAGCGGCTTCGGGCGGAAGCGGAGACCGCCATCGAGAAACTCGCCGGTGTCGATGTCAACGTGGCGGTCGGGCCGGCGCGCATCACGCTCGACAGTTCGAGCTTCGTCGCGCTTCAGGTCAGCGACGTCAGCCTGAAGACATCGGACGACAAACCGATGGCGGATGCTGGCCGCGTCCGCTTCGGCATGCGCCTGATCCCGCTTCTTTGGGGAGAGGTGCGGCTGACCAGCGCCAGGATATCGGATGCTCACATCGTTGTGGCGGCGATGCCGTCCGGCGGCGACTGGACAGCGCAATTGCGCAATGAGGACGGCCTCGTCGATCCGGAGAGACTGTCCGACGCGCTGTTCGGCAACATACATCGCGCGCTCGACGCCGTGCGGGAAGATTCGATGCGCCGGATCGATCTCAGCAATGTCGAATTCGTGCTGCCCGATGCGGGGGCGATCAAGCTGGTCAAGATCGCCGACGCCACCGTCGTACAATCGGGGCCGGGCGCTGTGGAGTTTTCCTCAGAGGCGGATGTCGACGGCAGGAAGGTCACGGTTGCCGCCTCCGCCACCCAGGATGTCGCCGCCCATCGCGTCACGGCGCTGACTGCGAGCGTCGATCTGTCATCTGCCGACGACACCGGCGCCGGGAAGCTGGGCGCGATCGCGTTGAAGCTGACAGGAGCGGAAGGATCCGGCACCAATGAATCACGGCTGACGGCCTCTCTGTCGTCCGCCGGGTCGGTGCTCGATCTTGGCACGCGCGGCTTGCTGCCTGCCGATGTCGATGTCGATGCGACGCTTGTCCATGGCAGCAACAAGATCCAGGTCGACAGGCTGTTGCTGAAAACCGGCCGGTCCTCTTTCAATTTCGGCGGCTCGATAGGGCCAAAGCCGGCGACAGGGGCGGCGGGCGAGGAACCGTCCTACCGCTATGACCTGACCAGCGACGGTTCGACCCTGGCGCCATCGGAATCGCCCGAGCCCGCGCTGACCTTCCTCGCCCGCATCGCCGGCGTCTATCAGACCGAGAGCCACAAATTGGTGGCCGAGCAGATCGCGGTTCGGTCCGCCGCTGCCGGCGAGGTACTCGGCACCGCGGCCGTGGCTTTCGTTGACGGCAAGGCCCCCGGGATCAATCTGGCGCTCAACGTGCATGACATGCCGGTCTCGCACGTCAAGCAGCTGTGGCCGTGGTTTTCGGCGCGCAATGCGCGGCTCTGGGTGCTGGACAATCTGTTCGGCGGCCGGGTTGTCGATGCCAACCTCCAGTTCCAGGTGGTGCCGGATCGCCTCGGCAACGGCGTGCCGCTTTCGGCCGACGAGGTGTTCGGCCGCTTCCAGATCGAAGGCTCGCGTTTTGACACGGCCGGCCGCATCCCGCCGATACGCGACGCTGTCGGCGTCGTCGCCTTCCACGGCAATGACGTCGACATTTCGCTCTCCTCGGGCACCGTCTTCATGCCCAGCGGCCGCACCGTGGCGGCCAGCAACGGTACGCTGGCGGTCAAGGCGGCGAACCGCCCGCCGGTCATCGGCGCCCTCGACATCGATGTGGAGGGCGAGGCGCCGGCTGTCGCCGAACTCGCCTCCTACGAGCCGATCAACGCCATGCGCCATGTCGGCTTCCTGCCGGAGGATCTGTCCGGCAGCGTCACCGGCCATGTCCGGGCGGATATTCCACTGCAGTCCGGCGTCGATACGTCGAAGCTCGACTGGCTGGTGTCGCTCGACTACACCGGCCTGTCGCTGGCCAAGCCGTTCGAGGGACAGACCGTGACCGATGCCGACGGTTCGATCACCGTCGATCCGGAAAAGGCGGTGATCTCCGCCAAGGCAGCGCTCAACGGCATTCCGGCCGAACTCGACCTTATAGAGCCGCTGGCGGACAACGGGCCGGCGCGCAGCCGCAAGGTGGCCCTGGTGCTCGACGACAAGGTCCGTGCAGCGGCCATGCCCGGCCTGACGCCGCTGCTTGGCGGAACGGTGAAGGTCGCGATCGACAAGAGCGGCAGCGGCAACCAGAACGTCTCGGCCGACCTGACCAATGCCAGGCTGGACATTCCCTGGGCCGGCTGGAGCAAGGGGGCAGGGGTTCCCGCCAACGTCACCTTCGTCATGACCAAGGTCGGCGACACCACGACACTGTCCGATTTCAACCTCGACGGCAAAACATTCTCCATCGACGGCAGCATCGTGCTGGTCAACGGCGCCCTGTCGTCGGCCAAGTTCGGCAAGGTCACCTTGAACCGGGGTGACGACGTCGCGATTTCGGTGAAGCGTTCGGGCAAGGGCTACGCCGTCGACATAAAAGGCAGCGCGCTCGACGCCCGTTCGCTCATCAAGCAGTTCACGTCCGATGTGGACACCGCGACCAAGACGACCGGAACAGACAACATTTCCGTCAGCGCCGACGTCGAGCGGCTCACCGGCTTCCATGACGAGCAACTGTCCAATTTGAAGCTCGACTACAGCGCGGCCGGATCAAGGGTGAACGGGCTGAAGGTCAGCGCCACGGCAAGTTCGGGCGCGGCCATCGCCATCAGCAACACTACCGGCGATGGCCGGCGCTCGCTCAACGTGAAGTCAGCGGACGCCGGCGCGATATTGAGGTTCCTGAACGTCTACGAGCACATGGAAGGCGGCTCGATCATGCTGGCGCTGACGGGGGCCGGCGACGGGCCGATGAAGGGCAAGGTCGACACCAGCAACTTCTTCATCGTCAACGAACCGAAGCTCGCCTCCATCGTCTCGACCACGCCGGCCGGCGACAACCGCAGCCTCAACCAGGCGGTCAAGGGCAATCTCGACACATCGCGGGTCAAGTTCGAACGCGGTTATGCCGAGATCGAGAAAGGCAGCGGCTATCTGAAGCTGGCCAATGGCGTGCTGCGCGGTCCGCGCATCGGCACGACGTTCCAGGGCATCCTCTACGACCAGAACAACAATATGGACATGACCGGCACCTTCATGCCGGTCTATGGCCTCAACCGCATCTTCGGCGAATTGCCCATCGTCGGCGCGCTGCTGGGCAACGGCCGCGACCGCGGCCTGATCGGCGTCACCTACCGGCTCAGGGGCAATGCCAACAAGCCGGTGCTCGACGTCAACCCGCTGTCGGTGATCGCGCCGGGCATATTCCGGTCGATCTTCGAATATCGATGAACGGCCTCAGGCCGGCCGCACCAGAACGTGTTTTTTCTTGCCTAATGAAAGCTTTACGACGTTTTCCGGACTCAGATCCTGAAGCGTCACCATGCGGCGGTCGTCATTGACCGACTGGTCGTTGATGCGAACCGCGCCGCCCTGGATGTGGCGCCGCGCCTCGCCATTGGACGATGCCAGCCCGGCCGTGACCAGCAGCGACAGGATGCCAACGCCGGCTTCGAGTGCTGCCTTGTCGGCGCCGACGGTCGGCAATGTCTCGGCGAGCGCCCCCTCCTCGAAGGTCTTTCGGGCGGTTTCCTCGGCCTGGTTCGCCGCTTCGCGGCCATGAACGATCGCCGTCGTCTCCGTGGCCAGGATCTTCTTGGCCTCGTTGATCTCGGAGCCGCCGAGGGCGGCCAGGCGCGCGATTTCGTCGAGCGGCAGGCGGGTGAATATCTTCAGGAAGCGCTCGACATCGGCGTCCTCGGTGTTGCGCCAGTACTGCCAGAAATCATAGGGCGAGAAGAGGTCGCCGTTGAGCCACACCGCACCCTTCGCCGA
The DNA here is from genome assembly GCF_006441315.1 of Mesorhizobium sp. B2-4-19. NCBI lineage: Bacteria > Pseudomonadati > Pseudomonadota > Alphaproteobacteria > Hyphomicrobiales > Phyllobacteriaceae > Mesorhizobium > Mesorhizobium sp. B2-4-19. Next base: position 104,776 of record NZ_VFUV01000003.1, on the reverse strand, counting down.
CTTGCCCATCTTGGCGCCCGACGATGTCGTCAGCAGCGGCGTGGTCAGGGCGTAAAGCTGCGGCGTGCCCATGCGATGGCCGAGATCGACGCCATTGATGATGTTGCCCCACTGGTCCGATCCGCCCATCTGCAGGCGGCAGTTCTGGCGCCGGGCGAGCTCGACGAAATCATAGCCCTGCAGGATCATGTAGTTGAATTCGAGGAACGACAGCGATTGCTCGCGGTCGAGCCTGAGCTTGACGCTGTCGAAGGTCAGCATGCGGTTGACGGAGAAATGCCGGCCGACATCGCGCAGGAACTCGACATAGTTGAGCTTCATCAGCCAGTCGGCATTGTTGACCATGATGGCGTCGTTCGGGCCGTCGCCGAAGCGCAGGATGCGGCCGAAGATGCGCTTGATGCCTTCAATGTTGGTGGCGATCGCTTCCGGCGTCAAAAGGCTGCGCTGGTCGTCGCGGAAGGACGGGTCGCCGATCATCGACGTGCCGCCGCCCATCAGGGCGATCGGCCGGTGTCCGGTTTCCTGCAGCCAGTAAAGCATGGTCGCCGAGATCAGATTGCCGATATGCAGGCTGGTGGCGGTGGCGTCATAGCCGACATAGGCGGTGACCGTTTCCTTGGCGAAAAGCTGGTCGAGGCCGGTCTCATCCGAAATCTGGTGGATGAAGCCGCGCTCGCTCATCGTGCGCAGGAAATCGGATTTGAAGGCAGGCATGGTTTCTTTCCCGAAAGCGTCCGCCCGGTCCGGCGCGGGCATATGTGAACGGGCGCGTTTAGCATCCAAGCGCGATCAGCAAAAGTGGAATCCGGTTTTGCATCAGATCGCGCGCCAACCAGGAGGTCGCGATCAGCAAAAGTGGAATCCGGTTTTGCGGCCCGCGCGGATAATGCCGTCACGCTTGCTTCATCGTTTCGGCCGGGGTAATGAGGCGCCGCGCCAAAGGTTCTTGCAGCCCACGACCTCGAGCGGCACCGCATGGCATCCATCAATGCCACATTCCACGACAGAGCCCCGACGCGACATGCCGGACGCATTGATATCCATCGTCATTCCTTGCAGGAACGAGGCGGCAAACCTGCCGCTCTTGATCGACGAGATCGAGGCGGCGATGGCCGGGCGCGACTTCGAACTGATCATCGTCAATGACGGCTCGACCGACGAGACGGCTGCCGTGCTTGCCGAACAGGCGGCGCTTCGCTCTTTTCCGGTGCGGGAATTGCGGCACCAGAAATCCGCCGGCCAGAGCCTGTCGGTGCGTTCGGGCGCATGGGCGGCGCGCGGCGGCATCGTTGCCACCATCGACGGCGACGGCCAGAACGATCCGCAATACATTCCGGTGCTGGTCGATGCCTTGCGGCAGGCCGGTCCTGATTTCGGCGCCGCCCAGGGCCAGCGCCTCAAGCGCCGAGACAGCAAGGTCAAGCAGCTGGCGTCGCGTTTCGCCAACTGGCTGCGCGGCGCGATCCTGCATGACGAGACGCGCGATACCGGCTGCGGCCTGAAGGCGATCCACACCGACATCCTGCGCAAATTGCCCTTCTTCGACGGCACCCACCGCTTCGTCCCAGCCCTGGTCATCCAGGAAGGCTATCGCGTCGTGCATTGCGATGTCGTCGACCGCTCGCGCCGCCACGGCAAGTCGAATTACGGCATTTTCGACCGCGGCCTGCAGGGCGCGCTCGATCTCGGCGGTGTCTGGTGGCTGCGCCGCCGGCGCCGCAGAATGCCAAAAGTAGAGGAAATCAAGCGTGTTTAACGTGCTTCAGGAACTGGGGACCTGGCTTCACCAGGTTTTCATCAAGCAATTCGATGCGTGGATCCTGCTCGGCTTCGTTGCGCAGTTCTTCTTCACCATGCGTTTTGTCGTGCAATGGCTCGCCTCGGAAAAGGCCAAGCGCAGCGTCGTGCCGGTAGCCTTCTGGTTCTTCTCCCTGTTCGGCGGCGGCCTGCTTCTGATCTATGCCATCCAGCGCCAGGATCCGGTGTTCATCGCCGGCCAGGCCATGGGCATGTTCATCTACATCAGAAATCTCTGGCTGATCGCCAATGAGCGCAAGGCGGCGATGACCAAGGTCGATTGAGCGGCCCGTCACGTCGAAAAATGGTTAGAGAGGCTGATGCATGGCGTTGAACAGGAACTACATTCTTCTTTTCCTGTTCAGCCTGGTGATGACGCTCTCGGGGCTGGCATCGCTGCCGCCGATCGACCGGGACGAGTCGCGCTTCGTCCAGGCGACCAAGCAGATGGCCGAGAGCGGCGACTATGTCGACATCCGCTTCCAGGAGGCCTCGCGCTACCAGAAGCCGATCGGCATCTACTGGCTGCAGTCGGCGGCGGTGACGCTGAGCGGCAAAGGCGCCGAGGCGCCGATCTGGGTCTATCGCACGATCTCGGCACTGGGCATTGCCATTGCGGTGCTGGCGATCGTTTGGACGGGGACCAATCTTTTCGGCGCCAATGCCGGTATCGCCGCCGGCCTGGTGATGGCCGCGATCTTCGCCACGGCCTTCGAAGGGCGCGACGCCAAGACCGATGCGATGCTGCTGGCCTGCTGCGTGGCGGCGCAAGGCGCGCTGGCGCAGATCTATCTCGCATCGCGCCGCAACGAACCGGTCGCCGGCCATCTCTGGTGGATTTTCTGGATCGCGCAAGGCGCGGCGGTCCTCATCAAGGGGCCGATTGCGCCGCTGCTGTCGGCGCTGACCATCGCGGTGCTGTTCGCCTTCGAGCGTGACGGGCGCTGGCTATCGAAGCTCAGGGTCGGACGCGGCCTGTTGCTCGTCGTGGTGATCGCGCTGCCTTGGCTTGCCGCGATCACCTGGAAAAGCCATGGCGCTTTCCTGCAGCAAGCCGTCGGCAAGGACATGCTCGGCAAGGTCGCGTCGGGCGAGGAATCACACGGCCTGCCGCCGGGCTTCTACATGCTGACCTATTCGCTGTTCATGTGGCCGTTCGGGCTGATCGCGGTCGGCGCCGGCCTCCAGGCCCTTAACCGCCTGCGCGACGATGTCAGGCTGCGCTTCTGCCTCGCCTGGTACATCCCGTTCTGGCTGGTGTTCGAGCTGATCCCGACCAAGCTGCCGCATTATGTGCTTCCGGCCTATCCCGGCATGGCGCTGCTGATCGGCTGGCTGCTGACATTGCAGCCCGAGGACGCCAATGCGCCGCTGAAGCGCTGGCAGCAATGGCTGTGGTGGTCGACCGCCTTCGGCCTGGTCGTGGTCAGCCTCGGACTGGCGGCGGTTTGCATCGGGGCGCCGATCTATCTCACCCACAGCTTCTCCTGGTGGAGCATACCGGCGGCCGCCGCCGCGTTGGGCACCGGTTATTTCGCGTTTTCGCGGCAGCTGCAGGTGCCGTTGCCCCGCATCGGAGCCACCGCGGCCTGTGCCGGCATCACCTATGCCTTGCTGTTCGGCGTCATCGCCCCATCGCTGAAACCGATCTGGCTGAGCCCGGCGATCAAGCAGGCGGTGCTTGCCAACAAGCCTTGCGACACGACGGTGCTGGCCTCGGCGCGGTATCAAGAGCCGAGCCTGGTGTTCCTGGTCGGCACGAAAACGGTGCTGACCGATGTCGGCGGCGTGGCGCAGCATCTGCTTGCCGATCCTGCCTGCGCGCTAGGGCTGGCGCAGATCGAGGACGAGCAGAAACTGAATGGCATGCTGTCGGTGCAAGGCAAATCGGTGAAACGGGTCGCGGAGATCGACGGCCTCAACTATTCGTCGGGAGACAAATTGTCGCTCGGCCTCTATCGTGTGGCGCCATGACGGCTCGTCGATGCCCATGACGGCAACAATGGGGTCGAATTCCCAATGCTCGTAAAATCGCGCCCTTCAGTTTCCGGTCGGCTCCTTGGGGTAAGGCGACGGTCGCTGAGCAATTTTCGCGACACCATGCGGATCGTGAGAGGGCGCTTTGCCGCTCGTCCCGCGCGTTACCCCAACATCGCATGGCCGGTCTGGCTCGTCGTTTGGGTGTTGCTGACGGCGGCGGCCTTTGTTCGCCTCGATGCACTGGCAGGGCTGGTCGATGGCCAATGGCCGGGAGCCGGGGTGGCGGAATTCCTGACCCAGTTCGCTCTCGGTGGCTGGTACCTGATCCCGTCGGCACTTTTGCTCGTTGGGGCCAATCTGACCGATTGGCGCAGCCTTTCACGGCGATCGCTGATGCTCGTCTACAACTGGACTTGTCTGGCTTTTCTGGTGCTGAGCGCCGTCGGCCTGTCGGGCCTGCTGGTCAATGTCCTGAAGTATGCGATCGGCCGGGCCCGTCCGCTCTACTTCCAGGATTTTGGCGTGCTCGCCCTGCACCCCTTCGCCTTTGACGCGCGCTTCGCCGGTTTTCCATCCGGCCATGCCACGACGATGGGGGCGGTGTTCGGCGTTCTCCTGCTTTTGTTTCCGCGGCGCTGGCACATCGCCCTGGTGATCACCGCCTGTCTCGCCTCGACCAGGGTTTTCGTCGGCGCACACTATCCGAGCGACACGGTGGCCGGCTTCGGCCTTGGCTGCGCCTTCGCGCTGGCTTGCGGGCTGGTCTTTGCCCGGCTCGGCTTCATCTTCCGTCCGACGCCGTCAGGGTTGCCGGTCCGCAAGGCATCGTTCCGGCTGATTGCACCGGACAGATAAGTCTTTGCCGGATTAATTGCTGTCCAGGCCGCCGTAGGACCTTACCAGGCGAGCCATGTCGGTCGCGTCGGCGACTTCGCTTTCCAGTCCCTGTGCCACGCCGGCGCGATCGGCGACGGGGCGGTTCTGGCTGACCTTCCACTTGCCGTGGATCTCGCTGATCTCGATCTCGAGCCCGATGATTCCCTTGATCTGCGACTGGATGAAGGGCGGCGGCGCATCGGTCACTGCCCAGGGTGCCTCTCGGGCACCTTCCTGGGAAGCGGTCAGATCGCCAATCTGCCGCGCCAGCCACGCCTGGTCGTCGATCACCTTTGCGGCGCCGCGCACCTGCACGATGGCATAATTCCAGGTCGGCACCACCTTGCCGGTCTCGCGCTTGGTCTCGTACCAGGAGGGCGTCACATAGGCATCGGCGCCTTGGAAGACGATCAGCACGGGCGACGCCGGATTGTCGGCAATGAGGCGCCAGTGCGGGTTGGCCTTGGCCAGGTGAGCCCGCAGTCTGCCGTTCGGCGCCGCTGCGGCGTCGAGCAGGAAGGGAATGGCGTTGGCGACCGGGCCGTCAGGCCCGTTCGAGATCAGCATGCCGAGCGGATGCGTCCTGATCAGTCCATGCAGCACGTCGGGCCGCGTTTCCTGGAAATGGGGAGGCTCGTACATCGGCGCTGGCGCCTTTCCTGCTTATCTCAGCCGCTTGGGCCGCGGATCGGACAATTCGCCCGCCAGACGGCGATCGAGATAGTCCGCGCATTCCTCGATCAAAAGATCGGCGTGGTTGGCGAAGAAGTGGTTGGCGCCGGGCAGGGTCTTCTGCGTGATGGTGATGCCCTTCTGCGTGTGCAGCTTGTCGACAAGGCCCTGCACATCCTTCGGCGGCGCCACCTTGTCGGCATCGCCATGGATGATCAGGCCCGATGACGGGCAGGGCGCCAGGAACGAGAAGTCATAGGTGTTGGGCTGCGGCGCGATCGAGATGAAGCCCTCGATCTCGGGCCGGCGCATCAAGAGCTGCATGCCGATCCACGAGCCGAACGAATAGCCGGCGACCCAGCAGCTCTTGGAATCCGGGTGCAGCGACTGGACCCAATCGAGCGCGGCGGCTGCGTCCGACAACTCGCCAGTGCCGTGGTCGAATTCGCCCTGGCTGCGGCCGATGCCGCGGAAATTGAAGCGCAGCGTGGTGAAATCGCGCTTCTGGAACATATAGAAGAGGTCGTAGACGATCTTGTTGTTCATCGTGCCGCCGAATTGCGGATGCGGATGCAAGACGATGGCGATCGGCGCGCTCTTTTCCTTGGAGGGCTGGTAGCGTCCCTCCAGGCGGCCGGCCGGACCGGTGAAAATGACCTCAGGCATAAAATACTCCACTTAGGTAATACGAATGCGCGGCGCCCGGAACGGACCTTCCTCTGGCCTTGACGCAGGGCGAGCGTCTTCTTAGAAGCTAGTTTAGAACTATTCAAAACTGAGTGGCCAGACGTCGAGCCCGGCCACCCGCGCCGCAAGCCGCGTAAATAGGACGGCTCGCCTTGGAATTTCAAGGAAATAACGCCATACGACGACCGAATGGCTTCTGACGGGATCAACTGGACGAAAATGGCCGCAAAACGCGCCTATCTCGACTATAATGCCAGTGCGCCGCTGCTCCCAGCGGCGCGCGAGGCTATGGTCGCGGCGCTTGACGTGGCCGCCAACCCGTCATCGGTCCATGCCGAAGGCCGCGCCGCGCGGCGCCTGATCGAGACGGCAAGGCGCGAGGTCGCGGGTCTGGTCAATGCCAGGCCCGAACATGTCGTGTTCACCTCCGGTGCGACCGAAGCCGCCTCGACGCTGCTGACCCCCGACTGGCAGATGGGGCGCGGCAGCATGCGCATGAACCGGCTCTACGTCTGCGAGGCCGATCATCCCTGCCTGCTGAATGGCGGACGCTTCCCGGCGACGCAGGTGACGCGCATCGGCGTCGATGCCAACGGCATTGCCGACCTTGCCGCCTTGGCCGCGGCACTTGCAGGTCATGACAAGGCCGATGGCCTGCCGCTGGTCGCGATCCACGCCGCCAACAACGAGACCGGCGTGATCCAGCCGATCGATCGCATCGCCGAAATCATCAAGGCCGCCGGCGGCATTCTTGTCGTCGATGCCGTTCAGGCCGCGGGCCGCGTTTCCATCGACATGTCAGCCGGTTACGCCGATTATTTGATTCTGTCTTCGCACAAGATCGGCGGTCCCAAGGGCGTCGGCGCCATCGTCGCCGGCGCCGATCTGATGATGCCCAAGCCCCTGATCAATGGCGGCGGCCAGGAAAAGGGCCATCGCGGGGGCACCGAAAATCTCGCCGCTATATCAGGGTTTGGCACCGCCGCGCGCGAAGCGCTGGCCGGACTGCCGGCGATCGCTGCGGTGCGCCAGCACCGCGACGAGATCGAAGCCATCGTGAAAATGCTGGTGCCGGACGCGGAAATCTTTGGAACCGGCGCGCCAAGGCTTGCCAACACGACATTCTTCGCTATTGCGGGCATCAAGGCCGAAACCGCGCAGATCGCCTTTGATCTCGCCGGTGTGGCGCTGTCGGCCGGCTCCGCCTGTTCGTCGGGCAAGGTCGGGCCGAGCCACGTGCTGAAAGCCATGGGCTATGGCGATAGTCTGGGCGCCTTGCGCGTGTCGATCGGTACTGCGACGGGCGCCGAGGACATTGAATTGTTCCGCACCGCGCTGGCGGGAATTGCCCAGCGCCGGGCGGGCAGGGAACAGGCCGCCTGAACGCGGTGAAAAGGAATTCAGGCTTCGCAGCCTGGTAGAGCGGTGCGTTTGCAAGTGGCCGGGTGAATTTCCGGTCGAAACGCACTATATGGAACTTACGCCACTTCCGGCGCCTCCAGGGGCTGCCGTTCGCGGTGCCATAGTTTGAAAACTGTCGGGCCTTGACCCCGGCGTGGATGGAGAACGCATATGCCTGCTGTGCAGGACACGATCGATCGGGTCCGAAAGATCGACGTCGACCAATACAAATACGGATTCCAGACTGAAATCGCTGTCGACAAGGCTCCCAAGGGCCTGAGCGAAGACATCATCCGTTTCATTTCGGCCAAGAAGGACGAACCGTCCTGGATGCTGGAATGGCGTCTGGAAGCCTATCGGCGTTGGCTGACTTTGGAAGAGCCGACCTGGGCGCGCGTCCACTATCCGAAGATCGATTTCCAGGACATCTACTACTATGCTGCGCCCAAGAGCACGCCCGGCCCGTCCTCGCTCAGCGATGTCGATCCGGAACTCTTGAAGGTCTACGAAAAGCTCGGCATTCCGCTGCGCGAGCAGGAGATCCTTGCCGGCGTGCAGAAGACCGATGCCTCCGATCTCGAGGAGCCCAGCGACAACGTCTACAAATCCGGCCGCGTCGCCGTCGACGCGGTGTTCGATTCCGTGTCCGTCGTCACCACCTTCAAGAAGGAGCTGGCGCAGGCCGGCGTCATCTTCTGCTCGATCTCGGAAGCCATCCGCGAGCATCCGGAACTGGTGCGGAAATATCTCGGCTCGGTCGTGCCGACTTCCGACAATTTCTACGCCACGCTGAATTCGGCTGTGTTCACCGACGGCTCCTTCGTCTTCGTGCCCAAGGGCGTGCGCTGCCCGATGGAGCTGTCGACCTATTTCCGCATGAACGAGAAGAACACCGGCCAGTTCGAGCGCACGCTGATCATCGCCGAGGAGGGGGCTTACGTCTCCTATCTCGAGGGCTGCACCGCGCCGCAGCGTGACGAGAACCAGCTGCACGCCGCGGTCGTCGAACTGGTGGCGCTCGACGATGCCGAGATCAAATATTCGACGGTGCAGAACTGGTACCCCGGCGACGCCGAGGGCAAGGGCGGCATCTACAATTTCGTCACCAAGCGCGGCGATTGCCGTGGCGACCGCTCGAAGATCTCGTGGACGCAGGTCGAGACCGGTTCGGCGATCACCTGGAAATATCCGAGCTGCATCCTGCGCGGCGACGACTCTTCCGGCGAATTCTATTCGATCGCCGTTTCCAACGGTTATCAGCAGGTCGATAGCGGCACCAAGATGATCCATCTCGGTAAGAACACGTCGAGCCGCATCATCTCCAAGGGCATCGCCGCCGGCTCCTCGCAGAATACCTATCGCGGCCAAGTCTCGGCGCACCGCAAGGCGACCAACGCCCGCAATTTCACCAACTGCGACAGTCTGCTGATCGGCGACCAGTGCGGCGCGCATACCGTGCCTTACATGGAAGCCAAGAACTCGACGGCGCAGTTCGAGCATGAGGCGACGACGTCCAAGATTTCCGAGGACCAGAAGTTCTACGTCATGCAGCGCGGCATCCCCGAGGAGGAAGCCATCGCGCTGATCGTCAACGGCTTCGTCAAGGATGTCATCCAGCAACTGCCGATGGAGTTTGCCGTCGAGGCGCAGAAGCTGATCGGTATCTCGCTCGAGGGCTCGGTCGGCTGACCGGACAGATATTCAGGAAACAAAAGAATGCTTGAAATCAAGAACCTGCATGCCCGCATCGTCGATGACGGCACCGAAATCATCCGCAGCCTGAACCTGACGGTGAAGGCCGGCGAGGTCGCCGCCATCATGGGCCCGAACGGCTCGGGCAAGTCGACGCTGTCCTACATCCTCGCCGGCCGCGAGGACTATGAGGTGACCGAAGGCGACATCCTCTACAACGGCCAGTCGATCCTAGAGATGGATCCGGCCGAGCGCGCCACGTCGGGCATTTTCCTCGCCTTCCAGTATCCGATGGAGATACCGGGCGTGGCGACCATGGAATTCCTGAAAGTGGCCATGAACGAGCAACGCAAGGCGCGCGGCGAGGAGCCGCTGAAGATCCCGGAATTCCTGAAGCGGGTGAAGGAAGCCGCCGCCTCGCTCAGCATGGACATGGCGATGCTGAAGCGGCCGCTCAATGTCGGCTTCTCCGGCGGCGAGAAGAAGCGCGCCGAGATCCTGCAGATGAAGCTTTTGGAGCCAAAACTCTGCGTGCTCGACGAGACCGATTCCGGCCTCGACATCGATGCGCTGAAGATCGTTTCCGACGGCGTCAACGCGCTGCGCGCGCCCGACCGGGCGTTCCTGGTCATCACCCACTACCAGCGGCTGCTCGAGCACATCGTGCCCGATAGCGTGCACGTGCTCTACAAGGGCCAGGTCATCAAATCCGGCGACAAGTCGCTGGCGCTCGACCTCGAGGCCAATGGCTATGCCGGCGTGATCGGCGAAGCCGCGTGAGATGCCAGAAGGCAAGGTCAAACTGATGAATATGCACACACAACCGCAGCGGACACCGGCCGAGACAGCGTTGATCGACGCGTTCGGCGACCGGCTGTCGCTGCTGCCGGGCGACGGCGCGGTGATGCTGAAGCGCGACGACGCTATCGAGGCGATCAAGCACGGCCTGCCGACGCGGCGCGTCGAATCCTGGCACTATACCGATCTCCGCCGGCTGTTGAGCGTGGTGCCGGATTTCGACCCGGCCGCCATGGCCAAGGCCGTCGCGCCGATCGTCGAAGGGTCCGCCGTCCTGCCGGTCCTGAACGGCAAGTCCGATGTGAAGGTACCGGCCCTTGACGGTGTCACCGTGCAAAACCTGTCGGAAAAGTTGGTTGACGGCAGCATCGCGCCGGGGCTCGATCCCTATGGCAGCGACGATGCCATAGGCGCGTTGAACACCGCCTTCGTCGCCGACGGTTATTTTGTCGACATCGCCGATGGCGCGGAGCTTGAAAAGTCGATCGAACTGCAGAATGTGCAGGCCGGCGGCCAGACCCATGTGCGCTTGGCCGTTCGCGCCGGCGCCGGCGCCAAGGCCGTCATCGTCGAGCGTCAGGCGGGTGATGGCGCCGCGCTGGTCAGTTCGGTCAGCCAGCTCGTGCTCGGCGAGGATGCCGAAGTGACATGGCTGATTGTCCAGGAGCAGCCGGAGACGGCGACCCATCTGGCGCAGTTCAAGGCCCATATCGGCAAGAACGCGAAACTGACGCTGTTCGTCATGAACGCCGGCGGCAAGCTCGTGCGCCAGGAGGTCATGGTCAAGACGACGGGCGAAGGCGCCGATTTCAAGCTGCGCGGCATCAACCTTCTGGCCGGCGACACCCACTCCGACGTGACGATGGTGCTCGACCACGCCGTGCCGCACACGACCTCGACCGAGGTCATCCGCAATGTGGTGACGGGCAAGGCGCGCGGCGTCTTCCAGGGCCGCATCAATGTCCACCAATATGCGCAGAAGACCAATGCCAAGATGGCCTGCAACACGCTGCTGTTGTCGGACGATGGCGAGTTCTCGACCAAGCCGGAGCTCGAAATCTTCGCCGACGACGTCGTCTGCGGCCATGGCGCGACGGTGACCGAGATCGATCACGACCATCTGTTCTACCTGATGGCGCGCGGCGTCGACGAGAAGAGCGCCCGTGGCCTGCTGGTCAAGGCCTTCGTCGCCGAGGTGATCGAGGAACTGGACGACGAGACGATCGTCGAGGCGCTGGAAGGCAGGCTCGACGAATGGTTTGTGACTCACGGGTGAAATGATGAACGCTCAAGGCAAGATCGGAGATTTCTACGACGTCGAGGCGATCCGCCGCGACTTCCCGATCCTGTCGCGCGAAGTCTACGGCAAGAAGCTGGTCTATCTCGACAACGGCGCCTCGGCGCAGAAGCCGCAGGTGGTGCTGGACACGATCCAGCACGCCTATTCCCAGGAATACGCCAACGTCCATCGCGGCCTGCATTTCCTGTCCAACGCGGCGACCGACGCCTATGAAAAGGCGCGAGAGACGGTGCGCCGCTTCCTCAATGCGCCAAGCACCGACAACATCGTCTTCACCTCGAACACGACCTCGGCGATCAACACCGTCGCCTATGGCTTTGGCATGCCCAACATCGGCGAGGGCGACGAGATCGTGCTGTCGATCATGGAGCACCACTCCAACATCGTGCCGTGGCATTTCATCCGCGAGCGGCAGGGCGCCAAGCTGGTCTGGGTGCCGGTCGACGATCTCGGCGCCTTCCACATCGAAGAATTCGAGAAGCGGCTGACCGATCGCACCAAGCTCGTCGCCATCACGCAGATGTCGAATGCGCTGGGCACGGTGACGCCGATCAAGGAAATCGTGCGCATCGCGCATGCACGTGGAATTCCCGTCCTCGTGGACGGCAGCCAGAGCGCCGTGCATATGCCGATCGACGTGCAGGATCTCGACTGCGACTTCTTCGTCTTCACCGGCCACAAGGTCTACGGGCCCTCCGGCATCGGCGTGCTCTACGGCAAGAAGGATATTCTCCAGGGCATGCGGCCCTTCATGGGCGGTGGCGAGATGATCGAGGAGGTGACGGAAGACATTGTCACCTACAACGAGCCGCCGCATCGCTTCGAGGCCGGCACGCCGCCGATCGTCCAGGCAATCGGGCTGGGTGCCGCCCTCGACTACATGGAAAAGATCGGCCGCGAGCGCATCGCGGCGCATGAGGAAGACCTCAAGACCTACGCGCATGAACGGCTGCGCGCCATCAACTCACTGCGCATCTTCGGCGATGCGCCGGGCAAGGGCGCGATCATCTCCTTCGAACTGCAGGGCATTCATGCCCATGACGTGTCGATGGTGATAGACAGGCAGGGCGTGGCCGTCCGTGCGGGCACCCATTGTGCCCAGCCGCTGTTGAAACGCTTTGGCGTAACCTCCACATGCAGGGCATCGTTCGGCATGTATAATACCAGGGCCGAAGTCGACGCTTTGGCCGAGGCGCTTGAAAAAGCGCGCAAGTTCTTCGGGTGACGATTTTTTTGGGTGACGATCATGGATGATGCGAGCATCACTGCCGAGACCACTCCGGAACCCGCCGCCAACAGCGTCGTTTCCGCCACGGCCATTCCCGCCGACGAGCTGGCGCGGCTGACCGACGACATCGTCTCGGCGCTGAAGACCGTCTACGATCCGGAAATCCCGGCCGACATCTACGAGCTCGGCCTCGTCTACAAGATCGATATCGAGGATGACCGCTCGGTCAAGATCGACATGACGTTGACCGCGCCCGGCTGCCCGGTGGCCGGCGAAATGCCGGGCTGGGTCGAAAATGCCGTCGGCGCCGTCGAAGGCGTCTCCGGCGTCGAGGTCAACATGACCTTCGACCCGCCCTGGTCGCCCGACCGCATGTCGGAAGAGGCGCAGGTGGCGGTGGGTTGGTATTGACGAACTACTTAAGCTCTTTGCCATAAGTTCGGGCGTAAGCCGCGATCGTTCTCGAAAAACTTTCGGGACTGGATGAATTTCCGTCGACTATCATGCCACCACCGACCGGGATCCAAAGCGCATCGTTGTTAAGAAACAACATTTTGCCACGCCGAGTCAGCTTAAGAGTGTCACCGGCGCGGGGCCTCAGTCGCAAAAGGACGGCAACAGGTTGTTGGCCTGTTAGGGCACGGGGAACCGTCTTCAGTTCAACTGAATCTACCGCGGACCATGGTACCGTTTCGATTGTGATACCTGAGTCTTCAATGCCGTCAGGGGATATCACTACGGAGCGGCGATTGAAATATGTACGGTAGATAGCAAGCCCCGTAACAAAAAATAGTATTGCAATGACGAATGTGAATATGATTTCGCCTAAAAGGTTCGATTTTTGAGGAGATATTAGAAACATAAAGGAAATAAATATTAAAATCGCAAAAATTCTTATAGAGTTACTTTTTATTTTTCCTAAATCGTCGGAAAAAACCAAAACATCTCTGGTGTGATCGAGTTTCATCTCAAGTAGTGGTCCGTATTTCCACAAAAATCAACCATAGTCGGCAGATCGCAGCGTGAACATTAATGCCTGCGTGCAGGGCAATCAAGGTTTTGGTATCGAGTTGTGGGTATTTGCAGATGGGCGTGAAAATCTGTCTTCTTGTTAGGCGCAGTGCCTGGCAAGGCGCTTTGCGGGTCCGGGGTTGCGCCAGCCAACAATCTTCACCATCTTAGGGGAAGACTCATCCCGCAGGCCTTGAACCTGCATGGAATGGAGAAGGAAAAAGAATGGGACGCTTCGCCGTCATCACGATGACCGAAAAGGCCGCGGACCGGGTGCGCGAGATCGTCGCTACCCGCGACAACGCGCACGGCATCCGCCTCGGCATCAAGAAGGGCGGCTGCGCCGGCATGGAGTATACGGTCGACTTGGTGACCGAGCCCAACACCAAGGACGACCACATCGAGCGCGACGGCGCCCACGTCTATGTCGCGCCGGAGGCCGCGCTTTTCCTGTTCGGCACCGAGATGGATTTCGAGCAGACCACGCTGCGCACCGGTTTCACCTTCCACAACCCCAACCAGAGTTCGGCCTGTGGCTGCGGCGAATCCGTCGAACTGAAGCCGGCCGATCTCAAGGCATTGGCGGACGCACGCGCCTCGGCCTGATCTTTCCTTCGCCCCGTTCACGGGGAGAAGGTGTCACGAAGTGACGGCAGCGCCAGCGTATCCGGGTTCGCACCACACTTTCCAAAGTCTGCGCCGCCCCTCATCTGCCTGCCGGCATCTTCTCCCCGTAAACGGGGAGAAGGACCTTAATCCACCCACATCCCCGTCCGCTTGTGCCAGTCGGCGATCGATTCCTCGGGATAGACATCGAACGTCTTGTCGCCCTTACCGATATCGGGCTCGACCCAGTTCGCCTTGTATTTCAGCATCAGATGCACCTTCTCAGGCGGCTTCGGCAGGTCGCTGTCGATCGCCGAGGCGAAGGGATGCACCAGCTCCGGCCATGTCGGGTCGTAGAGCCAGAGCGCCGAGCCGCATTTGCGGCAGAAATTGCGCTCGCCGGTCGAGACCTCGCAATTGGGATGCTCGTCGTCCTCGATCTCGGCGCGGTAGACGCCAAGGCTTCTCTTGCCCCGGATGTTCAGCGTTTGGTAGTCGGCGCCGAGATTGATGGCAAAGCCGCCGCCACCCTGCTGCTTGCGGCAGATCGAGCAGTAGCACAGCATGAACGGCACGGGCGTGTGGCTCTCCACCTCGAAACGCACGGCGTTGCAGCGGCAGGACCCCTTGAGCAGAAGCGGCATGACAAAAACTCCGATGGAATGGTCTTAACTTGTCAGCATGGTTCTGGTTGCGCGATGACAATGTCAAATGCCGGTGACATGATCGCGGCATGGACAATGAACGCATCGCTGAACTGTTCTCAGGGCTAGGCCCGGTCAGCATCCGCCGGCTGTTCGGCGGCAAGGGCATCTATTTCGACGGCGTCATCGTCGCCATCGTGCTGCGCGGCGAGTTGCTGCTCAAGGCCGACGAGCAAAGCGCGCCGGATTTCGAAGCCGCGGGCTGCAAGCAATGGACCTACACCGGCAAGCGCCACGGCAAGCTGGTCGCCATGCCCTATTGGAGCATTCCCGACAGCGCCTTTGACGATCCTGACGAGATGACGGTGTGGGCACGCCGCGCCTATGAGGCAGGGCGGCGCGCAGGGAAGTGAACTACAGGGCCTTGGCGATCTCGGCCGCCAGCCGCGCATTGTTTTCGACCAGCGCGATGTTGGTCTTGAGGCTGCGGCCGCCGGTCAACTCCAGGATTTTTCCCAGCAGGAACGGCGTCACCGCCTTGCCGGTCACGTTGAGCGCCTCGGCGGCCTTTTGCGCGGCTTCGATGTAGCCGGCCATCTCCTCGGCCGGGATTTCCTGGTTTTCCGGCACCGGATTGGCGACGAGCATGCCGCCGCCGAGCCCCAGCGCAACCCTGGTCTGGTAGAAGTGCGCGATTTCTTCCGGTCCGTGCAAGGTCAGCGGGGCGCGGAATGGCGACTGCCGCGACCAGAAGGCGGGCATCGTTTCGCAGCCATGGCCGACGACAGGCACGCCGCGTGTCTCCAGCACTTCCAGCGTCTTTTCGATGTCGAGGATCGCCTTGGCGCCGGCCGAGACGACGATCACCGGCGTGCGTGCCAGTTCGTCGAGATCGGCGGAGATGTCAAAACTCTTCTCCGCGCCCTTGTGCACGCCGCCAATGCCGCCGGTGGCGAACACCTTTATCCCAACCATTTCAGCCGCGATCATGGTGGCTGCGACAGTCGTGCCGCCGGTGCGTCCTTGCGCGACGGCGAAGCCGAGGTCGGCGCGCGACAGCTTCATGGCGTCACCGGTCATGGCCAGCGATTCGCGCTCGCCGTCGGACAGGCCGATCTTGATGCGGCCGCCAATCACCGCGATCGTCGCCGGTACGGCGCCGCCGTCGCTGATGATCTTCTCGACATTGGCCGCCATGGCGCCGTTGTCGGGGTAGGGCATGCCATGGGTGATGATGGTGCTTTCCAGCGCCACAACCGGGCGCCCGGCGGCCAGGGCTTGCGCCACCGGTGCGTGGATGTCGATGAAGGGGCGGGCGGTTTCGGGTCTCATCTGGATCTCCAACTCGCGGTGCGGCGCATGGGCGACACCCTGCAACACAGCGGCACTATGAATTTGCCGGTCTCATGCCACTTCCTGCGCGTCCGGCACAAGAGCCAGAGCTTCGGCGAAGCTCGCCGCGGTAAAATCGGGGATGGCGTTGGCGCTTTCGATGGCCAGCGTCGCCGCCGCGACGCCTTCGCGCAAGGCCTGGCGCAGCGGCAGGCCGCGCAGCAGGGCTGCCACCGTCGCACCCGCCAGCGCGTCGCCGGCGCCGGTGACGTCAGCGACTTTTCTCGGGGCAGGCGGTTGGATGGTAAAGGCGCCAGCTTCGTCGAAACCCAGCACCGGCGCGCTGCCCGCCGTCACGACGCCGCTGGCAAGGCCGCTGCATCGCAAACCGTCGACGACATCTCGTTCGGCGGCGTTTGCGTTGACGCCGGCCAGCGCGCCGGCTTCGCGCCGGTTCATGAAGACCAGCGCCAGCGCGCCGAGCACCGGTATCAACCGCACCACCTTGGCCGGCGAAATGGCAATGGCATACACCGGCTTGCCGGCCGCAAGCGAAACCAGCCGCTCCAGTGCCGCCGACGGCAGATTGGCGTCGCACAGGATGGCATCGGCGGCAGCGATCGCCTCGCGGACCTTGGAGCGTCTCATCTGCTTGGGAAACGCCAGATCATAGAGCGCCATGTCGGCAAAGCCGACGATCAACTCGCCCTCGCGATCGATCAGCGCGGTGTAGCTCGGCGTCGTGCGGTCGAGGAAGACCGCCGACAGGTCGGCGATCCCTGCCTCGGCGATGGCTCGCGAAATGGTGTCCGCCCCGGCATCGCCGCCGCGCATCGACATCAGGGAGCCCGATACGCCGCGCCGCACCGTGCTGCGCAGCGCGTTGAACACGCCGCCGCCGACGTCCTCGCGCATCGTGCCGGGATTGGACGCGGCCGGCACATACGTGCCTGACACCTGGCCGCGCCGGTCGATATGGGCGCCGCCCACGGCCAATATCTCTATGAATTTCACCATGCTGGCGATATGCCCTTTGTTATTGCAACCGCACAAGCGCTAGACTGCGTCATAGCCTTCGCCAGCAAGATGGCGATTCGGCGGGTCGATACAACCGAGCAGTCTGGCCCAATGCCGGGTGCATTCCTGTTCGATCTCGTGGTACGAAAAAAGAACAAATCCGGATATGACTTGTTTTTCAGATATTTGATCCCTCTTGCCAAACGAGAACAAAAAAGGTACAAATTGGCAGGGATTACGGATTGTCCGGCCTTCATTGACGACCAAGGGGTGATGTATCATGGCTCAGAATTCTTTGCGGCTTGTAGAGGATAAGGCAGTGGACAAATCAAAGGCTCTGGATGCGGCGCTGTCGCAAATCGAGCGGGCTTTCGGCAAGGGCTCGATCATGCGGCTCGGCGCGAACGAGCAGGTCGTCGAGATTGAAACGGTGCCGACCGGATCGCTCGGTCTCGACATCGCGCTCGGCGTCGGTGGCCTGCCGCGCGGCCGCATCATCGAGATTTACGGGCCGGAAAGCTCGGGCAAGACGACGCTGGCGCTGCACACGGTGGCCGAAGCCCAGAAGAAGGGCGGCATCTGCGCCTTCGTCGACGCCGAACACGCGCTCGACCCGGTCTATGCCCGCAAGCTCGGCGTCGATCTTGAAAACCTGCTGATCTCGCAGCCCGACACAGGCGAGCAGGCGCTGGAAATCTGCGACACGCTGGTGCGCTCCGGCGCCATCGACGTGCTGGTGGTCGATTCGGTCGCGGCACTGACGCCGCGCGCCGAAATCGAGGGCGAGATGGGCGATTCGCTGCCCGGCCTGCAGGCCCGCCTGATGAGCCAGGCGCTGCGCAAGCTGACCGCCTCGATCTCGCGCTCCAACACCATGGTCATCTTCATCAACCAGATCCGCATGAAGATCGGCGTCATGTTCGGTTCGCCCGAGACCACGACCGGCGGCAACGCGCTGAAATTCTATGCGTCGGTGCGCCTCGACATCCGCCGCATCGGCTCGGTCAAGGATCGCGACGAGGTCGTCGGCAACCAGACCCGCGTCAAGGTGGTCAAGAACAAGCTGGCGCCGCCCTTCAAGGTGGTCGAGTTCGACATCATGTATGGCGAGGGCGTGTCCAAGACCGGCGAGCTGGTCGACCTCGGCGTCAAGGCCGGCGTGGTCGAGAAGTCCGGCGCTTGGTTCTCGTACAATTCGCAACGTCTCGGCCAGGGCCGCGAAAATGCAAAACTGTTCCTGCGTGACAATCCCGATACCGCACGCGAGATCGAACTGGCGCTCAGGCAGAATGCCGGGCTTATCGCCGAAAAGTTCCTCGAGAATGGCGGCTCTGAAGGCGGCGACGACGGCTTTGAGGACGAAGCCGGCGCGATGTAGGCAACGGACAGAGTTCGGCCATAAGGTCGACCTATGATCCGATGCTTAAGTAACCGAGTTCTTTAGTACCGCGTCCAAAACCGCCGGCCTTCGCGCCGGCGGTTTTCGTTTTTGGGACTAACAGACTCCCGGGATCGGCCCAGTTCCGTGTTTCTGGACAGGCTGGAGCGTGCCCGCTAAAAGGCCAAGTCTATTTCTGGAAAGCAGACACCAGTTTCCGCCGGCCGCGCCGGCGGTTTTCGCGAAAAGGCAGC
This sequence comes from Mesorhizobium sp. B2-4-19, assembly GCF_006441315.1. NCBI lineage: Bacteria > Pseudomonadati > Pseudomonadota > Alphaproteobacteria > Hyphomicrobiales > Phyllobacteriaceae > Mesorhizobium > Mesorhizobium sp. B2-4-19. The sequence continues at coordinate 86,100 of NZ_VFUV01000003.1, read as the reverse complement.
AGTCATGAGTGGCGTGAACGAGATCCGGTCGACATTTCTCGACTATTTCCGCAAGGAGGGCCACGAGGTCGTGGCCTCGAGCCCGCTCGTGCCGCGCAACGATCCGACATTGATGTTCACCAATGCCGGCATGGTGCAGTTCAAGAACGTCTTCACCGGTCTGGAGAAGCGATCCTATTCGCGCGCCACCACCGCCCAGAAGAGCGTTCGCGCCGGCGGCAAGCACAACGACCTCGACAATGTCGGCTACACCGCGCGCCACCTGACTTTCTTCGAGATGCTCGGCAATTTCTCCTTCGGCGACTACTTCAAGGAGCGCGCCGTCGAGCTTGCCTGGAACCTGATCACCAAGGAGTTCGGGCTGAAGAAGGACAAGCTGCTGGTCACCGTCTACCACACGGACGACGAGGCGGCCGGCTTCTGGAAGAAGATCGCCGGTTTCTCGGACGATCGCATCATCCGCATCGCGACCTCGGACAATTTCTGGGCGATGGGCGACACGGGTCCCTGCGGGCCGTGCTCGGAAATCTTCATCGATCGTGGCGAGCACATCTGGGGTGGACCTCCCGGCAGCCCCGAAGAGGATGGCGACCGCTTCCTCGAATTCTGGAACCTGGTGTTCATGCAGTATGAACAGGTGACGAAGGAGGAGCGCATCGACCTGCCGCGCCCGTCCATCGACACCGGCATGGGCCTGGAGCGCATGGCTTCTATCCTGCAAGGGGTGGAAAGCGTCTTCGAGACCGACCTGTTCCGTCACTTGATCGATGCGGCGTCCTCCGCGCTCGGCCGCGCTCCCGATGCGGAAACGGTGGCCTCCTACTGCGTCATTGCCGACCATTTGCGGTCGTCCTGCTTCCTGGTCGCCGACGGTGTCTTGCCGTCGAACGAAGGCCGCGGCTATGTGCTGCGCCGCATCATGCGCCGCGCCATGCGCCACGCGCAGCTGCTCGGGGCGAACGACCCGCTGATGTGGAAGCTGGTGCCGGCGCTGGTGCGCGAAATGGGCCAGGCCTATCCCGAACTGCTGCGCGGCGAACAGCTGATCACCGAGACGCTGAAGCTCGAAGAGACGCGCTTCCGCAAGACGCTGGTGCGCGGCCTCGGCCTGCTCTCCGAGGCGACGGAAACGCTGCATGCCGGCGACATGCTGGATGGCGAGACGGCCTTCAAGCTCTACGACACTTACGGCTTCCCGCTCGACCTGACGCAGGACGCGCTACGCCAGCGCAACATCTCGGTCGATCTTGCCGGCTTCACCAATGCGATGGAGCAGCAGAAGGCCGAGGCGCGCAAGCATTGGACCGGGTCCGGCGAGGCCGCCACCGAGACGGTATGGTTCTCCGTGCGCGAACAGACCGGCGCCACCGAATTCCTCGGTTACGAGACCGAGCAGGCGGAAGGCCTCATCCAGGCGCTTGTCAAGGACGGCAAGACCGTCGACAGCGCCGGCAAGGGTGATACCGTTGCGGTCGTCGTCAACCAGACGCCGTTCTATGGCGAGTCCGGCGGCCAGATGGGCGACACCGGCGTCATCTCGGGCGAAGGTTTCTCGATCGCGATATCCGACACGCAGAAGAAGGCCGACGGCCTGTTCGTGCATCTGGGCAACGTGGCGAGCGGCACGGTCAAGACCGGCGCTGCCGTCGAGCTCAAGGTAGATCATGCACGCCGCACCAGGCTGCGCGCCAACCACTCCGCCACGCATCTGATCCATGAAGCGTTGCGCGAGGTCCTGGGCACCCATGTCGCGCAGAAGGGCTCGCTGGTCGCGCCCGAGCGTCTGCGCTTCGACATCTCGCACAACAAGCCGATCTCGGCCGAGGAGATCGAAGAGGTCGAGCGCATGGCCAATGAAATCGTCGTGCAGAACAGCCCGGTGACCACGCGCCTGATGTCGGTCGACGACGCCATCGCCGAGGGCGCCATGGCGCTGTTCGGCGAGAAGTATGGCGACGAGGTGCGCGTCGTGTCGATGGGCACGGGCCTGCATGGCACCAAGGCCAACCGGCCCTATTCGGTCGAACTCTGTGGCGGCACCCATGTCAGGGCGACCGGCGATATCGGCCTGGTCCGCGTCGTCTCCGACAGCGCGGTCGCCGCCGGCGTGCGTCGCATCGAAGCGCTGACCGGCGAGGCGGCCAGAAAACATCTCGACGAGCAGGACAGGCGTCTGAAGGCGGCGGCGGCCGTGCTGAAAATCTCGCCCGCCGACGTGCCGGCGCGCGTCGAGACCTTGCTCGAAGAGCGCAAGAAGCTCGAGAAGGAACTGACCGAAGCGCGCAAGAAACTGGCGCTCGGCGGCGGTGCCGCGGCGGGTGCGCCCTCGGAGAACGAGACGGTCGCCGGCGTCGGTTTCCTCGGCAAGGCGGTCTCCGGCGTCTCGCCGAAGGACCTCAAGCCGCTGGCCGATGCCGGCAAGACGTCGCTCGGCTCCGGCGTCGTCGTCTTCGTCGGTGCCGGCGAGGACAACAAGGCAAGCGTCGTCGTCGCCGTCACCGACGACCTCGTCGGCCGCTTCAGCGCCGTCGACCTGGTGCGCGTCGCCTCCGCCGCCTTGGGCGGGCAGGGCGGTGGCGGTCGGCCCGACATGGCCCAGGCCGGCGGCCCGGATGCCTCGAAGGCCAATGATGCGATCGCGGCCGTGAAGGCGGCGCTCGAAGCCGCCTGAAAGCCATGACATGAATGTTCTCGTCCTCGGTGGCTATGGTTTGATCGGGGACGCAATCATCGGCCGTTTGCTTCGCGACGGTCATCACGTGACCGGCCTCGGCCGCGATGTTCAGCATGCCGGGCGACGCCGGCCGGCGGTGCGCTGGATCGCGGCGGACATGTCGAAACTGCTTGCCGCTGAAGACTGGCTGCCGGTGGTTGCGGGCATGGACGCGGTGGTCAATGCGGCGGGCGCCTTGCAGGACGGCCCGCGCGACCGCCTCGACGCCGTTCACCGGGGCTCGGTGGTGGCACTCGTTGCGGCCTGCGAACACGCGGGTGTGCACCGCTTTGCGCAGATCTCCGCGATCGGTGCCGATCTCGCCTCGGCAAATCCTTTCTTCAGCACCAAGGCGCATGGCGACAAGGCCGTCGCAAACTCCTCGCTGGAGTGGACCATCCTGCGGCCGGGCCTGGTGATCGCGCCCGCTGCCTATGGCGGGACGGCACTTCTGCGCGCCCTTGCGGCATTCCCGGGTTTTGTTCCGGCCGTCATGCCGCTCCAGCCGATCCAGACCGTGGCGGTCACCGACGTTGCCGAAGCGGTGGCGCGCGCGGTCGCCGGATCGCTGCCGCCCCGACTCGCCGTCGATCTCGTCGAAGCCAATGCCAGACCGCTCGCCGAGGTCCTCTCCATCTTGCGTGCGTGGCTTGGTCTGCCGCCGGCGCGAGTGGTGCCGATGCCAGCCATTCTCCGCCGGCTCGCGGGCGCGATTGCAGATGTGCTTGGAACTCTTGGTTGGCGGTCCCCGCTGCGCAGCGCAGCCCTTGCTGCCGTGGCGGGCGGTGTCACGGGCGACGCAGCGGCCTGGAACCGAATTTTCGGCCGTCCGCTTCAGCCGCTGGAAGCAACGCTGGCCGACATGCCAGCCAATGTCCAGGAACGATGGTTCGCCCGCCTCTGGCTGGTAAAGCCTGTCATCTTCGCTTGCCTGTCCCTGTTCTGGTTTGTTTCGGGTGTCATCGGCCTGATCCGGCAAGAGGCGGCGGCGGATATCCTTGTTTCGCACGGCGTGTCGGCGAGCCTGGCCCATATCGCGGTTCTGGCCGGAAGTGCGGTGGACATCCTGGTTGGCGCGGCTGTCGTGGTCCGATCCCTGGCCCGGCGCGCGCTGCTGGCGATGATTGCCATCACACTGTCCCATCTGGCGGCGGCGTCGCTTCTTGTCCCAGGTCTATGGCTTGATCCACTGGGGCCGCTGGTCAAGACGATCGCCGCGCTTTGCCTGGTGCTGGTGGCGCTCGCGGTGCTCGACGAGCGATGAGCCTCTGGGCTGACATATTGCGCTGGGCGCATGTCATCGGCGCCACGGTTCTGTTCGGCACCGGCGCCGGCATCGCCTTCTTCATGCTGATGGCGCAACGCAGCGGCCGCGCCGATCTCGTCGCCCATGTCTCGGGCACGGTCGTCATCGCCGACACCATTTTTACGGCGACCGCCGTCATCGTGCAGCCGGTCACGGGCGTGTTTCTGGCGCAGGCTGCGGGCTGGCCGCTCAACGAAGGCTGGATCGCGCTGTCCTTGCTGCTTTATGTCGTGACCGGCCTGTTCTGGCTGCCGGTGGTCTGGATTCAGATCAGGATCCGCAATCTGGCGCGGCAGGCGGCCATCGAAAACGCACCGCTGCCCGTCGAAGAGAAACGCCTGTTTCGCATCTGGTTTGCTTGCGGCTTCCCGGCTTTCGCCGCCGTGCTGGCCATTCTCTGGCTGATGGTGACCCGGCCCGAGATAAGGTTTTAGGCGCCGCCTCGGCTTTCAATCAGCCTTTTCGGTCATGGCAAAGGCTTCTCTGGCCGCGATCCGGTCCCACCATGCCAGAATCTCGGGAAATTCGGCCAGCAGCTTTTGCCCGTCGGCAACCTTGACGAAATAGGCGATGATCGGCGCCGCATGCAGGTCGGCCAGTGTCACCCGATCGCCGAGCAGCCAGGGCCCGGGAGCCTTGAGCGAGGTGAGCACCCTGAGGACCGTTTCTGCCTGGCTCAGCCCGCCGGCGATCAGGGTCTCATCCGGCTCCGCCTTTTCCAGGCGCTCGACGGCAACGTCCCAGACCATGGCGCGGTAGCCATAGGCGTCGAGCATGCCTGTCATCTGGCCGATCCTGGCGCGGCCGCGCGCATCGGCGGGCTGCAGCGCCGGACCGTCGAAGGCCTCGTCGACATAGCGGGTGATGGCATTCGTCTCGAAGAGGCGAAAACCGTCATGCTCGAAGGCCGGGACGCGGCCGAACGGGTGATGTCTCAGATACCAGGCCGGGATGCCGTCGGCGGCGAAGATGTCGAGCGGCACCAGTTCGTAGTCGACGCCCTTTTCCTCCAGCGCCATCCGCGCGATGCGTACATAGACACTGTAGTCAGCGCCGTAGAGGATCGGCCTGGTCATGCTGTCAGCCCCTCGCTTTCGCTGGCCAAAAAAAAGCGAAGGCTCCTTTCGGAGCCTTCGGCATGTGTAAAGCTGGGCTCTTACGCCATCGCCTTCTGCAAGTTCTCGTCGATCTTGTCGAGGAAGCCGGTGGTCGAGAGCCAGGGCTGGTCGGGACCGATCAAGAGCGACAGGTCCTTGGTCATGAAGCCGGACTCGACGGTCTGGATGCAGACCTTTTCCAGCGTCTCGGCAAAGCGCTTCAGTTCGGCATTGTCGTCGAGCTTGGCGCGGTGGGCGAGGCCACGCGTCCAGGCGAAAATCGAGGCGATCGAATTGGTCGAGGTTTCCTCGCCCTTCTGGTGCTGGCGGTAGTGGCGGGTGACGGTGCCGTGCGCCGCTTCGGCTTCCACCGTCTTGCCGTCCGGCGTCATCAGCACCGAGGTCATCAGGCCGAGCGAGCCGAAGCCCTGCGCCACCGTGTCGGACTGCACGTCGCCGTCGTAGTTCTTGCAGGCCCAGACATAGCCGCCCGACCATTTCAGGCTGGAGGCCACCATGTCGTCGATCAGGCGGTGCTCGTACCACAGCTTCTTCGACTTGAACTCGGCCTCGAATTCAGCCTCGTAGACTTCCTGGAAAATGTCCTTGAAGCGGCCGTCATAGGCTTTCAGGATGGTGTTCTTGGTCGACAGGTAGACCGGATAGTTGCGCAGCAGGCCGTAGTTCAGCGAGGCGCGGGCGAACTCGCGGATCGACTCGTCGAGATTGTACATGGCCATGGCGACGCCGGCGCCAGGCGCGTCGAACACGTCATGCTCGATCACCTTTCCGTCCTCGCCGACGAACTTGATCGTCAGCTTGCCCTTGCCGGGGAAGCGGAAATCGGTGGCGCGGTACTGGTCGCCGAAGGCGTGGCGGCCGACGATGATCGGCTTGGTCCAGCCCGGCACCAGGCGCGGCACGTTCTTCATGATGATCGGCTCGCGGAAGATGGTGCCGCCGAGGATGTTGCGGATGGTGCCGTTCGGCGACTTCCACATCTTCTTCAGCTTGAACTCCTCGACGCGCTGTTCGTCGGGGGTGATCGTCGCGCATTTCACGCCGACGCCGTATTTCTTGATGGCGTTGGCCGAATCGATGGTCACCTGGTCGTTGGTGGCGTCTCGGTGCTCGATGCCGAGGTCGTAATATTCGAGCTTGAGGTCGAGATAAGGGTGGATCAGCTTGTCCTTGATGAACTGCCAGATGATGCGGGTCATCTCGTCGCCGTCGAGTTCGACGACCGGGTTCGCCACCTTGATCTTCGCCATGGAAAGAATGCCTCGTTCAACAGTTGGGGGATGGCGGGTCGGCCCCGCCAGGATAGGGACTTTCGCCTATAGCAAAGCGATCCGGGCGGCGCAAACCTGGGCAATGCGGAAGCAGGCTGCTGCCGGCGCAATTCCAGGAAAAGTGCGAAGCGGGTTTTCGTTCGAAATTGCCGTAGAACAAGGGGACAGAGCGGTTCGGCGTTTCCGCGAAACGGTGAACCGATCCAGCAATCGTGAACAAAAATCGATGCCGCACTGCCCATCGAGAGGCAGGCGGCATCGCCTTTGTTTCATGCTGCCGCACGCAGGCGGCAGGCGCCTATTGCAGCGGCGTGCCGCCGGGGCCGGGGAAGGCCGTGATCGGCGTGCCGTCGGCCACGTTGCCGGAGATCATGTTGTTCTTGAACGACTGGACGGCGCCGCTGCCGGTGTTGCTGACCCCGGTGACATTGCCGAACACCGTCGAGGCGCCGAGAAAGGCGATGGCGCTGCCGGCGCCGCTGGCGGCGGCGCCGTTGGCATTGACGCCTATGCCGGCATTGGAACTGATCGTGGTGTTGACGATCGTCGCGCGTACCGACGATGCCGCGGCGACGGACTTGACCGCCACCCCGTTGCCGGTGTTGCCGCTGACAAGGCTGTCGGTCAGTGCCATATTCATGGCAGAGGTGTTGCCGGTGCCGTCGACAAGAATGCCATTGGCGCTGTTGGTCAGTTCCACCCTGGACAGGACGGCATTGATGCCGATGGCGCCGGTCGTTTTGATAAGAACGGCGCCACCGGCTGCCTCGGCTATCCGTGTATTGATTATGTAGAGTTCGCTGGCGCCGTTGGGAAGAAATTCGACGCCATTGCTGGTCACCCGCTCGATGCTGCAGTCCTCGATATGCAGTTGACCTTGGCCGATCATCCGCACGCCGTCGAGTCCAGTGCCCACGCCGTCTATGTCGAGGCCGCGAAGATGCACGACGGAGCCGGCAAGCGTGTTTATGACGATGCCGTTCACGAGCGCCGAAAGCACACCGCCTTCAGTCGTTCTGCAGTCGATGGTGATGGATTTGGTGATGGTGACCGCGCCAAATCCGCCCGGGTCCAGACAGTCGATCTCGCCGGCCGTCGCCGTCTTCGAGATGGCGCCGGCAAACGTCTTGCAAGGTGCCGTTCGGCTGCACGGATCGGCGTCGTTGCCGACGCCGGAAACCCAGGTCCGTGTCGCTTGCGCGGAAGCCGGAGCAATCACGAAGACTGATGCCAGAAGCAACACAGCGATTGAAAGGAAAAACCGTAAGACGTTCATTTGCCCCTCCTGAAGTTTGGCCAACATCCGTGTCGGCCATTGAAAACCCGTGTCCAAGCGCTTGGGGCATAGATAAATGACAGGAGCGTGCAAGACACGATCCGTCTTCAAAATGAATTTACCTATACAGCTTGACCCCAAGCGGTTTTGATATGGCAATTTTATAATATTATGTCACAGCGGCGGCCGCGTCGCTGTATTTAAATATACATATACTTAATAGGTTATTTCTGTAACCGGAAGATGTCGCCGACAAAAAAGTAAGGCAAGGCCATCACGCAGTATAGGGTTGGATAGCTTGTCGTTGCCGGAGCGGCCGTGATGCCCACATCTCAACCTTATCTCGAGGAGATGGAGCACGTGGCTCGTCTGCTTGTACGGGCGCGTGACCATTTGCTCCAGCCCGCCGATGGAGCGAATTTGGATTTTTCGCGCTAACACAGGGGTGGCGGGACAAGGCTATTTGTCGCCAGGTCACCGACAACTCTTCAAAAAGCCGTATCGATATGGCAGGACGCGGTGACCGTAGCGCAATTATCTGGAACACATGACCGCAACAGACTTTCAGCGTGGCCCCGGCGGTCCGGCGATCATCCTCGTCGAGCCGCAGCTCGGCGAGAACATCGGCATGGTCGCGCGCGCCATGGCCAATTTCGGCCTGTCGGAACTGCGCCTGGTCAATCCGCGTGACGGCTGGCCGAGCGAGAAGGCGCGCGCCGCCGCCAGCCGCGCCGACCATGTCATCGATGCCGTGAAGGTGTTCGACGATCTGGCCTCGGCCCTTGCCGATCTGAACTTCGTCTTCGCCACCACCGCCAGGCAGCGCGACGGTTTCAAGGCCGTGCGCGGCCCCGTGGAGGCGGGCAGGGTGCTGCGCGCCCGTCATGGCATGGGGCAGCGCACCGGCATCCTGTTCGGCCGCGAGCGCTTCGGTCTCTACAATGACGAGGTCGGGCTCGCCGACGAGATCGTCACCTTTCCCGTCGATCCTGATTTCTCCTCGCTCAACATCGCCCAGGCGGCGCTGCTGATGTCCTATGAGTGGATGAAGTCCGGTCTCGGGGACGAGACCAAGACCAATTTCACCGGGCCGGAGATGAAGCCGGCCAGCAAGGAAGAACTGCACGGCCTTTTCGCCTACCTCGAAGGCGCATTGGAAGCGCGCGGCTATTTCCGGCCGGCGCCGAAGAAGCCGAAGATGGTCGACAATCTGCGCGCCGTGCTGACGCGCGCTGGTTTCGCCGAGCCGGAGCTGAAGGTGCTGCGCGGCATCATCTCCTCGCTGGACAGGTTTTCGCCGGCAATGCCGCGCGGCGACGGCTCGCCGGGCGATGATCCAAGGCGGCTTCCGGCCGGCGCGCGCGCCGGCAAGGCAGAGGCCGATAGCCAGGCGCACAAGCCTGTGGGTGACGATGAGGACGCGCCGCCGCTCGGCGGCAAGGGAACCGACAATGACTGACCAGCCGATCCTGATGTTCGATTCCGGCGTCGGCGGGCTGACCGTGCTGCGCGAGGCGCGCGTGCTGATGCCGGACCGGCGCTTCGTCTATGTCGCGGACGATGCGGCCTTTCCGTTCGGCGCCTGGGAAGAACCGGCACTGCGCACCCACATACTCGAACTTTTCGCCAGATTGCTCGACCGGTTTGCGCCTGCGATTTCCGTCATCGCCTGCAACACCGCCTCGACGCTGGTGATCGATGCGCTGCGCGAGAGATTTCCCGGCCATCCCTTCGTCGGCACCGTGCCGGCGGTCAAGCCGGCGGCGGAGCGCACCCATTCCGGCCTGGTCTCAGTACTGGCGACGCCGGGCACGGTGAAGCGGCAATACACGCGCGACCTGATCAGCAAATGGGCGCAGAAATGCCATGTCCGCCTGGTTGGCAGCGACAGGCTGGCGGGCCTTGCCGAAATCTATATGCGCGAGGGTTTCGTCGACGAGGAAGCCGTGCGCGCCGAGATCGCGCCCTGTTTCATGGAACATGAGGGGCTCAGGACCGACATCGTCGTGCTGGCCTGCACCCACTACCCGTTCCTGGTCAACCGCATGCGCAAGACCGCGCCCTGGCCGGTCGACTGGATCGATCCGGCCGAGGCGATCGCAAGGCGTGCCCTTTCGCTCTTGCCGCCCGTCGACGGGGCGCAGCCGCAGGGCGAGCCCGATATCGCCGTCTTTACGTCAGGCAAGGCGGATTTCGCCGTCGGCCGGCTGATGCAAGGCTTTGGATTGTCCGTGGGCTAATGCACGTCGCCCCTTGGGACGGCGACATTCATAAAAAGGACCTGAAGCGGCGAAACGCCAGTCGCTCAAACAGGTTCGAAGACGATGCTGCGTTGATCCGGATCGGCCGAGGCCAGCTTTAGCGTCAGACCGTCGCCCTGCCTGAGACCGGAGGCCTTTACGGTGGCAACGACAGGCATGCCGGCAAGCTGGACGCGCACGCCATGGTCGACGAAGTCGGTGACGACGGCTTTGAACGTTTCCCCTTCGCGTCCCCTCAGCATCACCGCCTCGGCAAGGTCGATGGCTGCGTGGTTGATCTGCGAAGCGCGGGCATCCGCACGTCCCATCACCTTCGGCAGTCCGGCGAACGCATCGCTGACGGCCTGCGGCACGGGCTGGCCGTTGGCGATAGCCAGTGTGCAGCGCACGACATAGCGATCGGCCAGTCGCCTGAGTGGCGCGGTTGCATGGGCATAGGTCGCAGCCATCGCCTCATGCCAGGGAACGACACCTTCCTGGTAGGGCTGGTAGGACGCGCCGTTGCCTGCGCGGCGGATTTCCAGCATCAACGCCGCCTGTTTCGGATCAGCCGGATCGAGCGAGCGCTGGTAGTCGCGCAGGCTGGTTGAGGCCGGCCAGGACAGGCCGAGCGCCTGTGCCGCGTTGCGCAATCTCTGCACCTTGGAGGCGTCTGGCCCAGACATCACCCGGAACAGCCCGGTCTTGTGCGCCAGCATGGCGTCGCCGATCGCCATGTTGGCGGCCAGTGAAAGCGCGGCATTGTCCTGCTCGGATTGCAGCAGCGGTCTGAACGAAAGCCGGAAGCTGCCATCGGCAAGCCTTTCCACCTCCTGCTCGGGCGGGTCGACGCGGGAAGCGCCGCGCCGCTCTTCATTTGCCGCCATGCGCCGCGCTATTTCGGCGAAGCCGGCCGGAACATCGGAGGCCTTCACGCTGTCATAGGCGAGCTTCGCGCGGCTTTGGATGATTGCCCGCTCCGCGCCGTCCAACTTTACGGCGCCATCCTCAGCGACCCGGACGGTGAAGATAACAGCTGGACGCGGTCCATCCGGCAACAGGCTCGCCGCCGCCTCGGCAAGTGCCGGTGGATAGAGCCCAGCCTTGCCGTCCGGCAGGTACAGCGTCTCACCCCGCGTCCAGGCTTCGCGATCCAGCGCGTCGCCGTCCTCGACGAACCATGCCACGTCGGCGATGGCATAATGCAAGAGAAGATCGCCGCCGCTTGCCTCGATCGAGAACGCCTGGTCAAGATCGGTGGAGGTTGCCGGATCGAGCGTGACGAAGGGCATGTCCGTTCGATCGGCATGCTGGTTCGGCACACGTCTGGCCGCCGCCTCCGCCGCGGCCATCACGTCAGCCGGAAATACATCCGGCACGTGGAATTCGGTGCGGATTTTCGCCAGGCCGCTGGAGAGAGCTTGTGAGGGGTCTGTCAGGGACTTCATTCAGCCGTCCTACACCAGGGTTTCGGACACGGGAAGGCTGCCGACGAATTCGCCAAAGCTGGCTGCCTGACCGGCGGCGATCGGACGAGAAACTGGGCCACAGGCACTGGAACCGCCGCCGAAGAGCGGCGTTTCCCCTGACAGCAAAGGAGAAACCGCCATGCCAGCCACCTCGAAAGCCCAGCAGAAAGCCGCCGGCGCCGCGCTCTCCGCCAAGCGCGGCGAGACGAAAAAGAGCGAGCTCAAAGGCGCCTCCAAAGGAATGTACGAATCCATGAGCGAAAAGCAGCTCGAGGAATTCGCTGAGACCAAGCGCAAAGGGCTGCCGGAAAAGAAGTCGAAAGACTGAGTGCGTTCGCGAAACGCCGGACCGAGCAAACAAGGCCCGCAGCGGAACCGCGGGCCTTTTTCCAAAGTAAAGTCTGTAGGCGGATGTTTTGCCTTACCAGCGATGGCAGCGCCGTATCCGCTCGACGATGACCCTGCGGTGGCCGTGCCGCCACACCACTCTCTTCTTCACGATGATGCGGCATACCTGTTTATGGCCGTGCCAATGGCGCGCCATGGCCGGTTCCGGCGCCACCGCCATCGATCCGGCCAATACCGCGGCACCGGCCAGGGTAAGGAAGAACTTCTTCATGCTGATTGGACTCCTCTAGCTCCAGATCCCTTCCCGGTGCCGTTGGCGCAAACCTCCCGCCACGTCCGGCATCGCTCAACGCCGGGAACGCTATAGGGTTGCGTTGCGCCGCGCCACTCACAAGCTTGACACCGGTTAAATCTCGGTTTAACCAGCCGCCAACGCCGGGCAGCGATGTCCGGTGTTTGTTTTGTATGCGCAAGACCGGTTGCCTTGGTTTCTGGTTTTGTTTGAACTGACGTGTCCCGTGGGTTTTCCGCCGCGTTGCGTGGGAAAACCCTGTCAGGTCTCGAAAACGGAGGCCAGAGGAGGGCGCGTTTCCTTCACCCGGACCATGAGGTTCCGGGTGTGTTGTTTTGAAAAGGGAATGCGATGAGCAAGCGCGAATCCGCGAAATACAAGATCGACCGCCGTCTCGGCGAAAATATCTGGGGCCGCCCGAAATCCCCGGTCAACAAGCGTGAATACGGCCCCGGCCAGCACGGCCAGCGCCGCAAGGGCAAGCTTTCCGATTTCGGCCTGCAGCTGCGCGCCAAGCAGAAGCTGAAGGGTCACTATGGCGACGTTTCGGAAAAGCAGTTCCGCAAGGTCTATGAAGAGGCCGACCGCCGCAAGGGCGACACTTCGGAGAACCTGATCGGCTTGCTCGAATCGCGTCTCGACGCGGTCGTCTACCGCGCCAAGTTCGTGCCGACCATTTTCGCCGCCCGTCAGTTCGTCAACCACGGCCATGTCAACGTCAACGGCAAGCGCGTCAACATCGGCTCGTACCGCTGCAAGCCGGGCGACGTCATCGAAGTGTGCGAAAAGTCGAAGCAGCTGGTCATCGTCCTGGAAGCGGTCGGCCTCGCCGAGCGCGACGTGCCGGACTACATCGAAGCCGACCACAACAAGATGGTTGCGACCTTCTCGCGCATCCCTGGCCTGGCGGACGTTCCGTTCGCCGTCCAGATGGAGCCGAACCTGGTCGTCGAATTCTATTCGCGCTAAGCGAACGCCTTTTGGCGATACCGAAAGGCCGCCCTCGAGGCGGCCTTTTTGTTTGGCGCAACCGCTTTGCCGTTTCGATTTTGCGGCCGATGCGCTAATCCGGACGGACATCACATCTCGGGGCCGCCGCGCCATGAATATGCTGCCAGACATCGAGACGCTTGAGCCGGCCGCCGAAGGCGGCTCCCATCCGCTGTTCGCCGATGTGCCGTCCTCGGTCGAGTTCAACAAATTGCGCAAGCGGCTGCTGCGGCTGACCCGCCAGGCGATCGAGGATTTCTCGATGGTGGGGCCGGGACAGCGCTGGCTGGTCGCGCTGTCGGGCGGCAAGGATTCGTACGGCCTGCTTGCCTTGCTGCTCGACCTCAAATGGCGCGGGCTGCTGCCGGTCGAGTTGCTGGCCTGCAATCTCGATCAGGGCCAGCCGAATTTCCCCAAGCACATCCTACCCGACTATCTCAACGCCAACGCCATTGCCCACCGCATCGAGTATCAGGACACCTATTCGGTGGTCACCGACAAGCTGCCGCAAGGCAGCACCTATTGCTCGCTCTGCTCGCGGCTGCGGCGCGGCCATCTCTACCGCATCGCGCGCGAGGAAGGGTGCTCGGCGCTGGTGCTCGGCCATCATCGCGAGGACATTCTCGAGACCTTCTTCATGAACTTGTTCCATGGCGGTCGTCTCGCCGCCATGCCGCCGAAGCTGCTCAACGACGAAGGCGACGTCATGGTGCTGCGGCCGCTGAGCTATTGCGCCGAGATCGACCTCGAAAAATTCGCCTCGGCAATGCGGTTCCCGATCATCCCTTGCGACCTCTGCGGCAGCCAGGAAGGCCTCCAGCGCAACGCGATGAAGGCGATGCTCGAAGACATCGAAAAGCGCATGCCCGGCCGCAAGGACACCATGATCCGCGCGCTGTCCAACACCAGGCCGTCGCATCTGCTCGACAGGAAGCTGTTCGATTTCGTCGCCCTGAACCAGACCCTCATCACAGGACAGGACGCTTCAGATGACATTTGACGACCACGCGATCGACTGGCTGGCCGGCCTGCTGGCCGAGGCCGCCGACACCGAAATCATGCCCCGCTTTCGCCGGCTGGGCGATGGCGACATCAGGCAGAAGACCTCAGCCGCCGATCTGGTGACGGAAGCCGACGTCAACGCCGAGCGGCTGATCACCGCCAGGCTGCGCCAGCGTTATCCCTCGGCCATGATTGTCGGCGAGGAAGCCTGTTCGGACGACCCGGCGCTGCTCGATGGCCTGGGCGACGCCGATCTGGCCTTCGTCATCGACCCGGTCGACGGCACCTTCAATTTCGCCTCCGGCTTGCCGCTGTTCGGCGTCATGCTCGGCGTCGTGGTCAAGGGCGAGACGGTCGCCGGCATCATCCATGATCCGGTCGGCAAAGACTGGCTGATCGGTGCCAAGGGTGCCGGCAGTCATATCCGCCATGCGCATGGTATGCTGGAGACAGTGCGGGTCGCGGCGAGCGCGCCGATCTCCGGGATGACGGGCGCGGTTTCCTGGCAGTATATGGCCGAGCCCGACCGCACGCGGCTTGCCTGCAACCAGACCAAGACGCTGTCGCAGTTCAACTACCGCTGCGCCGCCCACGAATATCGCTTGCTGGCGAGCGGCCATGGCCATTTCGTCGTCTACAACAAGCTGATGCCCTGGGACCATCTGGCCGGCGTGCTGATCCATGCGGAGGCCGGCGGCCATGCCGCGCGCTTCGATGGCACGGCCTATCTGCCGTCGCATGTCGGCGGCGGCCTGCTGGTCGCTCCTGATCGCGAAAGCTGGCACGAGTTGCGCCGCGAACTGTGGGCTGGGTAGGATCAATTCCTGGCCCGCGCTTGACTGCCGGTTTTGTGCGGCCGAAGAATTGGCGCTTTCGCGGGGTTCTCTCGAATGAAATCGCGGTTCGCAATTCTTGCGGCGGCGCTTGCCGCCATCTTGTTTGCAAACGCCAACGCGGCAATCGCGCAAGAGCGCCCCTGCCACAGCACCGCTCCCGTCGACACCCTCAAGGAGATGTCGGAGGCTATCTATGCCTGCTGGAGGCCGCCAGCGGGGACCGCGGGCATGTCGCTGACGCTGCAGTTCTCGCTGCGCCGCAACGGCACGCTGATCGGCAAGCCTCGCGCCACCTATTCGGACCTCGGGACCGATCCGCAACTCAGCCGGGCCTTCGTGGCATCCATCCTCAAGGCGCTCGACGACGCGCTGCCATTGCCGTTTTCGGACAGCATGGGCGGAGCAATCGCCGGGCGCATGCTTGCGCCTCGCTTCACGGCGGCGATTGAAGGTGCATCCTGACGCATCTCGTTCAATGCAGGTCGGTGATATGCCCTGAAATGGGTGGGTTATGCGGCTGGAACATCTTGCCGCGCTCGGCGATGAGGATCATCAGCAGCGCCGCGACCGAGACGCTGCAGAAGCCGGCGGCAAGCGGCGTCACCGTGCCGTTGAAAGCCTGGCCGATCAGCGTGCCGAGAATGCCGCCGAGAAACGTCTGCATGAAGCCAAGGATGGACGACGCCGTGCCGGCCAGCTGGCCGAGCGGCTCCATCGCCAAAGCGTTGAAATTGGCGCCAAGCGCACCGAAGGGAAGCATGGCGCTGGCAAAGAACGTGATGAACAGCCAGAGCGGCATCTTGATTTCCAGCGAAACGACCAGCCAGGCCAGGCTGATGACCAGAAACAAAAGCAGCGCGCTCTGCGACAGCCGGCGCATGCCGATGCGGCCGACAAGGCGCGAGTTCAAAAAATTGGAAAAAGCCAGCACGCCGGCGACCCCGGCGAAGATGACGGGGAACATCTCGCCGACGTTGAAGATGTCGACATAGATCTGCTGCGCCGAGGCAATGAAGCCGAACATGGCGGCGAAGATGAACGTGCTGGCAAAGGCGTAGCAGAGCGCGATGCGGTTGGTGAGCACGATGCCGAATCCGCCGAGGACAGAGGAAACCGTCAATTGCCGGCGATAGTCGGGGCGCAGCGTTTCAGGCAGGCGCAGCAGCGACCACGCCGACACGATCAGCGCGCCGGCGGCCATGGTGACGAAGATATAGTGCCAGGTCGCGAACAGCATGATGAACTGGCCGATGCCCGGCGCAATGACCGGTATCGCCATGAACACCATGAAGATCAGCGACATCACCTCCGCCATGCGCCGGCCTTCGAACGTGTCGCGCACGATCGAGACCGCGATGACGCGCGTGGCCGCCGCGCCGATGCCTTGCACGGCTCGGCATATCAGCAGCGTTTCAAAGCTTGGCGCGATGGCGGCGGCGGCGGCCGCCGCCACATAGATGATCAGCCCGGCGACGAGCGGCGAGCGGCGGCCGAAACGGTCCGAGATCGGCCCGAAGAACAGCTGGCCGCCACCAAAACCCAGAATGTAGGCGGTGATCACATATTGCCGGTGGTTTTCATTCTCGACGCCGAGCGAGGCGCCGATCTGCTGCAGCGCCGGCAGCATGATGTCGATGGCCAGCGAATTCAGCGCCATCAGCGCCGCGCACAGCGCAATGAACTCCCAGCGCGGAATAGGCAGTTTGCTTGCCGATTGCGGCGCTGTCGATTGCTGATCCACGGCAAGTCCGATCTCTCAAACGAAAACGCGCCGGCGGGCCGGCGCATTGGCTCGTCTTGGTCCCGATATCGAGACATAAAAATTGCCGAGGTGGGGCTGCCCCGGTGTTCAGTGCAGTCGTTACGACATGCCCAAAACCGAAATCAGGCGGCGCCTTTGACGCTGACGCCCTTTTCGACCAGGAAGGTCTGCAACTCGCCGGCCTGGAACATCTCGCGGACAATATCGCAGCCGCCGACGAATTCGCCCTTGACGTAGAGCTGCGGGATTGTCGGCCAGTTGGAATAGTCCTTGATGCCCTGGCGCAGTTCAGCCGAATCCAGGACATTCACGCCTTTGTAGTCGGCGCCGATATAGTCGAGGATCTGGACGACCTGGCCGGAAAACCCGCACTGCGGAAAACCGGGCGTGCCCTTCATGAAAAGGACGACGTCGTTGCCCTTCACTTCATTGTCGATGTAGTCGTTGATACCGCTCATGGAATATCCTTTCACGCCTGTGGGAGTCAGGCTCGAAGCATGTCTTTCAAATAAACCCATAGGTTGCCCGAAACAAGACATTAGCCGCGCCATGGCCGAAATGGCGCAAAGGATGGGCGGGTTTGGGCCAAGCGCGTGTTGGCCGGAACGGCCTCAGTCGGGAACGCTGGTCTGCAGCGCAAGGGCGTGCAGCACGCCGCCCATATTGCCCTTCAGCGCGTCATAGACCATCTGGTGCTGCTGGACGCGGCTTTTTCCCCGAAAGCTCTCGGCGACGACTTCAGCCGCATAGTGGTCGCCGTCGCCGGCGAGGTCGCGGATCGTCACCTTGGCGTCCGGAATGCCGTCCTTGATCAGTTTTTCGATGTCGTGGGCGTCCATTGCCATTGCACAATTCCTGTTTCGGGCGAGCGGTAGCGCGGCCGCCCGTGCGATGAGAGTCGGGGTAAACCTAAAGCCTTTCCGGCCGCGATTGAAGCCGTCCTGTCCAGCACCAGCGCGATTGTCGCCTAGGACGCATTCCTGTCCGGATCGACGGCATCGGCGGCTGGGTCGTCTTCGCGCATCGAGAAGGCGCGGCCAAGGCTGAAAACCAGACCATAGAGGGGGATGTTGACCGCCAGGTTGGCGATCGGCAGGTAGCTGGTCATCCGCCAGACGGGCGAGAAGAACGGTTGGCCATAGCCGTCGCAGACAAGCGAAGAGCCATACTCCCACAAGGCCCCCAGGACGGCCGCGACGGCGAAAAGCTTGATGCAGGTGATGATCTGCCTTGCCCGCGCCGGCTCCGGCAGAAGCCGGTTCCAGAGCACCAGGCAGACGATCGGAACCGCATAGATGAGGTTCTGCAGCACCAGCATCGGCAGCGCGCCATTGGCGGCGTCAAGGAACTCGGCACGCGTATCCAGCCTCGGGCAAACCGCGCTCGATGTCGTCGACAGCAGGAAAAAAACGAACGGCCCGAGGAACCAGAAGAAGAACAGCGACGGCCAGAAAACGACTGCAAGCAGCGCCCGGGCAGCCAGCTTCCTGTGATTGAGCATGAATCTTTTCCGAAAACCGGTTCCCACTTTTCGGGATCATGCTCTGCTCAACTGGCCTGGTCCATGAAGCGGGGGAACCAGCCTTCATGGGCGGCCTTCAGATCGTTGACCGGGATCGCCCTGGCATCGCCGAGCTTCAGCGCATCACCGCCGGTCGAGCCGATCCATGGCGCGAAGATGCCGAGTTCGCCCTGCTGCTTGCGGATGGCGTCCCATTCCTCGCCATGCGGGTCGATCGACAGCGTCAGCAGATAGCGGCCCTGATCCTCGCCGAACCACACCGGGATCGGATCGGTGCCGACAAGGCCGGGAACGGTCGCGCCGATGCCCGACGCCATCGCCATTTCGGCCAGCGCCACGGCGATGCCGCCATCGGAAACGTCATGCGCAGCGGTGACGATGCCGGAGGCGATCAGCGAGCGCACATGGTCGCCGACGCGCTTCTCATGCGCGAGGTCGACCGGCGGCGGCGGCCCGTCGGTGCGGCCATGGATGTCCCTGAAATAGACAGACTGGCCAAGATGCGTGCCCCAGGAGGCGGGCGCGCCGACCAGCAGGATCATCTGGCCTTGCGCCGCAAAGCCGGTGCGCACCATCTTCGACCAGTCGGCGATGAGGCCGACGCCGCCAATGGTCGGTGTCGGCAGGATGCCCTGGCCGTTGGTCTCGTTGTAGAGCGAGACATTGCCCGACACGATCGGGAACCCGAGCGCGCGACAGGCGTCGCCAATGCCCTTCACCGCGCCGACCAGCTGGCCCATGATCTCGGGCCGTTCCGGGTTGCCGAAATTGAGGTTGTCGGTGGCCGCCAGCGGCAGTGCGCCGGTGGCGGTCAGGTTGCGCCAGCACTCGGCCACGGCCTGCTTGCCGCCCTCATAGGGATCGGCTTCGCAATAGCGCGGCGTCACGTCAGACGAAAAGGCGAGCGCCTTGGTCGCATGGCCTTCCACCCGCACCACGCCGGCATCGCCGCCGGGAAGCTGCAGTGAATTGCCCTGGATCAGCGTGTCATACTGCTCCCATACCCAGCGGCGCGACGACTGGTTCGGTCCACCGAGCAGTTTCAGCAGCGCGTCGGCAACATCGGCCTGTGGAACGTCGTTGGCGGCGAGCGGTGCGGGCTTCTTCGGCTCGATCCAGGGGCGGTCATATTCCGGTGCCTTGTCGCCGAGATCCTTGATCGGCAGATCGGCGACCTCGTCGCCCTGATGCAGCACGCGGAAGCGCAGATCGTCGGTGGTCTTGCCGACAATGGCGAAGTCGAGGCCCCATTTGTGGAAGATCGCCTCGGCTTCCTTTTCCTTCTCGGGGCGCAGCACCATCAGCATGCGCTCCTGGCTTTCCGACAGCATCATCTCATAGGCGCTCATGCGCTCCTCGCGCACCGGCACCTTATCGAGATCGAGCTCGATGCCGAGGTCGCCCTTGGCGCCCATCTCGACCGCCGAACAGGTGAGGCCGGCCGCACCCATGTCCTGGATGGCGATGACGGCGCCCGAGGCCATCAGTTCGAGGCAGGCTTCGAGCAGGCACTTTTCGGTGAAGGGATCGCCGACCTGCACGGTCGGGCGCTTCTCGTCGATCTTGTCGTCGAACTCGGCCGAGGCCATGGTGGCGCCGCCGACGCCGTCGCGGCCGGTCTTGGCGCCGAGATAAACGACCGGCAGGCCGACGCCTTTGGCTTCCGACAGGAAGATGGCATTGGTCTTGGCGAGGCCCGCGGCGAAGGCGTTGACCAGGATGTTGCCGTTGTAGCGGGCGTCGAAATTGACCTCACCGCCGACCGTCGGCACGCCGAAGGAATTGCCGTAGCCGCCGACGCCCGAAACCACGCCGGCGACGAGATGCCTGGTCTTGGGGTGATCGGGCGCGCCAAAGCGCAGTGCATTCATCGCCGCGATTGGCCGTGCGCCCATGGTGAAGACGTCGCGCAAAATGCCGCCGACGCCGGTCGCCGCGCCCTGGTAGGGCTCGATGAAGGAGGGGTGGTTGTGGCTTTCCATCTTGAAGACGACGCAGTCGCCGTCACCGATGTCGACCACGCCGGCATTCTCGCCAGGCCCCTGGATGACCTGCGGTCCGGTGGTGGGCAGCGTGCGCAGCCACTTCTTCGAGGATTTGTAGGAGCAATGCTCGTTCCACATCGCCGAGAAAATGCCGAGCTCGGTAAAGCTCGGTTCGCGCCCGACGAGGTCGAGGATGCGCTGATACTCGTCCGGCTTCAGCCCATGCGCGGCGATGAGCTGTGGGGTGATCGGCACGGAATTGGAAATGGTCATGGGCGGTGATTTATGTCCATGGAGCGGGGATTTTGAGTCCCCTCTTATCGCAAGCTTTGCGGCCGATACACCCGTCGACGAACGAAAAAAGACAGAAAGCAAAAAGGTGATGACGGCGTAGCCCGCACCGGGAGCTTCAGACGCCCGTCGCGCCAGCGGTGATCCGCGAGGTCGCCGTGAGGAATGCGAAGCCGCATGGGAACGCTATGGCATCCCGACCGTTGGGTTCCAACCCTTCAGGAGATCAGACCATGGCTACCAAGCAGAACAAGAAAGACAATCGTCTCTCGGACAAGGAGGCTCTTCATCTCGCCGAAACCACCGACGTTTCGCCTGGACAGGCCAAGGAACTGGCCGAGAAGCACGGCAAGGACAAGGCCAAGGAGGAAGCCAAAAACTTCAAGGCCGAGGGCTGATCTGATTCAGGTCCCTCACGAAAAGCTGTCGTAGCCGGCACGGCCTTCGTCGAGGAGACGGCGGATGACGGCAACGCCGTCGGCGACATCGCTGCGCTGCCTCGGCTGCGAGGTGCCGAAGCGGACACCGTGAAAGACCTGTTCGGAGCGGCCGGCCTTGAACTCGTCCTCGTCGTCGATCAGCACGCCGTGTTCGAGACAGGCATTCTTGAAGGTGCCGGAAAGCCATGGGTCGGGCAAAGTCAGCCAGACAAAGGGCACGTTGTCGTGTGACTTGAACGCGAAGCCGGCCAAGGTCTCGCGCACGATCGCGATACGGGCGCTGATTTCGGCGATGCTGCGCTTGCGGATATCGCTGGCCTGACCGGAGAGCACCAGCCTTGTATTCACCTCCGCCAGCAGGAAGGGCATGCCGCCGGTCATCATCTTGTGGGCGACACGGATCCGGTGGCGATAGGCGGCAGGGCAGGAGAGCCAGCCGCCGCGGATACCGGCCGCTACCGATTTCGACAGACCGCCGGCGACGATGGTTCTCTCTGGGGCATATTCAGCAAGCAACGGTGTCGGGTCGTCAGTCAGGTGGCCATAAAGATCATCCTCGATCAGGATGACGTTGTATTCGCGCGCGACACGCGCGATCGCCTCGCGGCGCGCGGCGGACAGTGTCGTCAGCGTCGGATTCTGCGCCGTCGGCATCAGGAAGATCATCCTCGGGTGCTTTTGCGCGCAAACGCGCTCGAAATCGTCCGGGTCGAGACCTTCGTCATCCGAGGCCACCAGCGCCGTGCGCCGGCCGATCAGCCCGGCGCTGCGCGATATCTGCGAATAGGTGAGATGTTCGAAGGCGACATAGTCACCCGGCGTGGTGAGTGCGGCGATCGCCGCCATCACCGCGGCATGGGTGCCGAGCGTCGGAACAATGCTGTCGGCGGCCGGGCGGAAGGTGTTTCTCGACAGCCAGCGGGCGCCGGCTTCGTACCAGCGGCCAGGAAAATCACGCGTGTAGCTCGAGATTTCATGGGGATGATCCTGCGCGGTGCGCGACAGCACATCGGCGATATCAGTGCCCTGGCCGACATCGGGTGCCGCCGTGCTGTCGAAACGCAGCTTGTCCTGAGGCGCATCGACATAGCGCGTGCCTTCCACGCTGACGTCGGGCGCCTCCGGTTTCACGCCTTCGGCGCGCCGGCCAAGCACATAGGTTCCACGCCCGACTTCGCCGCTCACCAGCCCGCGCTCACGCAGCAATTGGTAGGCCCGGCCGACCGTGCCGACCGTGGTGCCGATGTCATAGGCGAGGTCGCGCTGGGGTGGCAGTTTTGTTCCGGCGCCGATCACGCCCCGGTCGATGCCCGCCTCAACGGAGTCCGCAAGGCGTTGATAGAGCGGTCCGGCGCCGCCGGTCAGATCTGGAAGCCAATTTGTCATGGTGACAATTTTCTATATTGCACCGAAATATGAGTCAATACATATCAATCGGGCGCCAAATGGGGTGCAATCGAGAGTCTTGGCAGAAAGAAAATGGATACAATCGCGACAATCCGTCATCCCAGAGCCGCATTTCCAGGCGAGGCGCTGCGCCCGTCAGGCCAGCGAGGCTTTGTCGGCCGTCTGGTGCGCCTGATCAGCTCGCTGGCACGATGGATCGACCATTTGCTGGAGCGCCGGCGCGGCCGGCTGGCTTTGCTGGAGATGACCGACGATCAGCTCAAGGATATCGGCATCTCCCGCTGCGATGCCCACCGCGAGGGCATCAGGCGCTTTTGGGATTAGAGGCCGATCTTAACGGGCCCGTTTGGCCTCGTGATGGCCGATGCCGCGATCGATAAAGGCGGCTATGATCGAGATCACCAGGAACAGCGCCGTGATGGCCAATGCCGCAATGGCGACGCTGGCGGCGCCGTTCTTGGCGACATCGAGGAAGGGGTAGGGCACTTCACCCGCGATCGATGCCCGTACCAGCGCATAGGCGAGATAGGCGATGGGGTAGAGCATCCACCAGGAAATGTCGCTCCATCGCGTACTGCCGTCGGCCCCTGCTGCCAGCCACCACAGCACGAACAGCACTGGCGTCACATAGTGCAGAAGCACATCGCAGAACAGAAACAGGCCTTGCGGCTGCCAGAGCCGTGCCAGAACCGTGGCATAGACGATGAAGACGACGGTGATCGAAACCGCAACACCCGCACGCATCTGCGGCCCGGCGAAGGCCGGCAGCCAGGCATAGCCGGTGGATGAGAGCAGGGATGTGTACACCAGCACGGCGCCAATGTTGGTCAGGATGGTGAAGAAGCTGAAATAGAACACGATAGAGCCGAGCAGGCTGCGGCCGGCCGCCATCGATGCCGGAACGGTGATGCAGAACTGCAGGACGAGGCCGGCCAGGCCGATGGCCAGACCCACCGCCTGCAGGAAGCGGCCCATGTCAGGCGGTCGCGGCGCAGGCCGGATTGCCCGTCTGCCAGCGGGCAATGTCCGAGCCGATGCGTGCGCCGAGCGGGTCGTTCATCAGCGGCCCGAACACGTCGACACGGCTCGAATTGCCTTGCGCCTGCACGACCAGCAGCGGCTTGCCGCCATAATGCTTGGCCGGCACCAAAAGAAAACGCGGCGTGCCGCTGAACGAGTTCAGTTCATTGGCCATCTGATATTGCTTGAAGGCCGGGTCCTTGCTGGCGATCCAGCATTTGTGGGCTGCGATCGCCACTTGTTCCATGGCCAGCAGCGCCGCGCTTTTGCCCGACGGCACAGGCGTGCTCTTCGGGCTCGATTGGCAGGACGCCAGGGCAAAGCCTGCGGTTGCGACGAGAACGATCGTCTTGCTCTTGATCAAGCGGCACCCATCTCGAGTTCGGACAGAGAGATCTTCAGGCCGTCGGTCATCTCGCCCCAGACCCGCGACAAGGCCGGATGCTGCGAAGCGATCTGCTGATAGGCATCGAATTTGGGATAGGCGTCGAGCAGGTCGTGGCGGCCCGTCATGGCGCGGAAATTGTTGAAGATGAACCGGGTCGGCGTCAGCCAGGCGTCGGCAAAGCTGATGTCGTTGCCGAGCGCGAAGGGGCCTTGCGCCATGCGCGCCTCGATCGCCGCCAGTCCGTGATGCAGACGGGCGAACTGGGCATCGATCTCGGCATTGTTTCGCTTCGGCACGAAATGCAGTTCGAAAAGCTTCATCATCGGCGTCAGCACGTCGAGATCTGTGATGCGGGCGAACATGCGCACCAGCGCGCGGTCCTTGGAATCGGGTGGCAGCAGTGCCGGTTCCGGAAAGCGCTCTTCCAGATATTCGGCGATGACCACCGATTCGAGGATCGTCTCGCCCGAGCCGGTGATCAGCACCGGAATCCGGTTCAGCGGCGAGATGGCGCGAAACGCTTCGGGGATTGGAAAACCCGGCGGCGGCGCGATGATCTTGAGCGGCACGTCCTTGATATAGGCAAGCGCCCGCACGATCGACGAATAGGGCGACAACGGCCGCGAATAGAGTTTCATGACCGTCTCTCTCCCCAGAGCAATGGACCCGATGTCCCTATGAATTTAACCGCGTTCGCCGCCAAGATCGTCAAGCGGCGATACCGAGCGCGCCTTCGAACAGCGCCCGGCCGTCGCTGCCGCCATGGGCGGCTTCGATCAAGTTTTCCGGATGCGGCATCAGGCCAAGCACATTGCCTTGTTCGTTGATGATGCCGGCAATGTCGTTGATCGAGCCATTGGGGTTGGTACCCTCGGCATAGCGGAACACCACCTGGCCTTCGCCTTCGAGGCGGGCAAGAGTTTCGGCGTCGGCGAAGTAATTGCCGTCATGATGCGCTACCGGCGAGCGGATGATCTGGCCCGGCTGGTAACGGCGGGTGAACATGGTGTTGGCGTTGGTGATCTCGAGCTTGATCTGCCGGCAGACGAACTTCAGCGAGGTGTTGCGCATGAGCGCCCCCGGCAGCAGGCCGGCCTCGACCAGGATCTGAAAGCCGTTGCAGACGCCGATGACTGCGACGCCCTTGGCGGCCTTTTCGGCGACTGCTCGCATCACCGGCATACGCGCCGCGATCGCGCCACAGCGCAGATAGTCGCCGAACGAGAAGCCGCCTGGGATGGCGATCAGGTCGACGTCAGGGATTTCAGTGTCGGTCTGCCAGACCGTAACCGGCGGTTTTCCCGAAATCTTGGTCAGCGCCGCGATCATGTCGCGGTCGCGGTTGAGGCCAGGCAGGAGGACGACGGCGGATTTCATTTTGGTTCGTAAGGCCTCTGGGCTTCGGCGAGTTCGCGCAGGTCGAGGCGGCGTTCGATATGTTCGAGCCGATCATCCTGGCGAGCGAGCACACCATAGATGTTTTTCACGTCACTTTCAGTGGCTATGAGATGACCTCGAATGGAACCAAGCTCGGATTTCACCTCTCCGAGCGTCAAGTCCATCCTGTCTAACCGAGACTGGATGGACTTGAGGGTTTCAAATATCAAGCTGCCATCGATCTCGGCCACCAACCCCTCCGACACAACCTCAGGTTATGGCCACACTATAATTCTCAATCACCGTGTTCGCCAGAAGCTTGTCGCACATGGCTTTCAGATCGGCCTCGGCCTTGGCCTTGTCGCTTTGCGCCAGTTCGACGTCAAACACCTTGCCCTGCCGTACCGCGCCGACGCCGCCGAAGCCCAGACCGGACAGAGCGTGTTCGATCGCCTTGCCTTGCGGGTCGAGAACGCCGTTCTTGAGGGTGACGGTAATGCGGGCCTTGATCACGCTGGACATGCTCCTGTTCTAAATATCGGATCGCAAGCCGCTATCAGTGCGGCTTGCCTTTAACGACGTCGGTCGAAGCGACAAGCACCGGGCCGGTCGGGCGCGGCGGCTCGTTCTCGTTCATGATGCCGAGGCGGCGAGCGACTTCCTGGTAGGCCTCGACGAGGCCGCCCATGTCGCGGCGGAAACGGTCCTTGTCGAGCTTGTCCTGCGTTGCCACGTCCCACAGACGGCAGGAGTCCGGCGAAATCTCGTCGGCGACCACGATGCGCATCATGTCGCCCTCGAACAGGCGGCCGCATTCGATCTTGAAGTCGACGAGCTGGATCCCGACGCCCATGAACAGGCCGGAGAGGAAATCGTTGACACGGATGGCGAGCGCCATCACGTCGTCGATCTCCTGCGGGCTTGCCCAGCCAAAGGCGGTGATGTGCTCTTCCGACACCATTGGATCGTCGAGCGCGTCGGCCTTGTAGTAGAATTCGATGATCGAGCGCGGCAGGACGGTGCCTTCCTCGATGCCGAGGCGCTTCGACAGCGAGCCGGCGGCGACGTTGCGCACCACCACTTCGAGCGGGATGATCTCGACTTCCTTGATCAGCTGCTCGCGCATATTGAGCCGGCGGATGAAGTGGGTCGGGATGCCCATGCGGTTCAAGTGGTTGAAGATGTGCTCGGAAATGCGGTTGTTGAGCACGCCCTTGCCGTCGACGACCTCGTGTTTCTTCTTGTTGAAAGCAGTGGCGTCATCCTTGAAGAACTGGATGAGCGTACCCGGCTCCGGTCCCTCATAGAGGATCTTGGCCTTGCCTTCATAAATGCGGCGGCGATTTTTCATCTGATTTTTTCTCTGGATTTGCGGGCAGGCGGCAAGCGACCAGTTCCTGTCCGTCTGCCTATATTAGTTGCGGCGACGGTTGGGTTCAATGCCGGGTCTATCCCAATCGCACCGTTTGCTCAATCGGCAAATCCGTCCAATCAACCGCTTTCCGGACTGAAATGCCGCAGCGCAGCATATGACGAAGCGTATTGACCGGCTCGCGACCTTTTGGTTTGTGCTTTGGCAGCACACATATCTCTTGCCAACGAATCGGATTTGACCCGGAGGGACGCCATGAGCATGAAAGATCGCGAAGAAGGCTTCGAGCGCAAATTTGCATTCGACGAAGAGCTTCGTTTCAAGGCGTCGGCGCGCCGCAACAAGGCGCTCGGGCTGTGGGCCGCTGAAAAGCTTGGAAAGGCGGGTGTCGACGCTGATGCCTATGCCAAGGAAGTCGTTGTTTCCGACATCGAGGAAGCCGGCGATCACGATGTATTCCGCAAGATCCGTAAGGATTTCGATGCCGCCGGTGTCGACCAGTCGGACCATCAGATCCGCCGCACCATGGACGAACTGATGGCGCAGGCGATCGAGCAGATCAGGAACACCTGATCCGGGCCGACGCAGGCTTCGCAAAAGTGTGCCGGTTTTGCGACGGAACCTGCGGCAAAAGAATGACTGGACCAATCGACCGCCCGGCCAAGCCGGGCGGTTTTTCTTTGCCTTTGGCGTGGTTTCCGGCTGAAACTGCCGACATTAACGAGGAAGAAGATTAGATGTCCCTGAAGTCCCGCCTTGCCGCCGATGAAACGTTGGTCACCGCTTGGTCCGGCGTGCCGGATGCCCTGACCGTCGAGATCCTCGCCAAACAGGGCTTCGATGCCATCACGCTCGACATGCAGCATGGCGGTCATCACGAGGACAGCGTGCTGCGCGGTCTCTTGCCCGTGCTTGCCGCAAACAAGCCGGCTCTGGTACGCATCCCGGTCGGCCGTTTCGACATGGCAAGCCGGGCGCTCGATTTCGGCGCCGAGGCGGTGATCGCGCCAATGGTGAATTCGGTGGCTGACGCAAGACTATTCGCCGCGGCAATGAAATATCCCCCGCTCGGCGAGCGCTCGTGGGGTCCCACCTACGCCTTTCCGCGCCACGGCAAGGGCGACCAAGCCGAATGGCTACGCGACACCAATCAGCGCACCATGGCCTTTGCCATGGTCGAGACGCGCGCCGCGCTCGACGCGCTCGACGGCATTCTCGACACGCCGGGCATTGATGGCATCTTCCTCGGGCCGTCGGATTTCTCGATTGCCTGGACCAATGGCGCCACAGTCAGTTCGACGCTGGAGAGCATGATGGAGACGGTGGCGTCGGTGGCCGAGCGCACCCGCAAGGCCGGAAAACATGCCGCGATCTATGTCGTCGAACCAGCAATTGCCGGCCGTGTCGTCTCGATGGGCTATCGCCTGCTCGCCACCGGTTCAGAGCATGCGTTGATTTCATTGGGGGCAAGGACCCTGCTGAAAAATATCAAGGATTCGATCGGAGCCTGAACCCGAACCGGAGGATCTGCCGTCACGGCGCCAGGCGGTCAGGCGCCCGCTGCAGCAGGCGCCGCGGCGATAGGGCTGCCGCGCCTGAACCTGTTGAACAGGGCGCCGAGCACCTGGACCCACCAGTTGTTGAAAGTCATCAGCGGCAACGCCACGAGGATCGACCCCAGTATGGCGGCGGCGGCACCGAGTGCGGTGGAGCCGCTGACCAGCAGGACCCATGAACCCAGCGAGCAGATAACGGGTACATGCACGAGGTAGAGCGGGAAAGACAGGTCGCCCAGGAAACGTGCCGCCTTGCCCGAGAGCCATGCTGGAGGCTCGTCCACACTTAGCATAGCGTAGACCAACATGATGCTTGCCGGGATGGCCACGCAGGCTTGCCGCAGGCCGACATCATCGGAAACCGCGGTCTCGAGCAGCGCAAAGGGCCGGTATATGCCGACAGCACTCCCCGCATAGCCCAGCAGCGCAAGGGAAACGATCACCATGGCGCCTCTTATCCAGCGATTCGGGCGCAAACCCATGGCGAGAAGCGGATAGAGCATGAGGCTGGCGGGAAAGGCACAAAAGAAGAAGCTGACTTGCAGCGCCAGGAACGCTGCCGCTGCTATGCAGACCCAGAAGAGCAACGTCCAGCGGCCCAGGAGCAAAAAAACGATGGGGGCGAGGGCGAAGGTGAGCATGCTCCCCCAGAACTCGACGGCCATAGTCCACAGGCTGCTGTCATAATATTTGTCGCCGTAGATGAACGTCCGCCAGGCACCTTGCTGGAACGCATCGGCGAAACTCGCTGTCTCCGGCGAGAGCACCCTTGAAGCATTGCCGAATCTGATCAGCCACTCGGATTGGGTGACCGCAGCCGCATCCTTGAAGAAATATAGATCGAGCTTGAATATGACGCAGGATGCCAGAACCGCAACAAGCACTGGTCCGGCCAGACGAGGCAAACGCTTTATCGCACCCAGCAGCAGATCTTGCGGCTTGCGGGACTGGAAATAACGCCTGACAAGCACGTAGGAAGAGAGGACGAAAAACAAGTAGACGGCAGAGCCGCCATTGAAGGCGATGAAAGCCAGACTTGTCTTGAGGGATTGCGCGGCGTTGTCTGCGCCCTCCGCTACTGGCGCAAAAGCGCGCAAAGTATGCCCATTCAGGACGACAAGCGCCGCAGAACCCCTCAAGAATTCGAGTGAAGCGTCCTTGCGCAAGCGCTTACCTTCGTTTGAGCGCGAAGAATTTCATTTAGCAATCTGGCATATTTACGCGCGACGAACAGAGCTCGCCGTGCATAAGGAAGTTATCGCGAGCCACCTTAAATTATTGTTTATCGGGGCTCGGCGGTTTCTTCGGGAACTTTCTGCGCCGGCTTCGGGCCTGAATCACAGATCCGTCAGGAACTTGGCGAAGGTCATCGAGCCTTCGGGCCAAGGGCCGAAGCCGGAATCCTGGTTGAGATGGCCGGTCTCGCCGGCATCGATGAACAGCGAACCCCAGGCGCCGGCTATGTCCTCGGCGACACCGAAGGCACAGAACGGGTCGTTGCGGCTGGCGATCACGATCGACGGAAAAGGCAGCGGCTCGCGCGGGTAGGGGCCGAAGGTCATCAGGTGCTTCGGCTTGATCCCGGGGTTGGCAACATCGGGCGGCGCCACGAAGAAGGCGCCGGCGACCGGTCTGACGAATTTCGGGATGGCCTGCACGGCCGCAGCCACCCCTAACGAATGCGCGACGATGACCACAGGCCTCTCGGCCTCGTTGACCGCTTTGGCTACGCTCGCTGTCCAGTCCTCACGCACCGGCTTCGACCATTCAGCCTGCTCGACGCGCCGCGCCGTCGACAGTTTCGATTGCCAGCGGGTTTGCCAGTGCTCGGGTCCGGAATTGGTGTAGCCCGGAACGATCAGGATATCTGCATCTTTGACTTTCATGGAGCTGAGATAGCGAGCGCGATTGCCTCATGCAACCGTTGATGGGACGCGCTTCTGCTTGTAATGGTGAACACCATGTTCGCTTTTCGCTGTCTTGTGTGAACGATGGCAATCGACGATCTGTCGTTAGGACAGAAACAGCCGTGGAGGACCGGGATTTTGGCGCTGACACGACGTACAACAATCGGCGGCGCCGGCTCCTGGCATTGGGAGCCTCATCAAGCGTCGGCGCGATGGAGACCATGATGAGCGAACTGCCATTTGCCGCCACCACGCCGGTGAGCGTTGCCCGCGTCGGGCTGAAGGCGCGCGATGCCGAAAGCCTCGCTGCCTATTATCGCCGGGTTGTCGGCCTGCAGGAATTGAGCCGTGCCGATGGCGCGATCACGCTCGGCGCCGGCAGCCGTCCGCTGCTCGTCCTCGAGCCGGATGGTTCAGCCAAGCCGGACGATCCGCGCAGCGCCGGCCTGTTCCATACGGCTTTCCTGCTGCCCAGCCGTGCCGATCTCGGCCGCTGGATCAACCACGCCATATCAGACAAGATCGCCATCGAAGGCGCGTCCGACCATCTGGTCAGCGAAGCGCTCTACCTGACCGATCCCGAAGGCAACGGCATCGAGATCTATGCCGACCGCCGGCCGCAGGATTGGAAATGGAACGGCGACAAGATCGCCATGGCGACAGAGCGGCTCAACATTCCGGCTGTCGTCGGCGAAGTGCCGTCCGGCGATGCGGGCTGGCAAGGCGCGCCGGAAAACAGCATTGTCGGCCATGTCCATCTGCGAGTCGGCAGGCCGGAAGAGGCGGAAGCCTGGTGGAACCAGGAATTCGGCTTCGACACGGTGGCCAGATATGGCGGTCAGGCAGTGTTCCTGTCGTCAGGCCATTACCATCATCACATCGGCGCCAATGCCTGGCAGAGCGCCGGCGCCGGCCGTCGCGACCCGTCGCGCTCGGGCCTCGCCTGGGTCGAGATGCGTTCGGACAATGTGACCGGCGAAACGACCCGCGAGGATCCCTGGGGCACGGTGATCAGGACCGTTCCTGGAAAGGCGTGATCGGCGTCGGCACAGCTTCTTTCTCCCGTCCACGAGGAAGCTCAAGCCTCCCCAAACACGCGCCTGAAGATCGTGTCGACATGCTTGGTGTGATAGCCCAGGTCGAATTTCTCACGGATTTCCGCCTCCGGCAGGGCGGCGGTGACTTCCTTGTCGGCCAAGAGTTCTTCAAGAAAATCAGCGCCTTGTTCCCACACCTTCATGGCGTTGCGCTGCACCAGCCGGTAGGAGTCCTCGCGCGACAGGCCGGCCTGCGTCAGCGCCAGCATGACGCGCTGCGAATGCACCAGGCCGCGGAACTTGTTCATGTTCTTCAGCATGTTCTCGGGATAGACGACCAGCTTGTCGACGACGCCGGTCAGCCGTGACAGCGCGAAATCCAGCGTCACCGTGGCGTCCGGACCGATCATGCGCTCGACGGAGGAGTGCGAGATGTCGCGCTCGTGCCAGAGCGCCACATCCTCCATCGCCGGCAGCGCCATTGAGCGCACCATGCGGGCAAGGCCGGTGAGGTTTTCCGTCAGCACCGGATTGCGCTTGTGCGGCATTGCCGATGAGCCTTTCTGGCCCGGCGAAAAATACTCCTCCGCTTCCAGCACCTCGGTGCGCTGCAGGTGCCGGATCTCGGTCGCCAGTCGCTCCATCGACGAGGCGATGACGCCGAGCGTGGCAAAGAACATGGCGTGGCGGTCGCGCGGGATCACTTGCGTCGACACCGGCTCCGGCTTCAGCCCGAGCTTTGCCGCGACATGCTCCTCGACATAGGGTTCGATGTTGGCGAAGGTGCCGACTGCCCCGGAAATGGCGCAGGTGGCGATGTCTTCGCGTGCGTGCACCAGCCGCTCGCGGCAGCGCGAGAATTCGGCATAGGCCTGCGCCAGCTTGATGCCGAAGGTTGTCGGCTCGGCATGGATGCCGTGGCTGCGGCCGATGGTAACGGTGTCCTTGTGTTCGAAGGCGCGGCGCTTGAGCGCGGCAAGCAGGCCGTCAATGTCGGCGAGCAGAATGTCGCTGGCGCGCGTAAGCTGGACGGCAAAGCAGGTGTCCAGGACATCCGAAGACGTCATGCCCTGGTGGATGAAACGCGCATCCGGTCCGACGAATTCGGCAAGATGTGTGAGGAAGGCGATGACGTCATGCTTGGTGACGCGTTCGATCTCGTCGATCTTCTCGACGTCGAATTTCGCGGCACCGCCCTTTTCCCAGATGGTCTTTGCCGCTTCCTTCGGGATGACGCCGAGTTCGGCCAGCGCGTCGCAGGCATGGGCCTCGATTTCGAACCAGATGCGAAACCGAGTTTCGGGCGACCAGATGGCGACCATTTCCGGCCGGGAATAGCGAGGGATCATCGGTCAGTCCTGATGTGTCGGAGGGTTAGCCCGCCTCCTAACAGAGACAGACAAAATGCTCAACGCCGCTGCTGTGCGAACCAGAGGCTGGCGGCAAACAAGGCGATGAACCCAAGCGGAAAATAGAGCCTGATGCCCAGCACCATGAACTGGTAGGACGCCACCGCCATGGTGAAGGCGAGTTGAAACCCCCAGGTGAGGGTGAAGGCCGGTGCATGCCATTCGGCATAGTAGGACCGGTATTGCAAGGCATAGAGCCCGTCGGTCAGCCCGATCGTCGCGGCGGCAAGGCACACCATTGTCGCCGCGAAGGCGACCTCCCGGCGCCTTCCCAGTGAAACCAGCCGCGCCACGAACAGGCCGACCGGAAAAGCGAGGGCGCCGCCGCCCGTAAACAGCAGCGACACGGTGCGGATTTTCTCCGGCGTCACCCAATTGTCCAGCAACAGGTTGATGAGCGCGCTCATGCCCATGGTTGCGGCCCACAAGAACGAGCCGAAAAGCGTCGCGCGCCACCCTGGCAAGGCGCGGCGGACGAAGTTCAGGTTGCGGCTGAGTATGGCGGCGTGCGTACTCACAGGCGGCCGGTCACGGCGATCCAGCGGAAGTCCGGACCCTCGAAGCCATATTGGCGCACCGCGATCAGCACCGCATAGGCGCTGAGGCTATCCATGGAGAATGTCTGCACCGCACCGATGCGGTAGCCGTTCGGGCAGCCGCGGCTTTTGGGGATCGACTTGTCCTCGTGCAGCAATTTGGTGGTGCCGCCATCCTGCGCCGCGACGCGCAGCAGCCGGAAGCCATTGATCTCGCCCTGGCTGTCGCAGCCTTCGGTGCTGTTCATGCCGATCTCGTCCAGCCGGAACTCGAGCGGTTGGTCGACCGGAGAGAAGATCGGCCGCGGATTGACCGCCATGCGGTGCGGATCGGCCGAAAGCTCGGTCACCGGGTTGAAACCGGCGGTGATGCCGCGATTGGCGCTGAGCTCGGCCTGGCTGACAATGGCCTCGCCCTTTTGCCTGGCCTGAAGGCGCGCCGCGTCCAGCTTGGCGTTCTCGTCGTCGAGCCGGACCCTGATCGGCGTGCCCTTGAGAAAGCTGTCGGTGCTGGTGTCGATGTAATAGCGGTTGGCATAGGGGAAGCCCGACCCGTCCTGGACGCCGTATTCCTCGAAGGCGAACACGCCGCCATCCTTGCTGAAGCCAAGGATTTCAAGCTCGGCGACATCGCCGGCCTGGACGGCGATCGACGCGCCAAGCTGCGCGGCCAAGCAAACGGCAAACAGGAAAAGCACTCGCATTTTTTCACTCCGGCAGCCGTGGTCGTTGCAATCCCTAGCACGACGAAATCAAAACGTCGTGCTGGCCAAAAGCCGATGCATCCAATCGGCTCGTCATTTGTTATTGTCGGCAGTCCCAATGGAGAACCACCATGAACGACACCAGCAAAATTCGTGAGCATATGGAAGTCGTCGGCGCCGATGGCGTGCATCTCGGCACTGTCGACAAGGTCGACGGCCAGCGCATCAAGCTGACCAAGGCCGACAGCGGCGAGGGCGCTCACAAAGGTCATCACCACTACATTCCTCTGGCCCTGGTTGCAGAAGTCGATGGCAAGAAGGTGTGGCTGTCAGCGAATTCCGATGTGGCGGTGACGTTCGAGGAAGAAAAATCCAATCCGGTCTGATTGATCGATTCAGCCCAAACGCGACGACCAGACGGGAAACAGATCGTTGTCGGCTGGCGTCGCGGCAAACACGCCACGGCTGATGGCGCGCGCCATGGTGGCCCCGGCCGCGGCATAGAGGTCGATTGCCGCATCGGCCTCGAGCCGGATGCCGCTCGTTCCCGTCGCCAGTGCGAACACCAGGTCACCATCGGCCGGCGTGTGCGTCGGCCAGATGGCGCGCACGAAGCCGTCATGCGCCGACATTGCCAGGCGTTTCGCCGCGGCCTTGGTGAGGACCGCATCCGTCGCGATGACGGCGATGGTGGTGTTGCCGCCGGTTTGCATCTGCTTGCCCGCATGTTTGTCGCGGTATTTCAGCAAAATCTCCTTCGCATCGTCCGGCATGGGCGCGGGATAGCCGAGCCCGCCGAATTCGTCGCCGATTTCGAAGGGCGCCGCCCAGAAATGGCGGGTGCGCGCGACGGTCACCGATCCGGTGGGATTGACGGCGGCCAGCGCACCGATGGTAACGCCAGTGTCCAGCAGCGACGAAGCGGAGCCCAGGCCGCCCTTCAGCCCGGCGGTCAGCGCACCGGTGCCGGCACCGACCGTGCCGAGCTGGAAATCGGTGGCGGCGGATTGCGCTGCCTGATAGCCGAGGTCGCGATATGGGGGATAACGGCCCCATTCCTTGTCCCCACCATTGCGCAGGTCGAACAGGATCGCCGCCGGCACGATCGGCACGCGAAATCCGCCCACCTCGAAGCCGATGCCGCGCTCGCGCAGCGCCGCCTGCACGCCGGACGCGGCATCGAGGCCGAAAGCCGAGCCGCCCGACAGCACCACGGCGTGGATCGCCTCTATCGAATTGTGCGGTTCGAGCAGGTCCGTCTCGCGCGTGCCCGGCGCACCGCCTAGGATCTGGACACCGGCCACCGCCGATTCGTCGCAAAGGATAGTCGTCACGCCGGATTTCAGCCGGGCCTCGGATGCATTGCCGACGCGCAGGCCGGCAACGTCGGTGATCAG
This sequence comes from Mesorhizobium sp. B2-4-19, assembly GCF_006441315.1. Taxonomy (NCBI): domain Bacteria; kingdom Pseudomonadati; phylum Pseudomonadota; class Alphaproteobacteria; order Hyphomicrobiales; family Phyllobacteriaceae; genus Mesorhizobium; species Mesorhizobium sp. B2-4-19. The sequence continues at coordinate 51,129 of NZ_VFUV01000003.1, read as the reverse complement.
ATTGCGAGGACCGGTGCGGAACATCAATTGCTTTCCAAAGGCACGAAGCGCGCGCCGTCGAAGCGGAAGACGCGGTAGGGGCTCTGGCTGAGGTCGCCCTTGGCGTCGAAGCGGACCGGGCCGATCGCCGTGGTGAAATCGTGCCCGCTCAGCACCTCGGTCAGCGGCTTGCCCGGGGACAAGGCCGATGCGGCCTTGGCGATCTCCACCGCTGCATAGGCCGGCAGCGTGTAGCCGTCCGGCACGATCTTTTGCACGGAGAAGCTTTCCAGCACCCTTGCGTCGGCGACATCGGCCCATTCGGGCGGCGCGATCATCAGCGTGCCCGTCGCATAGGCCACGTCTCCGGGCGGCGTGCGCAGATTTTCGCCGCCGGCAAAGACCATGCCGGCCTGAAGCTGTGCGGCATCGCGCCCCATAATGGCGATGTCGTCGCCGTCGCCGCCGGCAAAGACATGGGTGGCGCCGGCCTTCTTCAGTCGCCCGATCATCCCTATCTGGTTATCGAGTTGCGGCCGGAACGTATCGACGAACACCGGCTTCAGCGCCGCTTGGTCGGCTGCCGCGCGAAATGTCTCGGCCATCTCGCGGCCATAGATGGTGCCGTCGTCGATAATGGCGAACAGCTCGTTCTGCCACAGGCGGGTGAGGGTGGAGGCAACGGCGTTGCGCTCATCGTCGCCGCGCGGCCCCAGGCGATAGACCGGCCAGCCGGTTTTGGCGCGGCGATCGGTAAGGCTTTCGGTGCGCACGCCGACGGTGATGACCGGGATATTGGCGTCCTTGAGGATCGGCATCGCCGCCTCGATGGCTTCGGTGCAGAGGAAGCCGATCACGACACTGACCTTGGCCGCGGCAAGAGCCCTGGCCGCGGCAGCACCGCCATCGGCGGTGCAGGCATCATCCTCGATCTCGAGTTCGACGCCGTTTGCCTGCGCCGCGAGCCCGGCACCAGCCTCGATCTGCTTGCCGAGGATGGCCGACGGTCCCGACAACGGAGCAGCAACGCCGATCGTCAGCGTCTGGGCGCTGGCGGCGCCGGCCAAGAACAGCCAAGCCAGCGCGGCGGATATCGTTGCCCCGGGTCGCATCCTGCCGAAGAGTTCCTCCCAAGCCCGCGATAACAGCGCGAGCGCCTATTCTCGCCAAGACCTAAAGGCTGCCCGGCCTTGGTGCAACACGCGAATTCGGGGATATGGGCCAAGCACTTCGCTTGTGGCATGTCATGTCTGGCCATATATAGCGGTAGGGTTCTGGCTATGGACAATTTCCGGTGCTGAAGAAGAATGACATTGGACCGCAGGCCTATCGCGACGCGATGAGCCATTTTGCCGGCCACGTTCATGTGGTCACCACCGACGGGCCCGCCGGCAAGCGCGGCACGACGGTGATCGCTGCCTGCTCGGTGTCGGACACGCCGCCGACCATCCTGGTCTGTCTCAACCGCGAAAATGCCAAGAATGAGCTGTTCGTGAAAAACGGCCGGTTTGCCCTGAACACGCTGGCTTCGCATCAGGAACCGCTGTCGGTCGGCTTTTCCGGCATCACCGGCCTGCCGGTCGAGGAGCGTTTCGCGCTCGGCGAATGGGACGTGATCTCCACCGGTGCACCGACGTTGAAGGGGGCGCTGGCCGTGTTCGACTGCGAACTGATCGACACCAAGGACCTGGCCACGCATCGTGTGCTTTTTGGCAAGGTGACAGGCCTTCGCATGGGCGATAATTTGCGGCCGCTGATCTATCACGCCCGCGGCTACCATGTCCTGGACAGCGGAGCGGCGGCGTTCACGGAGAAAGAATGACCGAACTGAAACCGCGCCCCGTACCGCGGACGATCGACGAGACGCTCGATCTCCTGACCGGCGCGGACTATGTGGCGGACCGATCGCTGGCGACCGTGCTGTTCCTGTCGCTGCGCATGAACCGGCCATTGTTCCTCGAGGGCGAGGCCGGCGTCGGCAAGACCGAGATCGCCAAGGTGTTGGCGCAGGCGCTTGGCCGCCGGCTGATCCGCCTGCAGTGCTATGAAGGGCTCGACGTTTCGTCTGCTGTCTACGAGTGGAATTACGCCGCGCAGATGATCGAGATCCGCATGGAGGAGGCGGCCGGCAAGGTCGACCGCACCGCCATGGAGCGCAACGTCTTCTCGGAAAAATACCTGATCCGCCGGCCCGTGCTCGATGCGCTGACCGGCAAGACGGGAGCGGCCCCGGTCTTCCTGATCGACGAACTCGACCGCACCGACGAAGCCTTCGAAGCGTTCCTGCTCGAAATCCTCTCCGACTACCAGGTGACGGTGCCCGAACTCGGCACCATCAAGGCGGAAGAACCGCCGATCGTCATCATCACCACCAACCGCACCCGCGAGATCCACGACGCGCTGAAGCGGCGCTGCCTGTATCACTGGGTCGATTATCCCAGCGCCGAGCGCGAATTGGAGATCGTGCGCCGCAAGGTGCCGCGGGCCAACCAGCGGCTTTCGGCGGAGGTGGTCTCCTTCATCCAGAAACTGCGCCAGATCGAATTGTTCAAGGTGCCGGGCGTTGCCGAGACCATTGACTGGGCCGGCGCGCTGACCGAGCTCGACAAGGTGGCGCTCGACCCGGAAACCGTGTCTGATACGATCGGCGTGCTGTTGAAATACCAGGATGACATTGCCCGCATCGGCACGGGCGAGGGCCGGCGCATCCTCGACGAGGTCAAGGCCGAGCTCGCGGCGGCGGAGTAACGCGATGAAGGCGCCGCGTACCGACCCCAAAGAGGCGACGGCGGACGGACGCATCGCCGACAACATCGTCTATTTCGCCCGCACCTTGCGCAAGGCAGGCATGCGGGTCGGGCCGGCCTCTGTCAAGGATGCCATCGAGGCGGTGCTGGCCGCCGGCATCGGCTCGCGTGACGATTTCTACTGGACGCTGCATGCCGTGCTGGTGTCCAGGCACGAGGATCACCCGGTCTTCGACGAGGCCTTTCGCCTGTTCTGGAAATCGCGCGAACTGATCGAGAAACTGCTGGCGATGTTTTCGCCGGTGGCGCCCGACGTCAGGGAAAAGCAGAAGCCACGCGCGGCCGAGAACCGCGTCAGCCAGGCGATGTTCGAAGGCCATCAGAAAAACCAGCCACCGCAAGAGGTCCCTGAGATCGAGGTCGATGCCCGCTTCACCTTTTCCGGCAACGAGGTGTTGCGGGGCAAGGACTTTGCCCAGATGAACGCCAGCGAAATGGCGGACGCCAAGAAGGCGATCGCCGAGCTGCGGCTGCCTTTCGACATGGTGCGGACCCGGCGCTTCAAGGCCGATGCGCATGGCCGTCGCATCGACCCGCGCGCCATGATGCGCTCGGCCGCGCGCACCGGCGGCGAATTGATCCTGCCGAAATTCCGCTCGGCCCGTGAAGTCCACCCGCCGCTGGTGGTGCTGGCCGACATTTCCGGCTCGATGAGCCAGTACACGCGCATCTTCCTGCATTTCCTGCACGCGCTGACGGAAAAACGCCGCCGCGTCCACACCTTCGTCTTCGGCACGCGGCTGACCAATCTGACCCGGCAGATGCGCCACCGCGATCCCGATGCCGCCCTTGCCGATTGTTCGGCGGCGGTCAAGGACTGGTCCGGCGGCACGCGCATTGGCGACACACTGGCAGAGTTCAACCTGATATGGTCGCGGCGCGTGCTGGGACAGGGCGCGGTCGTGCTTCTGATCACCGACGGGCTGGAGCGCGACGATGTCGCCGGCCTTTCGCAGGAGATGGAGCGGCTGCACAAATCCTGCCGGCGGCTGATCTGGTTGAACCCGTTGCTGCGCTTCGGCGGTTTTCAGGCACGCGCCCGCGGCGTCAAGGCGATGCTGCCGCATGTCGACGAATTCCGCTCGGTACACAATCTCGATGCGCTCGCCGACCTCTGCGCGTCGCTGGACAGGAAGTCGGCACAGTCCGTCGATCCGCGGCGATGGATGGAAGCTGGCGCGAGGCAGGCCGCATAGCCATATGCTTCCCGGCCCCCTGGAAAAACAGACCTTGAGAGAAGCAAAGATGAACGACAGTCATTATCTCGATGAGGCCCGCGATCCGCTGATCATCGCGGAAGGTTGGATGAAGGATGGCAAGGATGTCGCCATTGCCACCGTGGTCGAGACCTGGGGTTCGGCGCCGAGGCCTGTCGGCAGCCATCTGGTCATCGACGCCGAAGGCAATTTTCACGGCTCGGTCTCGGGCGGCTGCGTCGAGGGCGCGGTGGTGACCGAGGCGATCGACGTCATCGGCTCCGGCAAGGCCAGGATGCTCGAATTCGGCGTCGCCGACGAAACCGCCTGGCAGGTCGGCCTGTCCTGCGGCGGCCGCATCAAGGTGTATGTCGAGCGGTTGGGCTGATCTCAGATGGATCCATACGCCCTGAAGACTTTGAATGCCGAACGCCGCGCCCGCCGTGCGGCGATCCTCGTCACCGATCTCGGTGATGGCCGCGACCGCATCGTGCGTGAGGGCGACCAGGTCGCCGGGGATCTCGGAGCCGCGATCGCCAAGGCCTTTCGATCGGGCAATTCCGGTTCGGTCGAGGCCGAAGGGCGGACCTTCTTTCTCAACGCGCATCTGCCGCAGCCGCGCCTCGTGGTGATCGGCGCCGTCCATATCAGCCAGGCGCTGGCACCGATGGCGAAAATCGCCGGCTATCCCGTCGAGATCATCGATCCGCGCACCGCTTTTGCCACGTCGGACCGCTTTCCCGATGTCGCTCTGCATGCCGAATGGCCGGAAGATGTGCTGAAGCGCCAGCCGCTCGACAGCTACACCGCACTTGCCGCCGTCACCCATGACCCGAAGATCGACGATTTCGCGCTGAAAGCCGCGCTGGACGCCAATTGCTTCTATGTCGGTGCGCTTGGCAGCCGCAAGACGCATGCCAAGCGCGTCGAGCGCCTGCTGGCGCTGGGCGCTACTGCCGACCAGATCGCCCGTATCCATGCGCCGATCGGGCTCGATATCGGTGCGGCGAGCCCCGCCGAGATCGCGGTAGCCGTTCTCGCGCAGACCATCTACGCATTCCGCTCGCGCGGCCTCGATGCCAAAGGCGCGGTAGCGTGAAATTCGGTCCGATTGCGATTGAAGAGGCAGAAGGCGCGGTGCTGGCGCATGCCACCACCGCTGGTGAAAAGCGCTTTCGCAAGGCGCACAGGCTGAGCGCCGAAGACGTCTCCGTACTCAAGCGGGCTGGCGTCTCGCAGGTCGTTGCGGCGGTGCTGGCCTCGGATGATCTCGGCGAGGACGCCGCGGCGCAGAGAATTGCCGAGAGCATGAGGTTCAGCGGCATCGAGGTGAGGCCGGCGGCCACCGGCCGGGTCAATCTCCATGCCAAGGCATCCGGCATCTTCACCGTCAGCACGGCAATGATCGACGCCATCAACGCCGTCGATCCCGCCATCACCATTGCCACGCTGGCCCAGCATGCCCCGGTCGAAAAAGGCCAGATGGTGGCGACGGTGAAGATCATCCCCTTCGCGGTCGCCTCCGCCTTGGTCGACACCGTGATGAAAATCTGCGCCGGCGGCGAGATCTTTGCCGTCAACGCCTATCAGCCGGTGCGCGTTGGCGTCATTCAGACGGTCCTGCCGGGCATCAAGCCCAGCGTGCTCGACAAGACGCTGCGCGTCACCGAAGCGCGGCTGGCGCGTTCGGGCGGCAGGTTGACGGCGGAGCGCCGCACGCCGCACGAGATCGCGCCCGTGGCGGAGGCCGCCGCCGCGCTGGCGCGCGACAATGACCTGGTGGTGATCTTCGGCGCCTCGGCAATGAGCGATTTCGCCGATGTCGTTCCCGCGGCGATCGAGAGGGCCGGCGGAACAATTGTCCGCGCCGGCATGCCGGTCGATCCCGGCAATCTGCTGGTGCTCGGAACACTCGGCGGCAAGCGCGTCATCGGCGCGCCCGGCTGCGCCCGCAGTCCCAAGGAAAACGGCTTCGACTGGGTGCTCGACCGCCTGGTTGCCGGCCTCGACGTCACCGCGAAGGACATCGCCGGCATGGGGGTCGGCGGGCTGCTGATGGAAATCCCGACGCGTCCGCAGCCGCGCGAACCGATGCCGGCCAAGAGCCGGCTCAAGGTCGCCATAGTGCTTCTGGCGGCTGGCCGGTCAAGCCGCATGGGCGGCCCGAACAAGCTGATGGCGCTGTTCGACGGCAAGCCGCTGGTGCGCCGCACCGCCGAGCGCGCGCTCGCATCGAAGGCATCGGGCACGATCGTCGTCACCGGCCATCAGCGCGAGCGCGTGCGTGCGGCTCTGGCGGGGCTGGATGTGACCTTCGCCGACAATCCAGATTTCGCCGATGGCCTGTCGACCTCGCTGAAGGCCGGCATTGCCTATCTGCCCGAAGACACCGCCGGCGCGATGATCGTTCTGGGAGATATGCCTGGCGTTGTATCAGGCGATCTCGACCGGCTGATCGATGCCTTCCGCAAGGCAGGAGGCAATTCCGTGGTCCGCGCCTCGCATCAGGGCAAGCGCGGCAACCCGGTGCTCCTGCCGCGCGCGCTGTTCCCGGCCATCGCCCATCTCGAAGGCGATACCGGCGCACGCCACCTGGTCGAGGCCGAGGGGCTCGATGTCATCGATGTCGAGATCGGCAAGGGCGCATCTGTCGATGTCGACACCCGCGAGGCGCTCGAAGGTGCTGGCGGCGTGCTGCAGGATTGACAAACCCGAACTGAATTAAGCATGGCTGAGCGATGGTTTTCAGTTCACCAGCCTTTGCGCTTCTACCCCCCTCTGGCCTGCCGAGATGGCCGGCAGGCCAGAGGGGGGCGTGCCGCGCTGCCCTCACAGCTTTGCTTTTCTTGGTTTCTTCGGCCGCCAACGCCGACACATTGTCCCTAAAACCCTTCAAGGACGATCTCTTCGCCTATCCGGCGACCTTGTCGACGGGCGACGGCGGCGCTTACACCGTCATCGATTACCGTGAGATGCGCGATATCAACCAGCGCGACGAAGTGCCGGAAAAGCGCGTGCATCCGCAATACACCGACACCGGCGTGCGCAAAGTGCAGCAGGATTTGATGCTGAAGACGGACGCCGGCGATGTCAGGCACGTGGCCGTCGGCAAGACGCAAGGCGCCGCCCTCATCGTGCTCTACCTGCACGGCCAGGGCGGCAGCCGCAAGCAGGGCGTCGACGATTTCACTTTCGGCGGCAATTTCAACCGGCTCAAAAACCTGATGGCCGGGAATGGCGGGCTTTATCTCTCGCCGGATTTCCCGGATTTCGGTGACAAGGGGGCCGCACAGGTCGCGGCATTGATCGATCATTATGCCGAACAGTCCCCAGGCGCGAAAATCTTCGTCGCCTGCGGCTCGATGGGCGGCGCGTTGTGCTGGAAGCTTGCCGCGCGCAACGATACCGGCCGGCGCGTCAACGGGCTGCTGCTGCTCGGATCGCTGTGGGACGAGAGTTTCCTCGCCAGTCCCGCCTTCAGGCGCCATGTCCCCATCTTCTTCGGCCAGGGCAGCCATGACGTGGTGTTTCCTGTAGCGAACCAGGAAGCCTTCTTCCGCTCCATCATCGCCAGGTCGAAGGCCTATCCGACCCGCTTCGTCCGCTTCGAGACCGGCACGCACGGCACGCCGATCCGCATGGTCGACTGGCGCGGCACGCTGAACTGGATGCTGTCGAAGGCACCTTGACCGGCGCTGCTCCGACGTCCCTCAAGGCGCGGTGTTGTAGTCGACGACCGTCTGAGGGTTCTCTTCGCCGTCATAGGACGCATCGACGTCATACTGGACCAGCGAGAAATCGCCGTTGCGGAACAGATAGGTTCCCGAATCGGAGGCATCGCCGACGCCACGCCACTTGTTGAAGGTGGTGATCGTATGGGTGTCAGTGTCATAGTCGGAATTGACCGCCCAACCGGTTGTCTCGAAGCCGACGATGCTCATGCCCAGCAATTTGCCGTCGCTGTTGTTGTTCTCATAGCGGATGTCCATCTTGGGTTCGGCGAACTGCAATTGCTTCACGGCCGACAATTCGTCGGTCATGTAGTAGACCGAGCTTTCATTGTAGGCCGCGGCCGAACAGGAGAAATGGAACAGCCGCGTTTCCTTGTCGGGATCGCCGGGCTGCGCATCCTTGTCCTTGTACTTGATCGAAAATACCTTCGGCTCATCAGCCAGGAACTGCTTGTCGCACTGGTCGCCATAGGTCACCAGGAAGGCTTTCTTGGCCTGCTCGAGTGCCGTATCCTTCTTCGGCGGCGGCGGGCCGTCGCCGCAGCTTGGCGGCAGCGCCTCTTCGAAATTGGCAGTGGAGGGTTTCAGCGCGCCTTTTTCGATATGGATCGGATCGAAGGGTGGCGCCGTCTGGATCTGGGCATTCACCTGTCGCAGCGTGTAGCAGCCGGCAAAGACCTTTTCCCCGCCGCTCTTGTCGGTGGCACGGATGGCGACCGGGATATTGTAGAAGATGCTGCCGGCGGCACCGTCGTCCGAAATGGCACCGGTCGCGACCTCGACCTTGTCGGTGCCGTCATAACCCTTGACGAAACTGTCGAAATCCTTAGCCGGCTTTGTGTCGCCGAAGTAACCCCAGGCGCGGGCGAATTCGTGCCGGTTGATGGCACTGTAGAGCGAGCGAATGACCGCCTCGGCGCTCGATCGGTCGTCGACATAGGGTGCTTCAGGCGCGTCATCGGCGGCCAGCGCCGCTTGGCCGGATGCGGCAAGGGAGAGAAGGGCAGTCGCTGCCAGAAGGACGCGTCTCATCGGGAATCTCCGCTCGATAACGCAAATTCTACCATGGCGATTGCGGCGGCGTGGTGACGCGGAGCCTGCGGCGCTTGAAGAATCGTCCGCGCAGGCGCTACGTCGCTGCGCCGGCGTTCCGACCGGACAGGAGATCTGACGTGACGATATCGATGTATGAGGCATCCGTGCCCGTGTTTTCAACCAGGCTGAAAGCACTTTCCAACGTGCTGGCGGCTGCCGAACAGAATGCGCTTGACCGCAAGATCGACCCGCAAGTGTTTTTGACGGCGCGGCTCGCACCCGACATGTTCGCTTTGACCCGGCAGGTGCAGATCGCCACCGACCATGCCAAGGGCGCGCCGTCGCGGCTGGCCGGCCGAGAGGTGCCAAAATACGAGGACAATGAAGCAAGCTTTGCCGAACTCGATGCGCGGATCGCCAAGACGCTCGCGCTTCTGGCGACGTTCTCGGCCGCCGAAATCGACGGCTCCGACGACAAGGTGATCGAACTGAAACTCGGCGGACGCGAAACGACGTTGGCTGGCATGCAGTATCTGCTGCATGTGGCCATGCCCAACTTCTATTTCCACCTCACCACCGCTTACGACATCCTTCGCCACAATGGCGTGCCGCTCGGCAAGGCGACATTCCTGGGATCTCGTTAAGGAGCAGGCATTGCGAGATGTCCCGGATCCGGTCGGGACATCTCACGAGACGCATCTAGCGAATGGACATTTCGCGGGCGACGCGCGGAAAATCGGCGGGCTTGATGCCGATATCGGCGCGGTCGGCATTGCTCATCGAATAAAGCAGCGCGAGTGCCGCGCGATATCGCAGATGTTCCTGCGGGCGCGGCCGGGCAAACATTTCTGTGAAGAAACCCATGAATCAGGCTCCTGGTTGGTCCTCCACGCCAGCCAATATAGGCGAATCGTGACAATTGTGCAGTGCAGCATTTGCATGCCTGCCATGTCCGGATAAGTTTCCTAGAATTTTTTTGCGGCCCGCTGAAACTTCCGCGCCGCACGAACCGTAGGCTTCGACGCTGGCACGTGGCCAGTTTTTCCTCGCCACTCCTGGCGAATTTCCGGACTGCATGAAAGTGCAGTCCGGCTTTTTGTTTTGAGGGACCGGCCACGATCCTCGAATGGCTAAATTCATTAGGATCGGTGGTATGTATTTTTAACGAGCCGGTTCTATGGTCTGGAAACCTGACAGTCAGGCAAGGAGGAGGCCGACATCGCTACCAGCGCCAAGCGTGATTTCGCTTCGCTGCTCGACGACCTCTTCGTTGCCTCCGACAAGGGCGACGGTATCGAGGGCGACGAGGCCGGCGCGCGTCCGTCGATTCCGTTCGATTATCTCTCGGTCGCCGATGAGCTCCATTCCGGCCGCATCAAGGTATCCGCCGCCGAATATCGCGAGGCCGGTGCCGACTTGGCGAGCGAATTCGCCGCCTTGCTCGAACATGCCAAGCTGGCGCTGGCTGCCGAGGACCCGAAGCCCGAGGAAAAGCTGCCGCCGATCGATCCGGAATCGATCGCGGCCGAACTGGGGCTGAACCAGCCCAAGAGCGCCGCCGATTTCGGCCGCATGCGCCGCAGCTTTGCTTTTATCAACCATCCCGATCGCGTTGCCCCGCATCTGCGCCAGCGCGCCATGATCCGCATGCAGGTGGCGAACATGCTGATCGACGAGGCCAAGCGCCGCGCCGTGGCCGGTGCCCGCCGCTAGCCAACCGCTGGTTCACGCAAAAGTCGGCCTGGCGAGGCTTGGAGAGCGGCATGGCTTTGCCTATACATGCAGCCCCCCTCCCGCGCAGACCTTCCCTCCGGAGCAGAATTCCATGCACAAACGCCGTCTCGGTCGGACCGATCTTCTTGTTACCCAGATCTGCCTCGGTTCGATGACCTGGGGCCAGCAGAACACCGAGGCCGAGGGCCACGCGCAGCTGGACCTGGCTTTTTCGCGCGGCGTCAATTTCATCGACACCGCCGAGCTCTACCCGATCCCGCCCAAGGCGGAGACGCAGGGGCGGACGGAAAAGATCATCGGCAGCTGGATGAAGGCCAAGGGCAACCGCGACAAGGCGATCCTTGCCTCCAAGGTCGTCGGCCGCACCGCCAACAGCTGGTTCCGCGGCGACAGGCCGTCGCAATTGGTGCGCGCCGATATTTTTGATGCCGTCGACAAATCCCTGGCCAAGCTCGGCACGGACTATCTCGACCTCTACCAGATCCACTGGCCGGAGCGGGATATCCCCTGGGGTGCCAATCCGACGCGCATCGGTGCCGTGGCGCGGCGGGCCGATGCCGACGGCGTACCGGCCGACGAAACGCCGATCGCCGAGACGCTCGGCGTCTTCGATGAGCTGGTGAAGGCGGGAAAGATCCGCCATTTCGGCCTGTCGAACGAAAGCTCCTGGGGCGTCATGCGGTTTCTTGCCGAGTCCGACAAGGGCGTTGTCCCACGCGTGGCGTCGATCCAGAACGCCTACAATCTCGTCAACCGCACCTTCGAGGTGAACCTTGCCGAGGTCTGCGGGCGCGAACAGGTGTCGTTGCTGCCCTATTCGCCGCTGGCGCAGGGCTACTTGACCGGCAAATACGACCATGGCGCCCGACCGCAGGGCTCGCGCTCGCAATTGTTCAATCGCGGCCAGCGTTACGAGACGCCGAATGCAGCCGAAGCGCTGCTCGAATACAATGAACTGGCGCGCTCCTTCGGTATGGAGCCGGCGCTGTTTGCCAATGCCTATGTGTCGAGCCGGCCCTTCGTCACCTCCAACATCATCGGCGCGACGACCATTCCGCAGCTCGAAATGGCGTTGTCTTCGGTGGACGTCGTCTGGACCGAGGAGATGCAGAAGGCGGTGGACGCGATCCATCAGCGGGTCGGCAATCCCTGTCCCTGATCGGCGGGAACAGAATATCATGGAATAACAAAGGGGTGGAGAGAATGGCGGATTTTTCGATCGAGGCCGTGCGGGGACAATTTCCAGCGCTTTCCCTGACCGACAAGGGCCGCCGTCGCATCTATCTCGACAATCCCGCCGGCACGCAGGTGCCGCAGGCCGTCGCCGATGCGGTGTCGCGCTGCCTGCTCACGACCAACGCCAATCTCGGCGGCTATTTCGAAACGACGATCGCGGCTCAATCCGTCGTCGACGAGGCGCATCAGGCGATGGCCGATTTCCTTGGTGCGGCGAGCCCCGAGGAAATCATCATCGGCGCCAATATGACGACGCTGACCTATCACATGTCACGCACGCTCGGCCGCACGCTGAAGCCCGGTGACGAGATCATTCTCACCCGCATGGACCATGAGGGCAATGTGTCGCCCTGGCTGCAACTGGCCGAGGATCTTGGCCTCGTGGTGCGCTGGTTGCCATTCGATGAAAAGAGCTGGCAGGTCGAAGAGGAGGCGCTGGCCGGGCTGCTGTCCGACAAGACACGGCTGGTCGCGTTGAATTATGCCTCGAACCTGACGGGTTCGATCAACCGGGTCAGATCCTTGACTGCCATCGCAAAACGGGCCGGCGCCCTGGTCTATGTCGATGCCGTGCAGTTCGCACCGCATGGCCTCATCGACGTGCAAGAACTCGGCTGCGATTTCCTGATCTGCTCGGCCTACAAATTCTTCGGTCCGCATATGGGCATTTTGTGGGGGCGGCGCGAAATCATCGATGGCCTGAAACCCTACAAATGCCGCTGTTCGTCCAATGGCCTGCCGGAGCGGTTCGAGCTTGGCACGCCGCAGATCGAGCTGATGGCCGGCCTCACGGCGGCCGTCGGCTACTTTGCCGAGCTGGGTGCGGCAGCGGGTGAGAGTGGTTCGCGCAGGCAGAAGGTCGCCAGGGCGTTCGAGGTTTCGATCGCCTATGAAAACCCGCTGGCGCAAAGGCTGATCGATGGCCTATCCGACATTCCGGGCCTGACCATCCATGGCATCACCGATCGCAAGCGGCTCGCCGATCGCGTGCCGACGGTCTCCTTCACGGTCGAGGGCATCGTGCCGGAGACGATCGTGCGGCAAATGAATGCCGAAAACATCTTCCTGTGGTCCGGCCACAACTATGCCTGGGAGATCGTCCACCAGCTCGGCATTCCGGCCGAGCAGGGCGTCGTGCGCATCGGCATCGCGCACTACAACACGGCGGCGGAAATCAACGAGACGCTGGAGAGCGTGCACCGGGTCATCGCGATGCTCAGGCAGCAGCGCTCCTGACGCCAGCAGAAACCGTCACCGCATCCTGCCGCCGAAGCCGGTGAGGAAGGCGGTGAGATTGTCGCCGAGTGCGTCGCAGAGATAGCCGCCTTCCTGGACGATGACGCTCGGCAGGCCGAGTTTGCCAATCGCCTCGCCAATACGCGAGAAGCCGGGCGTCGTCAACGAAAGCCCGCCGAACGGATCGCCCTCGAAGGCGTCGAGGCCGAGCGCGACCACCAGCGCGTCCGGCGAAAAGGCGCGGATACGCTGGAACGCCACTTCGAGCGCCTCCAGAAACGCCGCGTCGGCGGATTTGCGCGGCAGCGGCAGATTGAAATTATAGCCGAGGCCGGGGCCTTCGCCGCGCTCGTCGGCATGGCCCCAGAAGAACGGATAGAAGCGCACCGGGTCGGCATGCAGCGAAACGGTGAGGACGTCGGGACGCGCATAGAAGATGCCTTGCGTGCCGTTGCCGTGGTGCAGGTCGACGTCGAGAATGGCCACGCGCGCCGCCTGCTTGCGCAGCACCTGCGCAGCGACCGCCGAATTGTTGATGAAGCAGAAGCCGCCGGCGACATCGGCAAAGGCATGGTGGCCGGGCGGGCGACACAGCGCATAGGCTGCCGGCGCGCCAGCCATGACAGCTTCCGCCGCTTCGACCGCACTCCAGGCACTCCACAGCGCGCTTTGCCAGGTTTCGCCCGAGATCGGGCAAGCGGTATCGGCCATATGATAGCCGGCCTGGCCGACGGCTGAGGCCGGATAGGAGCCGTTGCGCGCGATCGGGTGGATGTTGGGGATTACTTCCGCCGAGGCGCCCTCAATGCGCTGCCAGCGCTCGAAAATATGTTCGAGGAAGTCGAGATATTCGGGCGTGTGCACCGCCGAGGCCGCGCCGAGCCCGTGATTGCGTGGCCGCTCGATCGTGCAACCGGCAGATTTTGCGCCGGCTAACAATCTTTCGACGCGCTCGGGCTTTTCCGGATTGGGCTGCGCGGCACCGCTGGAAAGAAAGGCCTTCGGGTCGTGGCGCTTCTGCTCTTCGGCGTAAAAGGCCTTCATTCCTGCTCCCCATTGACCGGCGCGTCGGCGAAGGCAAAAAAGGCTTCGCCGACGATTTTCTGCGTCTGTTCGTAACTCGACCAGGCGATACCCAGCCTTTCATAGAAGGCCTTGGCGCCTTCATTGTCGGTGTCGACCGACAGTCTGAGATAGACGCCACCTTCTTTGCGGCATTCCGCAGCAACACGCCGCAACAGCCGCTCGCCGATCTTGCGGCCACGGAACCGGTGCTCGACATAGAGGTCCTGCACATAGACGCCGGGCCGCCCCATCCACGTCGAAAAGATCGGAAAATGCAGGCAAAGGCCAGCGAACGCGCCGCCGACCTCGGCGATCAGCGTCGAAAAGGCGGGCCTTTCGCCAAAACCGTAGCGGCGGAGATCATCTGATGTGGAGGTGATCTCCTGATGCGCGCCGATATGGGTGCCGAGTTTGAGAAGCGCGGCGTGGATCGTTTCGGCGTCATCGATGCGACCGGGGCGGATCAGGACGTCACTGGTTTGGTCACGGTCTTGCCTCAAAACGCCACCCGGTCGCCACCTTTCAGCGCCAGCATCTCACGTGCCTCGGCCGGCGTGGCAATCTCCAGCGACAGGCCGTCGAGAATGCTCCGGATGCGGCGCACCTGATCGGCGTTGGATTTCGCCAACTGGCGGCCATCGTAGAGACTGTCTTCCAGGCCGACACGGACATTGCCGCCCATCGCCGCGGCGATCGAGATCAGCGGCATCTGCTGGCGGCCGGCAGCCAGCACCGAGAACTGGTAGCTGTCGCCGAACAATTTGTCGGCGATGCGCTTCATGTGGATAAGATTGTCCGGATCAGCGCCGATGCCGCCCAGAATGCCCAGCACGAACTGGATGAACAGCGGCCCCGACACCAGACCGCGGTCGCGGAAATGCGCCAGCGAGTAGAGATGGCCGACATCGTAGCATTCGAATTCGAAGCGCGTGCCGCAACCCTTGCCCAGCCTCTCAAGCACGCCTTCCATATCGGCGAAGGTGTTCTTGAAAATGGTGTCGCGCGTGGCTTCGAGCAGTTTCGGCTCCCATTCGTGCTGCCATTCGCGTGGCTTGTCGAGCATCGGGAACAGCGCGAAGTTCATCGAGCCCATATTGAGCGAGCACATTTCGGGCTCGGCGCGCAGCGGCGCTGCCAATCGCTGGTCCAGCGTCATCAACGAAGAACCGCCGGTAGTGATGTTGATCACCGCGTCGGTTGCCTGCTTGATGCGCGGCAGGAACTGCATGAACACCTCCGGATCGGCCGTCGGCCGGCCATCCCTGGGGTCGCGGGCGTGTAGATGCAGGATCGCCGCGCCGGCCTCGGCGGCTGCAATGGCGTCGGTCGCGATCTGGTCCGGCGTCACCGGCAGGTAGGGCGACATGGACGGCGTATGCACCGAGCCGGTGACGGCGCAGGTGATGATGACTTTTCGCGGCGCCATTCTTTACTCCCGGCCTTCGACCGGAAGGTCGAGCTCCGATGCCAGAACCTCCAGCGAGTCGCCGATGATGGAGATGATCTCGCCGACCTGTTCGCTGGTGACGATCATCGGCGGCGCGACCATGAAATTGTCGCCGTCGACGCCACCCTTGACCCGGCGGCCATAGATGATCAGCCCGCGCTCATAGGCGAGGTCGAGCAGGCGCTGCGTCGCCTTCTTGCTCTGGTCGATCGGCCGCAATGTCTCCGGATCGGCGACCATTTCGACGCCGGTCAGCAGGCCTTTGCCGCGCACGTCGGCGATGAAGGGAAAGCGCTTCGCCAGTCCCTTCAGCCCGTCCATCAGCACGTCACCCATGGCGGCGGCATTGGCGATCAGGTCGAGCCGGTCCATTTCACCGAGCACGGCAAGGCCGGCGGCGCAGGCGAGCGGATTGCCGGCATAGGTATGGCCATGCTGGAAGCCCCCGGAGGCCAGCAGCGGCTGCACCAGCCGCATCGGCGCCGCCAGTGCACCGAGCGGCGCATAGCCCGAGCCCAGTCCCTTCGACAGCGCGACGATGTCGGGCTTGCAGTTCCAGTGATCGCCGCCGAGGAATTTGCCGGTGCGGCCGGCACCGCTCATCACTTCGTCATGGATCAGCAGGATGCCGTAGCGGTCGCAGATCTCGCGAATGCGCGCATAGTAGCTGTCCGGCGCGACAAGCGCAGCGGTCGCGGCGCCGCCGATCGGCTCCATGATGAAGGCAACGACGCTTTCCGGCCCTTCGGCCACGATCTTGTCCTCCAGCATGTCGGCATAACGGATGCCGCGCTGTTCCATCGAAAGATTGTCGTGGTCGCGCCAGGCGGTGGGCGCTGGCACGGTGGGCATCACCCGCATCATCGGCTCAAAGGTCTCGGCCAGCGCGTCGTCGCCGGTGATGGAGAGCGAACCCAGCGTGCCGCCATGATAGGAAGGAAACCGCGTGATCACCTTCCAGCGGCTGGCCTGGCCGGTGGCAACGGCCCATTGCCGCGCCAATTTGATGCAGGATTCCGTCGCCTCCGAGCCGCCCGAGACGAAGAAGATGCGGTCCATGCCTTCCGGCAGTTTGCCGGCCAGTTCCCGCGCCAGTTCCTCCGCCGGCTCGTTTTCGAAGTGCAGCCGATAGGCAAAGGTGGCGCGGTCCATCTGCCGCTTCATGGCGTCCAGCACATTGCGGTTGGAGTGGCCGATATTGGCGACCATCGGTCCGCTCGAGCCATCGATGAAGCGGCGGCCGTCCTGTGTCCACATATAGATGCCCTCGGCGCGGTCGATCAGCGGCCGACGCAGGCTGGAGAGGTAGAACAGGTGCGACTGGCGCCGGGCTTCGGCCTCTGGAGCGGCAGGCTGGACTTTCGACATGTCAGGACTTTCCGAGATAGCGATCGAGGACATTGCGGGTGACGCGTTCGACCATCGGGTCTTGCCTTAGCAGGCCGGCCACCCATTCGCAGCTTCCGGCATGAAAGACCTCGCCCTTGCCGCGCGGGAAATTGACGATCATGCCATTGCCGCGTTTGACTTTCTCGAGATTGGCGTCGCTCGCCTCGCCGAACAAAGTCTCGGCGGTGAAGCGGCCATCCTCGTCGGTGAGGAACTGGTCCTCGATCGGGATATCGGCGCTTTCCTCGACTTGGGATGCCATACCGACGGCGAGGACCTGCAGCCCGTCCGGCGCGCCACTGTTGGCTGTTGGATAGGGCAGGCCGCCGCGGATCTCGAAGTCGAGCCCGTCGACCTCATAGCCATAGACATGGCTGTCGGCGCCGAGCAGGTCGCCATAATAGATGCCGGTGCCGGCGAAGGCCCAGTGTTCCGGCCGGTAGACCGGAAAACCGCGTACGCCACGCGGCGCGCAGCCGCCCCAGCCGGCATAGACGCCGCGCGTCGCGTTGAGGCCAAAGGTCGCCGAACCTGGCCGGCCGATTTCCGGCGCTTCCCAGGAATTGGTGGCGCGAGTGACGTCGCCGCCGCGGTAGGCGGGGTCCTCGGCCCGGGCACGATATTTGTAGCAGACCTGCCGCCGGCCTTCGTCCTCGAGCCGCGTCTGCCACATGAAATTGCCGGCGAAACGCGCCGCATGCCCGCCGCGCTCAACATAATTGTCGACCGCATCGCGCATTTCCCATGTCCAGTACTCGTCATGGCCGACGAAGACGGCGCAGTCGTAGCCGTCGAGAATGTCGGGCGAGACATGCAGATCGTGCTGGCTGGCGAGATCGACATGATAGCCGGCCCCCTCGGCGAAGCGGAAGAAGTGGCTGTCATAGCTCGCCCAGCCGGACGAGGCGTATTTCTTCGAATGGCCGGTGGCGAGCGCCCATTCCATGTGGGGGTAGCGTGGTACCGTCTTCGGCGGCACGGCGACCTCGAGCGGCACGCGCGGCGCATCTTTTGGCAGCACGACGAAGCCGCGGCACCAGGGGCGTTGCGTCGACACAACGGGCGAGTACTGGTTGCGGTCCGGCCCGGTGATGCCCTGATAGTGGTTGGAGCCGCCCCAAGTGTTGTAGGCAAGCCAGGTGCCCGTCGCCGCCACCTGCAGCACACGGCCAGGCTTCTTGCCGGGTTGGGGAGAGACGATGAAGAGGTGGTAGCCATGGATCGCCCTACCGTCATGGCCAACGGAAGTCAGCGTTACCCGATAGGCACCGGACGGCCAGTCGCTCCCGACACGGAATTCAAAGGACGCTTCCCAGCCGCAACCCTCGGCGGAACATTGGTCGGGCGTGTCCTGCCAGCACGCCGCAACGCCGGATTTCTCGAACACTTTCGTCTCGCTTCCACCGTCGCGGATGATCGCCATGCTGAAGGACGGCGCTGTCGAGCTGACATGCAGCGTCACCATTTCGCCGGCGCGATAGGAAAAACGGTCCGAATAGCACCAGATTTCGCCGTGCTCGCCATCCATGCCTGGCCACTCATAGTAATGGCCGCGCACCGCGTGGCGGCGCTGCTCGGGCGTCAGCCCGAAATCGGGGAATTCGGTCGGCAGATGGGTCATGAGCACCGGAAAGGATCGTCGGCCGCCATTTCGGCCATCTGCCGGCCAAGCGTCAAATGGAAACGATCGGGCCAGCAATTGCTTAGCCGCCCTTGGCCGCGCCCGGCAAAGCGACTATTTCAGGCGAGGCGGTATGTTCCGCCTGGGGAGCCAGTATGCTGAGAGTGCAAAAGGTCAAGGTCGACGAGATCTACGTGCCGACGGCGCGCAAGAAGACATTGCACCCAGAGACCGTCCGCCATTTGGCCGAGGACATATTGGAGAACGGCATGAAGATGCCGATCCAGGTCCGCCACGACGGCAAGCGCCATATCCTTGTTGAAGGCCTGCACCGGCTGGAAGCGGCCAAGTGGCTTGGCGAGACCGAGATCGATGCCTATCTGGTACAAGCCAAGCGTCACTGACGCCTCGTTCGTCCTCCGCCGCATTGAAAGCCTGCCGGTAATTTTTCACTGGTCTTGTCGGATTGCGTTCTGTCGGCTCGTCCTTGGGACGGAAGCCAGATCAAACCGAGGAGACCGCCTTGACCGCCAAGCTCGACATCGCCCCCGCCAATGACCGCGAACTGGTTGTCGCCCGCATCATCGATGCGCCGCGCGAGAGCGTCTATCGCTGCTGGACCGACACCAGGCTTTTAACGCAATGGTTCTCTCCGAAACCTTGGACGACGCCGCGTGCCGAAATGGATATGCGCACGGGCGGGTCGAGCCTTGTGATCATGGCCGACCCCGACGGCAATGAATTCCCCAACCCAGGTGTCTTCCTGGAAGTCATTCCCGGCAAGAAGATCGTCTTCACCGATGCCTACACGCAGGCATGGGAGCCATCCGAAAAGCCGTTCATGACCGGTGTGCTGACCTTCGAGGACGAAGGCGACGGCCGGACCCGCTACATCGCGCGTGTCCGCCACTGGAGTGTCGCCGACCGCGAGCAACACGAGGCGATGGGTTTTCACGTGGGCTGGGGCCAGTGCACCGACCAGCTCGAAGAGATCGCCAGGACGCTTTGATGCAGGACGGCTCCGCCGACGGTTGCGCCCAGGCTCAGGAAGCCTTGACGCGGCGCGGCTGCCTGAGATGCTTGATGCCGCTCATCTCGACGAAAGTCGTCGCCGCCTCCCAGAGATAGTCGCCATAGAAAAACGGCTCGAAAGGCTCGGCGCCGCTTAGGGGCGGCGGCGCGATCTCGGCGTCGACACGCGGTTCATAGAAAAACGGGATCGAGAACCGCACCGTCTTCGGTGCGATCACCCGGTGCTGCGTCGCCCGCACACGCCCGCCGGTCCAGCGCTCCAGCAACTGGCCGAAATTGACCGCCAGCGTGCCGTCGGCGGGCGGCACGTCGATCCATTCGCCGACGAGGTTCTTGGCCTGCAAGCCCTCGACGCCGTCCTGCGCCAGCAAGGTGACGAAACCGGAATCGGCATGCTCCCGGCCGATGATGGTGCGCGTCTCCCCCTTGTGGAGGACCGAGAAGTCAGGCCCGCTGATATCGATGCCGGCATTGGCGTCGCGCAGGGGATAGCGGATCAGGCGCAAGGTGGAGATGCCGTGCTCGAAATAGGGATCGAAGGTCGTTTCCGGCAGGCCAAGCCCGCGCCCGATCGACCGCATCAGCGCGTTGCCGACCGTCTCCATCGCGCGGTAATAGTTCGCCGCTGCCGCGCGCCAGCCGGGCAGGGCGTCTTCGGTCGGCAAAGGCGTCGGCTCACACAGCGGATCGTCTGATGGCAAAGCACGCGCCGCCGCGGCGATATCCGGTCCCATGTCGATGCCTTCCTTGTAGGAAACGGCTGTCGGCTGCAACGGAAACCAGCCGCGATAGACATTCTTCCTGGTGCGGTCGAAATTCCAGCGGAGCAATTTCTGCTTCTCGGTGTCGGGAAGGGCGAAGATGCGCAGCAATTGGGCCCGCCGTTCTGGCGTCAGCCAGGTGTCGCCTGGAAAATCCCGAACCGCCATGAAGCCTATTCCCGACGCGGCGGCCATGATGCGGGCGTCGGCGCGGGCGCGGCCGGGCGAGGGCGGCGCGAACAGATCCGCAATGCCGATGGTTTCGATGTCTTGCGTCACGGCTTCCCCCATTACGGTAATCGATGAAACAATATCAAAGCTTTTCAATTGACCCAATCGGTCCCGCCCATTTACCTCGGCCGCACACTCTCATTATGGATCACGGTGATATGGCTAAACATCAGGGCGGGTGCCTGTGCGGGGCGGTGCGCTACAGCACCGACGCGGCGCCCATCAACGAACGCATCTGCCATTGCCGGCTTTGCCAGAAGGCGATCGGCGCCGCCTTCAACGCGCGCATGCTGTTTCGCATCGATGATGTGGCCATCAAGGGGCCGCTGGCGACTGTGAACTCGTCGCCCGATCTCAAGCGCGGCTTTTGCCCGAGCTGCGGCACGACGATGTTTTCGCGCCGCGACTCCGCCGGCATCATCGGCATCACCACCGGCTCGCTTGACGATCCCACGGTTTTCAGGCCGCAGATGCATATCTTCACCGCCTCGAAACAGCCTTGGGTGGTGCTCGATGACGGCCTGCCGCAACACGAAGGCGCACCGCCGCCGGGCTAGGTCTTCCTTCTCCCACAAGGGAGAAGGAAAGCGCGCGACGATGACCAAAAAATAATCCAAATCATCACGCGATAGCCGGCAAAACGTCATTGGCGAGCCATCATTGTCTTCCTATTTATGCTGCGCGGGCCGGCATTCGAGGAGACGACGGATGAACGACAGCATCAGCACCCTTGACGAGCTTTTGAGCGATCCTATGGTCCTGCTTGTCATGGAGCGCGACCGTGTGCGCCCGGAACAGGTGCGCATGCTGCTCGAACGGGTTCGCAGCCGGGCGCCCGATGACGCACGCGCCGATCAGCCGGTCGTTCCGCCGGCCCATATAGTGGCCAGAAGTTGCTTCCAGCAATGGCTGCGCAGTTAGGCGCGATCAGTTGGAACTGGCCGGCAGATAGCTGTAGTGGCTGCGGAAATAGGCAATCCTGAAGCCGAGGCGCGCATAGTTGCGATAGGCCGGGCCGTCGCGTTGCTCCTGCGGCGCCTCGATGTCGGTAGCGAACAGTTTGGCGCCGGCCGCAATCCCGTCGCGCACCAGTGCTTCGCCAAGCACCGCGTCGAGATCGAAGCTTGGCGCCATGATGCCCGGCACCGGCGCTTCGATGCCGCTCCAGGCCGCGCCGTCGGCACCGATGAACAGCGAGCGCACCGCCACCACGGCGCCGCCCCGCTTGGCCATATAGTGATGCCAGCCCTGTCGGCCGGCCAGAGCCAGCAGCCAGGGTGAGGTGGGCAGCCGGTAGCTTTTGTCGATGAAGCCGGCCCATTCGTTTGCTGATGCCTTCTTCACACGTTCGACTGAAACCCCATCAATCGTGAAAAGCGGCTCGGACGACAGCGGATCGGCTTCGCGATAAATCCGCTCCCAGCCGCCCTGGCGCTGCAGGCCGCGCGCCTCGAGCCAGCATCTGACGCGTGATGGTTCGGTGTGTGGATTGACATAGAACCAGGGCCGCGAAATGCCGGCGGCGCGGTAGTGCGCCAGCAGCGCGTCGAGCTGGCTTTCCGAGGCCGGGCTGTCGACGCCGAAATTCTTCACGCAATTGAAATGGACGAACGGGATCGTCGTGCAGGTGGTCCAGGCAAGGTCGCCTTCTCCCGCTATCGAAAGGCCTTGCCTTGCCGCGAAATCGGCGGGTGCTGCGGCATAGAGGTCGAGCCAGGCGTTCACCTCGGCGCGCTCGATGACACGGCTGAGGTCGCGCGAGACATTCTCGATCGCGATGGCTGGCGGGCGGGGTTCGGCTGGCGCTTGCAATTCTGACAGGGCGGTCTGCATGGCGCTCCTCCATCATCAAACTTACAATGTAAGGTTAGCAGATAATAATATTGATGCGCGACTTGTCAACCAGGGAGACGCCTTACAAATCGGTAAATTGGATTCCGCGCATCGCGCGTCTATTGCTCGCGCGGATCGCTCTTGAAGATTCTCCGACGGAAAGGCTCGACATGGCTGACATCTGCACCCAGGGCGTGGATACGGGCTTTGTCGGCCTGGGATATGCCAAGGTCGCCTTTCTCGGCTTGGTGCAAGGCATCACCGAGTTGCTACCGATTTCCTCGACCGCCCATATGCGCATCGTGCCGGCGGTACTCGGTTGGCAAGACCCGGGCTCCGCCTTCTCCGCCGCCATGCAGCTTGCCGCCCTTGCGGCCGTGATCAGCTATTTCTGGGGTGATGTCAGGGATCTCCTGTTCGGCTCGCTCGACGCGCTCACGCGCCGCGATTTTTCCGACCGGCATTTCCGGCTGGCGTCCTGGATCGTGCTGGCGACGATCCCGATCGTCATTGCAGGCGTCGCGCTATCGGGCGTTCTCAATGCCTGCAATTCGCCGCTGCGCAGCCTGAGCGTGATCGGCTGGTCGTGCATCGCCATGGCGATCCTGCTGGCTCTGGCCGAGATTTTCGCCCGCCACAAGCGCACCATCGCAGAAGCGTCGCTCGCCGATGCGCTGCTTGTCGGCGTCGCCCAGATCGGCGCTTTGATCCCCGGCGTCTCGCGCTCGGGCTCGACCCTGACGGCGGCGTTGGGGCTAGGCTTCAAGCGGGCCGAGGCGGCGCGCTTCTCGTTCCTGCTCGGGCTGCCGGCGATCGCGCTTGCCGGTCTCAAGGAACTGTGGGAACTGCACAAGGTTCATCTCGACACCCATGGCTGGTCGGTTCTTGCCACCGGGCTGGTCGTCGCCTCGATCTCCGCCTTCTTTGCCATCTGGGGCCTGATGCGGGTGCTGGAACGCTTCTCCGCCTGGCCTTTCGTCATCTATCGCGGCCTGCTCGGCATCGTCCTGCTGCTCGGCCTTGCGATGGGGTGGCTGGCTTAGCAGACCCAGTGTTGCGTGTCGGCACCAGTTGGGCGCATGAGTCGCTCCCTCGGAGATGTGATCGCTAGGGTTGATTGACTCCGGAATATAACCGCCCTTAACATTCTGTTAACAAAACAGGTGGGTGGGGGCCGGATGGCATCCTTGATGGGTTGGCGCCGCAAGGCGAAGGGGCTGGCGGTTGCCGTGACCGTCTTCTGTTCGGTGATGGGGTCGGCCCATGCTGCGCCTGCGTCCATGGTTGTCGGCGGCTCGACTTCCCAGCCGATCGGCCATTATGATTTTTGCAAGATCCATGTCGCCGAATGTTCGATCCGCTCGCCCGACAGCGTGCCGGAGCGCCTGACCAGCAAGCTGCTGCACGATATCTCGGCGGTGAACCTCTCCGTCAACGCGCGCGTCAAGCCGATGAGCGACATGGATAATTACCGCAAGGACGAGTGGTGGGCCTATCCGGACAACGGTTTTGGCGACTGCGAGGATTACGCGCTGGAAAAGCGGCGTGAGCTCAACAGCCTGGGCATTGCCATAGCCAATCTTTTGATGACGGTGGTTCGCAAGCCTGATGGCGAGGGTCACGCCGTGCTGACGGTGCGCACCGACAAGGGCGACTACATCCTCGACAATCTGACCGACAAGGTCCGCCTCTGGAACCAGACGAGCTATCGCTACCTGAAGCGGCAGGCGAGCGACAACACCGGTCACTGGGTGTCCATTCTGGGTGGCGACGAACAGTTGGTCAGCGCCGTCAAATAGTCGGGTCGGCTCCGCCGCGTGCGAGCATGAACCTCCTCGATCCGATCCTTTCGTGCCGGTCTTCCATGGTGCCGGCAAGTGGTGATAACCACCACAGCTGATTGAAGCTGGCATCCGCAGGGCACATGGACTTTCTGACACTTCTGAACTCGGCGCCCCTGCTGCTGGGCCTGGTCAAAGCCTCGCTGACGCAGACGGTCGCCGGCACGATGGCATTCAGCCAATGGTTCGTGTCGCTGCCGCCATGCCGCGACTTCGCCTTCGAGGCGACCAGCTATCTCATCTGCGAGGTCGATCCGAAACTGTATTCGATCGAACTGTTCTGGAAGGATCCGGCCGGCAAGCCGTTTCAGTCGCTGCACAATCTCGACGCTGCCCAGCGCGCGGCCGGCCGCACCATGCTGTTCGCCGTCAACGCCGGCATGTATCATCCGGACCTCAGGCCGGTCGGCCTCTATGTCGAGCGTGGCCAGGAAATGGCCGGCGTGAAGACGGGATCGGGAAGCGGCAATTTTTCGCTGCAGCCGAACGGCATCTTCTACATCAGCGGCGGCAAGGCAGCGGTCCGCGCGACCAGGGACTTCGTCAGGAAGCGGCCGCCCACCGACTATGCCACGCAATCGGGACCGATGCTGGTGGTCGACGGCCAACTTCATCCGAAATTCCAGTCCGACGGCACCTCGCGCAAGACGCGCGATGGCGTCGGGGTGCGCAAGGACGGTGTCGCGGTCTTTGCCATTTCGAACGGCGCGGTGAATTTCCATGCATTTGCCCGGCTGTTCCGCGATGCGCTCGGCTGCGACAATGCGCTGTTTCTCGACGGCACGATATCGAGCCTGTTCGCGCCTGGCATCGGCCGCAACGACGATTACTGGAATCTGGGACCGATGATCGGCGTGTTCAGGAAGCGCGGCTAGGCGCGGGCGGATCGCCTGCTCCGGAGTTTGAGCACGATCACTGCTATGATGATCAGGGCGACCACGCCGATCGCCGCCAGCCCGAACAGGCTGGTCACATCGAGTTCGGGGATGCTGCCGGCGCCCTTGGCCACCAGCCAACCCGGCGACAGCACGACCGGCGCCCAGATGATCGCCGACAGGATGTTGGCGATCTGGAAGCGGCGCCGGTGCATGCCCATCATGCCGGCGACCAGCGGCACGGTGGCGCGGACGGGGCCGAAGAAACGGCCGATGAAAACCGCTGCGAAGCCATAACGGTGGAAGAACAGCCGCGCCCTGGCGACCTCGCGGCGGTAGCGGTTGAGCGGCCATTTGTGGACGACGCCGCGCCCCAGCCATCTGCCGAGAAAGTAGGAGATGGTATCGCCGAGCGCCGCCCCTATCATCGCGGCCAGAAGGACCGGCAAAGGCTGTACGATGCCGGCCCCGACCAGGCCGCCGACGACGATGAGCACCGTGGTGCCGGGCAAAAGGATGCCGACCAGCACGAGCGACTCGCCGAAGGCCAGCAGCCCGACCACGAGGCCGGCCCACGCCTGGTGGTTCTCGATGAAACAAACGCTCTGATCGATGAACGCCTGCACGCCAGCTCCTGTTTAAAAGCGTTTCTCAGCTGCCGCTGTCGAGCAGGCTTCTGAGTTCGTCGAGTTTGTCGTTGACGAGCCAGCCGTAATAATTCTCGACCGGCTATTTGCGGCCCTTGCCGCCGGCAACCGCCGCCTGCAGGTCGGCCGCCCGCTGCCGTGGCTGGCCGACATTGTAGAGCGTGGCCGTGATGCCTGGATTGCCTGAGATGTCGAAGCCCTGTTCCTTGTAGGCGTCGATGGCATCGCGCACGATCGCGGCGATGTAGACGATGCTGCGGTCGGGATCCATGACATCGCGATAGATCGCCTGCGGATGATCCGGCGTCAGCCTGTCATAGCCGCTCACCTTGTTGACCAGATCGGTCACCTCGAGCGCGGTCAGCGGGCTGATCTGGCCGAGGCCGAATGTCTGGCCGGCGAAGAAGGGCTGGAAGAAGGCCTGCTGGAAAGTCATTGCGTCGTAGGTGACGCCGTCGACGGTCTTGCCGCGGAAATGGTTGACCCACACCCTGTCGCGGCAGCTCCACAGCGCGGCGCTGTCTTTCGCCTCGGCGCACCCCGCGAATTCCGGCCGCTGGACAAAGGTCTGCACCGGCACGCCCTTGTAGCGGAAGGCAAAGTCGAGGCCGGAATAGGACAGCGCCTTCACATAGTAGGTCTGGACCGAGCCGACGGCCGTCACATTGTAGGTGTGTTCGCCGACCAGCGCGCCGACGATATGGATAGGGTCGATATCATATGCCGCCGCGACCTGCTTGATATGCACCACCAGCTTCTTCTCGCGCTTCAGCAGCGCGACGATCTTCTCGTATTTTTCCGCGTAGGTGGTCTTGAAGGCGCGGGTCCGCGTCGCCGATGCATCCGGGATCGGCGGCTGCGTTTGGGAGCGATTGCCGGGGGGAACGACGATCGGCGCGCTGGCATGCGCGGCCTCGCCCAGCAGCGCGCCGCCGCAGGAGAGGGCCGCGAGCAGGGGGACCAGGAGAAGCCGCTGCAACGCAATCATCGGGCGCCTTTTGAAGAAATCGTGGGAAATGCCTGCGGCAAACGCCGCCTCCCGTCTCAACAGCCACATCATGGCACTGTCAAGGCTGGCCCGCCGGGGTCGACGGCGAATGTCTGAAACGGGTCACAGTCATGGTAAAAAACTTGATTCAAACTTTATTGGTAATTTCTCGTTCATAACTGGCCCCGGTTGTCCGTCGGCCATTGCCTTCGGTCTGTTGTGTTTTGAGTACAGGTCCAGATGCGGTTACCAGGCGCCATCAGTTTCGTGATCGCATCGCTGTGCCTCGCCGGCTGCTCTTCGACATCGGGCATGGACGCGCTCGACCTGCAGAAGCCGTCGAATGAGACCACCAGTTCGGTGGTGCGGCCAAGCGCACCGATCACATCCGTTCCCGTGAGCAAGGCCAGCAAAGCGCGCAAGCTGGCCGAGGCCGCGCCCGGGGACGGCCCTGATCGGCCCTTTGGGCTGGCGGAGGAAGAAACCGTGGCGCTTTCGGCGCCCGAATTGCCGGACAATGTCGATCCGCCCGTCGAGCCCACCGCCCTGGTCTCGCCACCGAAACTCTTGTCGCGTGTCGCACCGGCGATGCTTGCCGGGCCCGTCACGCGCTACGGTTTTCGCGATGCCAAGCCGATCAATTTCGGCCGGGCCTCGCCCCGGCACCTTGCCGTGCACGGGGTCGACGTGTCGCGCTGGCAAGGCGACGTGAACTGGGAAAAGCTGCGCGCCCAGGGCGCCAACTTCGCCTACATCAAGGCGACCGACGGCGGCGACCATCTCGATCCGATGTTCATGAGGAACTGGCGCAATGCCGATGCCGCCGGGCTGAAGCGCGGCGCCTATCATTTCTTCTACTGGTGCCGCACCGCCGGCGAGCAGGCCGACTGGTTCATCCGCAACGTGCCGAAGGTCGAAGGCGCCTTGCCGCCGGTGATCGACGTCGAATGGAACGGCGACTCCAGTTGCAAGCGGCGCCCGTCACGTGAAAAGGTGCTGGAGAAGATGCAGGTGTTCATGGACAAGCTTGAACGCCACTACGGTCAGCGCCCGATCATCTACACCGCCCCCGATTTCTATCGCGACAACCTCCAGGGCGCTTTCCTCGACTACCCGTTCTGGCTGCGCGCGGTGGCGCGGCACCCGTCAAAGGTCTATCCCGGCCGCAAATGGCTGTTCTGGCAGTATTCCGGATCCGGCCTGTCGCACGGCGTGACCGGCCGCATCGACCTCAACGTCTTCCATGGCGACGAGCGGCAATGGCGCGCCTGGGCCGGCGGCGGCCGTCAGATGATGGCCGACGCGGATTAGGGGTCGCGTCGCCATTCGTTCAGGTCCTGCCGTCTATTGGAGCTGGTTGCTCCCGCCATTCCTGTCCTCGCTCAGCCGCAGCTTTCTCCGCAACGCCATGATCTCGGCAATCGCGGCATCGATCATGGTGAGAAGCGTAATCGTATCGTGCTGGGTGGGATCGGCTCTGACATAGGCGAGCTGGTTGACGATGTCGGTGTCGTCCTCGTTTTCGTCGCTCATGGCCGTTTTCCGGTTGTTATCTCCCAGACGGTCTCATTCGATCCGATCCGTCGTCAAATTGCACCTATATCACTTCGTCGTGTGAATGGCCGCCCGACCGCCCATCCAACTGGTCCGACCGCCTTATTTTGGACGACGGCGACGCGATTCGTCGAAGGTGGCAAAAGCCAGAACCGCGGAAAATGATGCGAAGCTGAACAGGACTGCGGCGATAACCATGAGGTCGTAAGTCGACACGTTCGTTCTCCCTGGGATGATAGCCAAGGAGCAAGGAGACCGCACGGGCGATGCATCCGCGTTGATCTGCATCAACCGATCGGCCGATGCCGGTGCCGTGCGCAGCAGCGGGTGACCGTGGCCGAGGGCGAAGAGACGCGAGAATCATTATGCCCTCATCCTCGGCTCGTATTGGTGCCCTTGGATGAAGCCGCGGGCTCGTTGATCATTGCCTCGATGTTGTAGCCATCGGGGTCGAGCACGAAGCAGGCGTAGTAATTCTCCGTATAATCGGGACGCGGGCCAGGCGCGCCATTGTCTTGGGCGCCGGACGGAGACGTGCCTCCCGGCACCATTCGCTGAAAGGCTTTTTTGACTCACATGGATGCAAAGGAGGGCAAGATGGATGTGTTGTCGCAGGCTCTGGCGAAGAGCCGTCAAACGATCAGGGCCTACGAGGACTATGCGGATCGCTACGATGCCATCGTGCGGCATGTTCCCAACGAGAGAGAGCAGGCATCGCTGAAGCGCCTTGTAGCGATTGCCGGCACGTCAGGCCGGATTCTGGAAGTTGGGTCGGGAGCGGGCTACGATGCGGACTTCCTCGAGGGCCTGGCGTCAAGGTTCGCCGCACCGACGCGACAAAACGGTTTCTCGAACTGCAGGCCGCGCGCGGTAAGCACGGTGAGCTTCTCGATCTCCTCACCGACGATCTCGGCGGCCCCTATGACGCCGTCCTGGCGCTCGCCGTCCTGATCCATGTGCCGCGCGACCAGACCGACCAGGTGCTTGCCAGGATAGCCCGGTCGCTGCGGCCAGGCGGCGCCTTCCTCGTATCGATGCGCAACGGCGATGGCGAGACGGACAGCAGCTATCATACGGTCTTGTGGCGCAGGGACGACTTCGCGGCCCGTCTCGAAGCCGCCGGGCTGGTCCTTCTCAGGGACGATTTCAACGTGGGCCGCAACAGCGAGGAATGGAACACCTTCCTGGCTGTCAGGCCGTCATGAAGGGATCTTTTTCCTCCTCCCGCAAGGGGAGAAGGAGAGGGCGCGCGTTACGCCAGGCCGCTCATCTGTCGCCTTTGCGAATAAGCGAGACATTGCTGCCACAGTGCTGTCTAGTGCCTGTTCCTGCACTCCGGGGGGATCAGGGTGGAGCTGGAACTCAAATTTCTGCTTGTCGGCTTTGCCTGCGCGGTCTCCGGCATGCTGTCGCTCATCACTATCGTGAAATGGCGGGAGGTGCAGGCGCTCAGCCGCTGGTTGCCGACGCCGGGAAAGATCATTTCGTCGCGCGTCGAGGCGCGTGAGGTCAGAAGCTCGGGCGCTGGCTCGGACAGCACCGATACCACGGAGATGCGCAATTTCCCGGCCATCACCTTCGAATACAAGGTCGGCGGCAAGAAATTTCAAAGCTCGCGCTACAGCGTGCAGGAAAATTTGGGGAACTTTGAAGTCCGCGAAACCCTTGCGCAGTTTCCCCGCGGCGCGGAGGTGACCGTCTTTTACAATCC
Organism: Mesorhizobium sp. B2-4-19; assembly: GCF_006441315.1. Lineage (NCBI taxonomy): Bacteria > Pseudomonadati > Pseudomonadota > Alphaproteobacteria > Hyphomicrobiales > Phyllobacteriaceae > Mesorhizobium > Mesorhizobium sp. B2-4-19. The sequence goes on along the minus strand of NZ_VFUV01000003.1, from coordinate 21,180 downwards.
GGCCGATCCGAGCAAGGCCGTGATCGAGCGCACCATGCCAGGCGGCGCCTTCAAGTTCATGTTCCAGCTCTCGGCCGGGTTGGTGATCGGCACGGCGGTTCTGGTGTTTTCCATCGGCGGCGTGCTTGAGGCGATCCGGCCGCATCTGCCCAAGCCGCAAAACCTCGGCGCCGCGGCATTGCTGTTGTTCATGGGCCTCTTCGCTCTGCGCATGGGCTTTGCCCAGAAGTCGCTTGCCGGGCAGGCGGCAAAATGGCCGGTCGCCGCCGGCCGCATCGATGCCTCAGGCCTGCAGGCGTTGCGGACCCATTCAAGCTATCAACGTTGGCGCACGGTTTTCAAATCTCGCATCGTCTACAGCTATGGCGTCGCCGGCCAGCGCTATAGCGCCGACCGCGTCAGCTTCGGCGCGACCATCACGGCTTCGCTGCCCGGCCTCGTCAGCGGCCAGGCGCGGCGCTATGCAGAGGGCAGCAAGGTCGACGTGCACTATGATCCCGCCAACCCTGGCTCGGCGGTGCTCGAATGCCGGGTGCGTGGGCTCTGGCTGCTGTGGGTCTGTTCGGCAGGATTTCTCGGCGGCGCTGCCTTTCTGGTCGGGCTGGTGTGAGGACGGGTTTTTGGCTTCCACAACGCTTTCCCGGAGACATCCTGTGATCGTTCGTAAACTGGCCTGCGTTTTCCTGGGCCTGCTTGGCCCGATCCAGATGGCGAATGCCAAGGAATGCCTGCTGAGCCACGCCACCTACCGCGAGCCGCGCTCGGGCGCGGTTCTGCGATTCCGGCCGCTCGACAATGAGCCGGCGGCGCTGACGGCGCAGGTGTTCTCGCTGAGCGTGCCAAACACCGATAAAAACCTGCCGGCAGATATCACCTGGACCAACGGCAAGAATTCGTTTCCGCTCGGCACAATCCGCCACACCTGCACTGACGACGACCGCGAAGCGGGCCTGCAGGATGGCAGCGGATTGTGCAGGATATGGGACGGTCAGGTCTATGCCTTGACCGGCGGCGGCGCCGAGCAGTTGAACTCGCGCGAAGCGACACCGGCGCCGAAAGGGCTGGCTGTTGCCCGATTTCGGTGTGGCTTTCACCGAATGGGCCGATTTCGCCGACGCCAATCCGGATGGCTCGGCCTGGGATGCCTTCACTCTGACAGGATGCAGCGATGACTAGCGCCGTGAGATCGATCAGTTCGCGTTGCGTGCAAGCGCCTAGACCAGTGCTCCTGCCGCTGGCGACCCACCTCCTGGCCCGCCCCCGAAGGTGACGCTAAGTCCGTGCCACTGGGCGGTTCCTTCCGGCGTGCGCGGATCCTGCTGATGCGATGTGATCGATGGCGGACGTCAAACCGCGGATAAGCGGCTTGCGTAGCGGCGTTTCGACAAAACGCCAGATCAAGAAGGAGGCAAGGAGCACCGTGAGAAAAACGACAAGGAACGCAGCGTTCTTGCCGATAAACGGGGCCAGTGCGTTGAGAGAGAGATAACCTATGTACTGGTGCAGAAGATAAAGTGGGTAAGTCAATCCGCCGAGCATCAGAACGGTTTTCGAAGGGGCCACGCGGGAGCGGATCAGGAGCGCACCTGCGAAAATCCCAAAGACAAATCCATTGGCGACCAAGAGTGCGGGATAGGGAATGGCCGTTCCGTAATGTTCCTGCATCCAGCCCTGATTGAATGTGATCGTCTGGCACGACAACAGGAATGCCGCGACAAGAAGGATGAGCGCCGCCGGCGAACGCCCTTTTGCGACAACCTGTTGGGCCAAAATACCGACGGCAAAAAACGGCGCGTAGCTTGTGATAAGCAAAATTCGTATCGCCGTGTTTCCGAAGAAGAGCTCATTTCCTGCCGAAATCACGAGCCAGATGGCAACGATCGCCAACTTCCAACGCTGGAAGGCACCCGCAAAAATAAGCGCCGCAACCCAGCCATAGAATACGATCTCGAGCATGATCGACCAGTAGACACCGTCCATTGACGGCCTGCCGAATGCGCGGGAGAACATGGAAAGATTGGCGACATAGGTCGAAAAATTTGTCGGAAATCTAGGGTTGTTGGCGATTGAGAGAACGACAAACGTCAACGTCATGCAGAGCAGAAATCCAGGATAAAGCCGCACGAAGCGCGCGACGGCGAAATCCTGCCAATTCCGCCCCTCAGCCGACCACGTGATGACAAAACCGCTGATCAGGAAAAACAGATTGACACCGAGATAGCCATAGATGGCAAACGGAGCAGCCACAGGATATCCAGCGTCGACATCTCCGGCAATCGGTCCTCGATAAAGGTAGTGAAAGCACACAACCGCCAAGGCTGCGATCAATCGTAGAAGGTCGAGTGATGCCAGGCGCGATGAGTTGGTGTTGCCAACCATTTCCATTGCCCCTCCTCGTCATACAGGGCCCTTTGACCCTGACTAAAAGCCTGATCCCAAGGCTTCAGCGTCACAGAGAGGTCTATCGAGCGCGTATCGATAGTGCTAGTCGCTTCGGGCTAAATCATCGTGCGTTTGCATGAGTTCGGCCTTCCAGAACGGGACCAAAGGTTCACAACGCTCTCAGAATGACCGCGATTGCAACGTTCCATACAACCAGAGCAACGCGAGCCCCATAGCGGCACCCAATGGGCCGTAGATCTGGATCCCGATAACGGAGCCGATGACGCCAATAGCCGCGCCCACCATCATCGTCCTAGACTAGACGTGAATCAGGAGGCCCTGACATTGATCCAGGCCTCCTGCCGTTTCCGTTTGCTCACCTTTCAAAAACGAGGGTGAGCAAACGTCGTGTGTCGAATGAGCAGCTTACCTTGACGTCGAGCGAGATACAGTGACGCGTCAGTCAGTCAGTCAGCTTCAGCAGGTGGTCGGACACCCAAAGTTGTATCCTGACCCTTCTGGAACCTATTGAAATCAGTGGCTTATTTTTTAGGAAGATATTCCACACCCAAAGTTGTGTACCTGGCAGACGCAAAGTTGTATACCTGAGTGTGTCTGACAGGTTTTCTTGGGTGGTGTCCGACCTTCAAGAACAGTGTGATCGCCGTTCCGGCCGAAGAAATCTATCTCAAGCCGGACGAGGTACTCGCGCTCATACGGCGCTGTCTCGCAGAGCTTACGACCACGGTGGTTCAGCCAGTCCTGCTCACGATCCTGCCCCAGCGACGGATCTCGGGTGCTGCAGGCAAGTCGGTCTTCCCCAACCGATCCTGTTTCGCTCCGGCGGGCAGATCGTCCTCGTTGATGTACCAATCTTCGTCACAGAAGCGGGCTGCAGAAGTTTGAAGGTGGCCCACGTGCTCTCCTTCATTCGCACGCAGCCATGCCTGGATTTCAGGCTCGCAGCCATCAGGGAAAGCGACGTTGCCAGGCACCTTGATAGGCGTGTCCCAGATGTAATATTCGCTGACCTTGTCCACTTTCCGCCGGGCGCTTAACTTTCGGTCAAGTCCAATTGTCTTACCTCCGGGAAAATAGGAATCCGGAATGATGGCACCAAATCAACACAGCAGATCGAAAGCTTACTCAGCAGTCATTTCGGGACTCGAAATCTGGTGCTCAAGAGATTGCTTCGGCCGAATCTCGGGACTTTTCCTGAGCGAATCCGACGCTGTGGCCGCCTCCGATTTCTATAGCGCGCAGATCACAGTCACCCAGGGCGACGAACCGAATACAGGACGATGGATATTCCAAGCCGTGTATGTCGTGGCTTATCCGAACGGCACGGTTGTGACGCAGCAACGATTCACGGCCGTCGATCCGCGGACTGAGGAAATCATCGAGCAAGTCTATGAGACGCTACAGGAGCTGACATTCCAGTTGGTGGGCCCTCCGGCGCCGTGAGGCCTAATTGGATATCTGAACTGCTCCGGAACTGGTCTGCCGGCCTCCTTCGTAACGAAGACCCTCACGTATGTCGGGTGTTCTTTATTCAGCAGGCTGCCCTTACCGTGAACCATTTCGTGCTGCCTCGCCGAAGCTAACCACGACTCCGCCTCGTCGAGGACGCGGACTGCCTCAGGGATTTCCGAGGTCCGTATTCTTTCGCCGCTGACCTCAATCATCCTTTCCACGGAATCAGGCATGCCGACTTCCATAAAGAGCTTCATCGTCGGCAGCAGGTCCTGTTCGACGCTCGGGAGGCGGTGGAAGTTGGTCATCTCTGTTATCCCTGACAGTCTTTTCGATGAACGAATCATGAGCGCGGAAAGCTGCCGGCGCAATCGCGCCTTCAAAGATTAGAACTGCTGCGAGAGCGAACGGCCCTCGGCCATGTCGAACTCGAATTGCCGAAGGAGCGCCTCCTTCCGCCTTTCGTTCGCGACCTTGTCAGCCTTCGTCGCCGCAACAGGACGGCTCAGATCGGCATCGGCGAAGCTTTGCCCCTGGTTGTAGGGCGATCCCGCCGGGGCGGCCAAGACCCTGTAGACGAGAGCCAGAAGGAGCGTCTCACCGCAGAGCCGCCTGATGTCTGGAGGCAGGATGACTTCCACAAGCGTCCGGCCGAACATGACGCCTTGCCTTTCAGCGTTCGGCTCCGGCAGGCGTTGGATGAGCACGTCCAGTTGGCTGGAAAGCGCGCCGACGATGACGGAGTATTCGTTGTGTGAGCCCCTTACATCGAGTTCCCAGATGTTCGGGTTGCCTTCCACCCAATCCGGTCTGCGGCGGAAGTCTACAAGGAAGCCCGGGCCGCTTTTAGTGCCTTGTTCTCCTTCTGCTCGGTCCCGTCCCTGCCGGAAGGCTTCCTGCTTTCTGTCTCTCATGTCGGGTCTCCCGCTATCTGGGAGACAGGTTCGGGCGGGCTCTAGCAACAATCAATATGGTCGCGTGCCAATGCGGTCCAAGCGCACCGTGCCAGGAAGTTTATTTCTGGACTAACCGGGTCGACGCCAGGAGGCGATCGCCCGAGTGATCGATCGTCGGGCCTATCTACCAAACACAGGTAGACCGACATGAAAAAGGGCCGCACGTGCCTCAATAGGAATCGCGGCAGCGTGTAGCTTTTGAAGGGCGGCTGGCTGTTCTGATGATCTAAAAAGCGCTTGAAAAACCGGAAGCAACGCTCTATACACGGTACATGGCTTTGCCACGGGGTCTGGCTTTACGCCGACCGACCTTAAGGGACCTTCGGGTCCCTTATGTGTTTCTAGGGTTCACCCATTCTTTGTATGGATCATCGTAGCAGGAGTACTTAACAGCGATCGTCTCGTCGCCGTTGCTCCTCAAATCGATGATTTGTCCTGCTTCTGACAATCGGTCGTGCGCTCGGTTTCTCATGCCGGTTGGGCGGTGACCGAGGGGGTGCAGCACAAGGTCAGCCAATTGCAGCATGGGATTGCTTTTCCCGTCTGGCCAGATGGTCAGAAGCGTCTCTGCCAGCTCATCTTTCGTGAGAGGCGTATGCTTCGATGAGTTTGTTGCGTCAAAGCCAGTTCCTTTTTTGAGAAGTCCCTCGAAATAGTTTTCGATGAGGCGATCCTCGGTCGCTCCGGATCGCTCATATGCAATAGAGAGTTTCCGGCCAGCAAGCCTCGCGTACTTGGCCGCGCGCTCGACGGAGATGTCGAAGGCCGTCCGGCTCATCTGCCATCGTGAGCCTTCAACGTGCTTCTCATAGTATCTGTCTCTATAACCCGGGCGGCAGATCACGCATGCATGTGCCGTAATACGCTCATCGACGATCAGAGCCTCCAGCTCTTCGAAGAAGAGGTTCTTCCGTTCCTCGTCCTGTTTCAGGAAACCGAACTTGCCCTTTCCTGATCGGATCTTATTTCCGTGCAGTTCCGGCACATCCCAGCGATTGCAGAACTTAATTGTAGCGTCAGACAGAGCCTGGACCGCCTCCGAAGGAACGATTATCCCGCCGAGGCCAAAGCTGAAGATATGAGGCTCCATAGGCAGCGCGTCACCTGGCTTGCACATCGTACGAGTTCCGAAATCGTCCATGAAAAAGGTCAGGTGAGGCTGTTCGGAGTTCACAGTATTTCTTTCCATCACAATTGGTCTCGACGCTGAGTTTTTGTGAGAACTACATCCATTTGGGTTTACAGATTGTATTGCGTATCGCTCTTCGGGTTGAGGCGGGCACGTACCACAGCAGCAATGCCGGGGTGTAGTCCTTACAGCCTCACGGTGTTGACTACGCCGCCTAGGTTCGTTGGGAACAGAAGCCAGAGCCCCGAATGTATTGCGCTTCGTTATGCCAACTATCGAACGGTCGGGCTGAGTTTGCCGGATCGAGAACGGGCGAGTGGAACTGCCGGAGCGTGAAATACGGGCACCACGTTTGCCCGGTTCGCGCAGATCAGGACTGCGCGTAGCACATGACGGCCGATCGGCAGCTGACTATGCGGGGGTCCAACGGCTTGCGGGTCAGAGTTCGGCATGGCATCTCCGAAATGAGGAGGTGTGCCCGCATGACCAAAAATTCCATCTGGAGCCAGGTGCAGATCGAGCCCGGGTTACAGTCGTTCACCCGCCTGTCGCCGGAGTAAGTTCATGAGCTGACACTGAAATCAAGTGAGCACGTGATCCCGCGGCGAAGCTGTCTCAGATCTTAACGAGCGTGGCCGCGCCAAACGCGACGACCATAGAAAGCGTATCGTGCATGACGCCACAACGGCAATCCAGATGGGGATGTTCGCACCTCATCCTTATCACCCAGCCCTGGGTGACGGAGCTGAGCGGTGAGTCGCAGGTTGCCCATATTTTCGCCGACGCGCCTCTCACAGTCAGAGCCAAATCGAACGAGGAACCTGACACAACCTTCGCCAGTTTCGAAGAGCTGCTGCACGTCTGGTGTTTGGACTAAGGCGGATCGCGTGCGTTACCGAACGGAACATCCGAAAGTAATTGCCATGGCGCCAGCTGCGCGCAGGGCAATAATGCCGTAGGTTGTTCCTGCTCTGGCTTGAGCGCCGCCTTGACGCCGTAATTAGCGTAACTCTTCGACCGCCTGCCAAATCCCACGGGTCCTACGCCGTAAGCGGTCATGCAAGTGTACGATGTGGAAACCACAGATTTTGAAGCTCCTGAGTGAGACGCATCTTCGAGACCTATTGCGAGATCCCACGGCTGAGGCTTCTTCCTCGCTGCTGATTTCCCTCACTCCTTGGTAAGGACGGGCGCGAGACAAGGCTCGTATCACGGGTTGACGCCAGCAACCCGACGCCTGACCCTTGTTTGGCATGAGCATAAGGGGTGACGGCGATGGAAAACAAGCCACGGTATTTTAGCAGGCTGACCGAGGACGAAAAACTCAACGTTCTAGATTCACTCGAGCGATCCGGCAGCGTCAGGATGATGGCCAACGTCTTGAAGGGAAACTTCTCAGACTTGGCGACCTCGGCATCGGAGGGTGTCAGGGCTAAGTATGCTCGATGGCAGGAAGTCACAAAGAAGTGGCAGGCCATCGAGGCGGAATGGGGTGAGGGCGCCCTCCTGAAGCTCGATGATCCGGTCTTCGTGGACTTGCGTGCAAAAGGGCTGTTAAATTCGGATATCATCCGCAATGCAGAGGCATATGCTGCCGCTCATTCTGGCTTGCCGGAATTCAACACTCCGAGCGCCTTATGAGCGTCGCCCAAGTCACCAACCACTGTGTGTCGTTTCCCGGTCTTTGCGGGAATGACCACGTAGGCAACATGCTTTCCGTCCTTCCACAGGTCAAAGATTTCGCCATCCGGACTGCTGTCGGCCGGAACTTCTTCGATCTTCGCGTCGATGTCGTCGGAGTGTTCCACGGACAAAGTCTCGCTCCTTCTTTGGCTTCGGCTTAGGCAGCTTTCGAATCCTTGCCGTTCCGCTGGTTAGCGCGATCCGGCGATAGTCGGCAGTCAAGGATTCACCGCTTGATGTCAAGCATCGCGGCCGGAGGACTGGTCGACGTCCCCGTGATGAGCGCCGCTGCGCCTGGGACCAAGGCGCGGCCGCCGCGCAAAGCAGGCGCGGGAGAAGGAGCGGTTCCTGATAGCCGGGTCAAAACCTGGAGGGGGGCGAGCAGTTGTCCTCTATCTCCTCAGCAAAACCATCCAGGAGAGTCTGCTTCCGCTTCGCGTTAGCCACCTTGTCTGCTTCGGTTGCCATGATCGGACGCGTCAGATCGGCGTCGTTATAGCGCTGACCATTTTTGAAGGGTGATCCTGGCGGAGCGGATACGACCTTGTAGATCAGGAACGGGAAAAGTGTTTCGCCGCAGAGCCGCCTGATGTCTTCCGGAAGAACCACTTCGTCTCGTGCCCGTACGAACACGACCCCTTCTTTCTCCGGAGAGGGTTCGGGCAGACGCTGGATGACAAAGTCCAGTTCGTCGGCCGGAATGCCGACGTTGACCGTATAGGCGTTCTCGGAGCTCTGGACGTGAAGCTCCCAGAAGGGCGGAATACCCACTTCGCGATGCGGCAGGCGCCGGAAGTGGACAACATAGTTCGGGCAGTGCCGGAACCCCTCGTCGCCGACTAACTGTGCCGTTGAGTCTCGGCCTTCAAGGAAGTTCGCGTTCTTTCTGCGCTTCATGCTACTGCCTCCCGAACTGCCTGCGCAGGATCAGAGCGGATAAAGCAAGGATCAAAACATCAGAGTTGCGCGGCATCGCGTACAAATGAAGACAGCGCTCTGCTCCCGGAGAAACCGCATCCACACACCTAACGTCGTGCGCGAAGGTTTTCCTTTAACAAGATACCGATGGGGTTCCCGCTCGCGGTTCCGTCGGATGTCACGAGCATTGCCGTGGGCTTGCTTTTCGACGGAACATTTCTCTCGAAGAACCTAGCGCCGGCTTCCGAAACCGTCGTGCCCGAAGTGACAGCGATTGTGCGGTGACGTGGCGCCGCACGCTCGAGCATCTCCGTCAAGGGCGCGTCCAGGTCGATAATTCCTAGATCTGCCCAACTTGCCACCCACCGCGCGATGTCGGCGTGCCCGAAGAGGGCAATCTGGCCGTTCTGCCTCACGATGCCCCAAGTGTCTGGGTTAGAAAGCGGCCCAAGAATTTCCCTGATGGCGACTGATGGATCTGTCGCTTCCAGAACTGGATGCAGCATGTCGTCGATGGGTTGGTCACCCGGGGCCTTCCAAGTTCCTGGCATCTGCTTGAACGCACTTTGGAAGGTGGAGAAGTGCTGAAGCCAGGTTTTCGTTGTCGTGCACCGGAGCCCAGTGAGTCTCAGAATCTCAGCATGGATTTCCTGGAGATCGGCGAGCTGGAAGATCGGTTCATGATGGGCGACCCGGTTCCGAAGCTCTTTGACGCGCTTGACCCCACTCCAGATCGAGCGGCGGGACTCTATGAGGTCGGCATTTGGGAACACCGTGCGGAGCGTCAGCTGCCAGTCCCTTTCGAACTTCGATCCGAGCAAGCGCGCCCAGAAGTCGAAGGACATGTTAGCAATGACATCGTTCGTTCCGATCCGGCCATAGGAAGTGATGTCCTGTGTGTCCGGGAGCGCTTTCACGGTCGCGTACTGCCATTCGGGTAATGCCTTCGAGAGAAGCTGACGCTTGCTCTTGTTGAGTAACTCGCGGATCCCGGCGTCACACCGTTCGAGCCGATCGATGGTCTCTTTGTCGAAGGCCCATTCGGCAGGAGCACCTCGCAGGCGGAGGTGATCTACGATCGCGTTTCGAATCGTCACTTCGAGTACCTGAAGCGGAAACTGGAAAGCCTTTGCCAAGCGGGCATTCCAAAGATACCACTGCATGGTGAATGGAAACTGATGCCCGCTGCGGCTATTGTACTTCCACAGTCGTGGGTCGGTCAGCGCTTTTCTGATCGCCGCCTCGTGTGGCTCAGCGTAGTCGAATGCTTCTTGACTTTCAGCCATCGGTCCTACATTATCCTTTTCAATTGCGTATCCCTGTCGCCCATGACCGCTAGTCGGTTACGCGCTGAGGTGAGCACTAGGAAACCCCCGGACCTGACGTCGCGTCGGCCGGGGGTTCTGCTTTTTTGAGGGCAACTGCAGAAGGGGCGGCCCGTTGCGCCTCCGGTTTCTGCTTCCTGATCATTTGCCGAACGGATGCTTTGTCGTAGGCCCAGGCATCCAGGTTGTCGGCTTCGAACCGTTCAACGGACTGCCTGTCGTAGAAAAACGCACCGACCATTTCCGGGAGTAGCGTCGGCATGATTCCGGTTAACCGGAGAAGGGCGCGAACCTGCTTATGGTGCATGCAAGTCTTCTGGCAGAGTTCGCCAAGCGAAACGAAACGCGTCCTGAACGCCTCCGCGCTCTCCCGTGAAACGACCGGGATTATCCGCCTCGCGTCTGGGCTGAATTCCTCAACCAGCGTCAGGTAGTCCGACGCGATCAACGCGTTCACGACGCGATCATGCGTCCCCGGAAGGAAAGCTTCTGTCTCCTCCTTGGTAAGGTTTGTGCGCGTCTCGCGCGAACGCACGATCCGCGTCATTTCGTCGGCGTCCAGGAGCAGTGCCATGTAGTCCATCCTCCCAACAAGTCTGCCTTTCCAGCTCAGCTTCCCCGTGAAGACCATGTCGAGAAGGTCTGGAATGCTGCAGGAGGACGCACGCCGCGCGCCGATAACATCGACCTGGCGCTCGGTTGGCTCTAAAACTTCGCAGGCGCCGTCGAAAAGGCGGTGCCGAAGCTGCTCGACAACTTCTGTTGAGAAACGTCGCTTCGCATTCCTTCGAGAGCCTGTATCTGCCAATGCGGAAAGGTGCCCGCCGGCGACCAACGCCTTCAGGTGGAGGCGGGGAACGCCGAGAAGCTTCTCGACCTCCGGAGCAGTGATCGCATCCTTGAGCTCCGAAACGACTCGATGGACCTCGCCGGACGTGACAAGGATGCGGTGGTCCATGACCCCTGATCGCTCTCCCGCGCCGTCGACGCCCATCCGTTTGAAAAGCCGACGGATGGTGAGGGCATGCACACCTGAGTCCCGGGCCGCAGTGCGAACCGTGTGGATCTTGCGGTCGCCCGCTGGTTCTCCGAGCACGTCGGTCCCGGGTTCGATCGGCATGGTCTCAAGGGCGAAGTGGCGCACGGCGTCGCGCAGCTTGGCGAAGGCCGGATCGTCCACCGTCTTTTGGAGCAGGCCGTATGCGTAGCCATAGGTGTCGCGCGGCCCCCAGAACCCACGTGTGGAAGACTGCGCCTCGTTGAGCCGTCCGAGGAGCGTCCGGAGCGAATCCTCTCCGGTGCTGGCGATGCGGAATCCTTCATCGGCGGCCGCGGCCCAGTCGGAGGCGATGAACTTTGCAACCTTGACCTTGGGTTCGTGCAGCGAGGAAACGCCGAGGGCCTCGCAGAATGGCGCCGCCACGTACAGCGGGAGGTCGTCCAGCCAGTTTTCCTGCGACCGCACTCCGCGGAGCCGATCCTGAAGCCATGCCTGGAAAGGGGAGGCGCGCGCAGGGACCGCCGCGGCTGCAATCTGGTGCAGGCTCGGAATCAGCTCGCGCAACGTGCCGCTGAAATCGAATGGAGCGAAGGGCGTTCGGATGGGGTTCGTCCCAGTGAGAAGAACATTGTGGCGGCCGCAGGACCGAAAATGAGACAGGGTCCATTGAAGCCGGAGCCACGGTCTACTGGACGACGGGCCATCATAGCGGTCCATGTCCTCCCGCGCGCACCTGGCACAGAACCGGAAATACGTCCGGTTGACCGCAAGCCGGACGACTGTCTCGTCGGCTACCTCGAAGAATCTGCCGCCCTTGGGGATAGGCGTAAACCTCAACAGCTTTCCCGGGTCTGCCCGACCAAGCGTGGCGATGTCTCGCACTGCCGACGGGACACCCTTGTCGAGGCTCCGCTGATGGATGCTCATGTCGCGAAGGAGATCCTTCAGCGAGCGGCCGTTCAGGGCCGCCAGGCGGGACGCGAAGCCCGCCGCCGGTTCCTGGTCCTCGAGCGGATAGGCAAACGCAAGCGGTTCGAGAATCCGCCCGTTCGTTCTCATGGCCAGTGGTCCTCGATCATGAACAGGCCGGGCTCCAATCGAATCCAGTCGTCTACGAGGAAGGGGTTCATTTCGTCATGGCCACGGGCCTGTGAATGTTCGATGTAGGCTAGGGCGAAATGGTCTCGTGTCAGAATGACAGCGTTCTGCGACGCCGCATGCTCAATTGCGGCAAGGATCACCTGAGCGATGCGTCCGTACCGATACCTGGCCGCATGCGCGATACGGTCCGGGAGGTCGCTTTCCAGCACCTTGCTGGGGTTCAGGCCGGCCGCTTCGCACATAGCAGCCACGACATTGAGGATGAGGATGCGCTCCTCTGGAAGAACGACATCCGGAAGGTGCAGGTGTCGTGCGCGCCGCTCGATCTGCTCGTCAAGCTTCGCGAGGGAGGTGATGCTCGGCATGCCGGACATGATGAAGCTGACAGGCCAGGGCGTGTAGTTCACGACGCCCTTGAGCGCCTTCCTGACGGAGTCCCGCTCCTTATCGGATTCGGTCAGTTTCAGCAGGTGCTGCGTTTCGTCGATATGAATGACAAGGACCTTCCGCAGGTGGAGTTGCTCGGGGAGGATGTCCCATACCTCGCCTTGCTCGTACTTGCGGGTGATCTTGTAACCTGCCTTCCGCAGGATATTCAGCCCTAGGAACTTGAGGGTCGAAGGTCCCATCAGCGTAAGGGAAATAACGGGTTCGATGGTGCCATACGACTTCTTGATCGGGGCCAGCGTGAGGTTTTCCTCAAGCATGCGCTCCACCAAGGTGGTTTTTCCCGCGCCGCTTTCGCCGGTGACGAACAGGATGCGGCCGTCGTCTCTCCGATTGTTTTTCTTCGCCAGCATCATCGCGACAAAGCGGGAGAGAGTCTTTTTGGCGACGTCGTCCCGTCCGCAGCGCACGTAAACGCTCTTCGCGCGTTCCAGCATCTCCTTGACGCGTTTGTCCTTCTCGCTCAAGCGGCCCTCGATCGTATCGAGAAAGTCGTCGTCGGACATGGCATCGTTCCAGTCCGTCACGAGCGTACCGTCGGCCCGCTCGTGATCTGCACGGAGCCCCTGATCGGCAAGTTGACGCGTCATTCGTCGTCTCCGTCGTAAAGGTTCATGCTTCCGCCGAACGGCTTCGGCTTTGGTGAACTTTCTTCGTGGGGCGATTCCGGAGACGGGAGGGGCTTCTGCCCGGTATCGACACGGCGTCGCGTCGAGATCGCGATGACTGTACCCAAACCGTCGCCCTCGGGTTCCTCGGCCGCATGTTCAACAGACCCAAGTCCTGCCCTGCCGGAGAACGCGATCCGAGCCTCGATCAGATCCAGAGTCTTTTCGGTGATTTCGTGGGTCGCGATGGCGGCCCTCTTGCGGACGTTTTCGGCCAGATCAAGGAAGTGCCGATGGGCATCGATGCGGATCGTTCGCCCTGCTGCCTGCTCGGCTTTAACGAACTCGCGCACCGCCTGCTTGGCCAGGAGCGTTTCAGCGAGCGTCTTCCCTTTGCCTGTGCCGTCCACACTGGGAACCGTGAGGAAGTGCTGGTCTTCGGGGACTCCTTTGATCCGACCCCTGAACTGTTTGGGAATCCGGACGAATACGCCGCCAAGGTCCTCAGGCTCGATGATGACGTCGACCTTCTTCTGACCCAAGAGAGCGAAGAGACGCGCGAGTTCCAGCGAGTTGTATGAAATCCCCAGAAACTCGACGCCATGCTTGCTGATGCTGCGGTCTTTGCGCCGCAGCCCGAAGGCAACGGCCAGCTGTTGCTCGGAAGGGGCAGGCGGCAGGCCAGCTTTTTCAAGCTCCATCCATTTGCCGTACGGCGTCCGGCCCTCGAGGCCACGGTGGGGGCGGAGATGGTAGTAGTCGACGATGAATACGATGACGGTCTTGTAGAATTCTCCGACCGTCAGCGCCGCGAGCTGTTCCGCCTGATAGTCTCCCCGTTCGACAACGTTAGCGAACGCCCGTCCGGCGAAGTAGCGGCAAAGGCGCTTCATGTAGCGGAAAAAGGCTTCGACCGTGCCGCGCATGCGGGGGTCTTGCTCGGGGATCACACGACTGATGTTGGCGCGCATCGCTGCGTCATCGAATTCTCTGCCGTACGCCGGTCCTCCGTCAGTCGCCACGTAGGTGGGGCGGCCATGCATATGCCAAGAGGCTTGCGCTCCCGCCGCAGCCGCTAATTCGGTCTTGTCGACCATTACCGACCTGAGCGCGGGCTTCGTCGTGGCAGTCGAGGGGCTGTTGATGGAAAGGTTGAAGCCGACGATGGCGCGGGACGCGCAGCAGATGCCTGCCGTAAACGCCATCCGGACGCGGGGCACGAGCTTTCGTTGCTCGGGCGTCAAGGCCTTCCAGATTGCGGAGCGCTCGATGAGCGTGTGGAGGTCGACTTCCCAGTCGTCCATCTCGACCCGGCCTAGCGCCGCCGTGATTGAGAGTCCCTTGCCGACGGGAGTGTATTTCCGGAGAGCGTAGTCGCTGTCCTCACGGCCGGCGTCGACCATGAAGGGGTCAAGCGCATGAATCCTGCGGCGAACGGCGTTGTCGCTAGCGTAGACATGCTGGTGCTGCGGAAGCCTTTTGTTGATTTCGTCGAGGGCCAGCTCAACGTTCTCGCAGATGTCCGTCATCTTGGGCTTCAGGATGCTGGCGAACTTTTGAACTTCGACAGCGATCACTGCGGCAGCGCGCTGATCGAGTTGGTTGCGGTTTCCGCAGTTCGAATAGCGCGGACGGAAGCTGTCCATGCGGCAGTGCCCTGCGATGAACTTTGCAAGCCATTTCTTTAATGCGGGAGAACTTGGGTAATCGAATGCCTTCCGCACCTCACCAGGGAGCCTTCTCCCGGGCCGCCTCCGCTCTCCGAACGTGTCGAGGTACCAGCGATCCATGCGGTCCGCGTTCTCCTCAATGAAACGGGCACAGTCATCAAGCGTGCGGCGAGGGCGCCAACGCCCTTCGGCGTTCGCCGCGGCGTCCAAGAAACGAACGCACCACTCCTTCTTCCAGGCGACGGTCCTTAGATCCTCTTCCGAAAGGTCGGTGAGGTCCGAGTCGTCGAACCGCGCCCGCAGGATTCCGAGGGCTTTCGAATAGTAGCCTTCGTCGATGCGCATGCGCTTCGAGCGGATCAGGCCGTTGATCTCCTTGTCCGTCTTCACGACGAAGAAGTCCTCGGCGATCAGGTCGCCTGTCACCGGCTGCAGCACGTGCGAGTCCTTGACCTTACGCTCGACCCTGAAGGACTGACCGTCGATGACGAGCCTGTCGTGGCGGCCAAATAGGTGACATCTCTCGTGACTTTTCGCCAAAGCCGGATTCATCAGTTTCACGCTCCCCTCCATTTCCTTGTTTTCCTTTGCCTTAATAGGTTTGCTGTGAGGATTGGATTAACGACGGCCTTCGTGTGCGGCGCGGTTGATGAGAAAGGCGTTGTCGGCCAGCCGGACGTTTGCCGGAACCTTCAGGAGTCCTTTCTGAATCAGGGCCACGGCGGCGCGCCGCCCGCGTTCGCCCAAGCCTGTCGTGCGGACGATGTCGGCGATCAGGACCCGCGCGGGAAGCCGTTGCAGAGCGGCGGAAACGAGCGCCTGACCTTCGAAGTCGAAGTCGGACGCATACGCGAGGATTTCCCTGGCGTTCTCGATCTGCGTCAGCGTCAGGTCCTTCTCCGTCAGGATCCGGTACTGGTCGGCGAACCGATCGCCCTGTTGCTCAGAGATGAGCCTTAGCGTTTCGAGAAGTTCATCATCCACGTCTTGTTCGTATTTGACGGCATAGGCGATCCTGCCGGATGCCTGTCGTTGAACGAAGTCGAAGTAATGTTTTCGCTTCTCGCCGTGCTGGATGTATTCCGCTTTCTGCTGTTCACGGACCTCCAAGGTCTCGGGGAGGGTGAGGAGGACTACAAGTGCGGACTGTTCCAGATCGCTTTCGAACCAGACGCTAGTGCGACGGAACGGATCGACTACGGCGCCCACCTTGGAGCCGCGCTTCCTCGGTCGCGGCACGCGGTTGGCGACGCTGTCCTCGACATCTACCGCAGGGGCGTCCCGGCCCCAGTCACGTGGAGCGGCATTGGTATGGACCAGCCCCCGGACGAGCTACGGATCGCTGCCACCTGATGGTTGGCGAGCGCGTCGGAACGGAAGCTGAATCCGTGGACGGACGTTTTCAATGTTTCGGCGAGCAGGAGATTGTGGCAACGCATGTTCGTTTCCCTGATAGCGACGACGGAGCGTGCCGCCAGGATTGGCGGAGCGCATCGACAGCGGACCGAGAAGGCGTGGTGGCTTCGCACGCCGGAAGAAGCCGCGAGCAGCGCAAGCCGCACGTCGGTTCGTTCCGGCGAGGCAATGGCTCGCCACGTCTTTCATCGATCAGGGGAGGGCCGAAAAGCCGGGACAAAATCCCGGCGGAACATACCGGGGCTTCAGCCCTTAGCTTCGCGGACTTCCCGCACTGCTATCGATATGCACTTCGCTGTCATTTTCGTTAGGTCCTCTGTGCCCGGCGTTCGTCGGGAAGGCGGCATTTACCCGGGAAGTCCTGCGATATAGTGAACAGGACTCGTAAAATTGTTCAGATCTGAAAAATCCGATCGCAGTCCGGTAACCATCTGCCGATGCCAAGGCGGGCAAGACGGCGTCGGTGGGTAAGCATGGGCCGGGGATTTGCGTCCTGGCGCCGCCCGCATACGCTGCGATCGCCGTCGTCAGGGACGGATTGGTCGCCGCCAATTTGGCATTTACGCTCCGATAATGGCCGCCGAAAGCGGTTTGTTCGCCGCTGCCTTCAGCGCAGCTGCGAGTTGCGCCAGGGTCGGCGGGGTGGTGCCTTCTGTGGCGTCAGGAAGCTACCAAGAAGGTTGCCGTAGACTACCACCTTACCAATCTCCGACTTGGGCGATGCGGCGCGCAGCCCAATCACATTGGCATCTGCTTAGCTCCTGTCACTACCGGGCTTTTTACGTCCGATCATCCTCTGCGTGACACGCTGCAACTGAATGTTACCCGCCTTGATCGCTGATCGGCGACCCGACTGATGCACGACGGTGATTGCTGATCACAGGGCAAAAGCTTCATCCCTAAGCTAGGAGTCGTCTGCCTTCGCGACCGCCGCTTTGTCGCCGCCGGTCCGGATGAGTAAACGATGCGCTGACCACGGCGTGTCTATCCAGGCCTTGCGCTTTTTCGCATCTTTGCGTCTATTAAATTCAATATGAACCGGTCCGGCATGATTGCCGAACCAAACGCGTTGCGAACTTTACAAGGAATACGGATATGGCGACTGGAACCGTGAAGTGGTTCAACAGCACCAAGGGATTTGGATTTATCCAGCCTGACAATGGCGGTCAGGATGTTTTCGTCCACATTTCCGCTGTCGAACGCGCGGGCCTCTCGACCCTCAATGACGGCCAGAAGATCAACTATGAGATCGAGCAGGACCGTCGCACTGGCAAGTCCTCTGCTACGAGCCTCAGCAAAGCTGGCTGATTTTTTGCCGCGCCCCGACGAAGCCGGGGCGCGGCAAGACCTGACAGCCGCTTTCTACTCGTTTTCGTGGACGATCACGTGAGGCCAATACCTAGAAAACGAAGGGGGCATTTCTCGCCTCCTTCACGCCAGGCATCCGCCTCCGGAGCGCCGCGAGCCGCCCCAACGCTATCAGTCATTCGTTTCGACTGGTTGTCTCATTGGCTCTATGGTGCGGCGACAGTGGTCCACCATGGTGCCGTTGAAACGTCACCCATACGAACCCCATGTATGTGTTGCGTCGAATGTCTCCTCCCATTCGTTCGACGCGTTCCCCTCTGGAGGTTTTAACCTTCACAATTGGCCGGGCTTAACAGTCCGGCCCAGATTGATTACAAACCCCTCGGTTTTTGACAGCAGTCAAAATCGAGGGGTTTTGATTCCGGTTTGTTCGCGATCTGAATCTGAGACGTTCCGTGAATCTTGGGTGATTTCGAGACGTGCGGAGGTTTGTCAGCAGTCTGGGCCGGGCTTAACAGTCCGGCCTTTTTTATTGAGCATATGAGCCAGGTGAGACGCCACTTGGTAGGCTCGCGCAGTCTTACGACGCCGAGCCGAATCCCGTGAGCTTCATAATTCCATTGTGACGGTTCCAAACACGGCGAGATTAGATTCTCGCTCTCAATTGCTGGATACCGCCGGGCTCATCGTCGGTTGCCGGCCGTACTGGTCGGGATCGCTGTTACGGTGCGGGGGAAACGCGAGGCCATCCTAGTAGCGCCAACCCTGCTTGAATTCGCTTATAAACCAGCGCTCCACATCATCGCGAACCGATGTTGTGGTTCGAAATCTCAGGTGTCCGGGCGATTTCTTCTGAAGCCAAGAATAGAAGTCGGAAAAGCTTGGATCGTCCGGCTGATGCGGAAGGCCGCGCTCCTCAGCCCATTTTGTGCAAAAGAAACGCACAGCTTCTTCGGCTTCATCCTTTTTCATGTACGCGATCATGGTTGGGTGTTGCTGGAAACGCAAGACGGTCCCAGCTTGGGAACCGCGGATGATGACCTGCAGTTCGTGAAATCGAGGTGGAGTTGTAGGCCGAAAGTCCGGCGAACGAGAACGGCGCGTGTCCAAATGGGTGCCGTTCTCCACCACAGAGCAGGCGTCACACGGGCGAGGTTGCACGCGACGTTGAAGCGCAGGTTCTGATGGCTTTTTTCTTCATAACCCTAAAACCCGGCAGCCCGCTGGCGGGCAAGCTCGCAATATATCTTCCCGCAGTTGCCAATCCACCTTCGATGGTGCTGCGCGGTCTCCTTTTTGCCAAGACCTAGCCGGCCCCATTGGGTAGAACCGGAACGTCGAGGGGGAGCGCCGGCGAGAACTTTCTTGGTCAGGCTGGGCAGGCCTCAAGAATGGATATGGATCCTCGGGTCTCAATCACCCGTTCGAGACGCAGCCCCGCAGCGTCGAACAAGCCTGCAAATTGGGCCTTCGTTCTCTCCAGGCCGCCAGTGACGGCGAGCATGACCACGTCGATCCCCTTGATCTGGTTCGGTTCGTCACCTGGCGGCACGAGCGTCTCGGCCACAAGCACCTTGCCGTTCGGCAGCATTGCCTTGCGGCAATTTCTCAGGATCACCGCCGCATGCCCATCATCCCAATCGTGAACGACCTTCTTGATGACGTAGACGTCACCGGCGGGGATGCGCTCGAAGAAATCGCCGGCGACAAATTCGGTGCGCGGCAGGTCGCCTCCCGCACTCTGGCGGGCTGCGGCGACGCCCGAATGCAGATCGAAAAGCACGCCGTTCAAATGAGGGTTGCGGGCCAGGATCGCAGAGAGAAGTTGACCATGCCCGCCGCCGACGTCGACGACCCGCGTGAACTGCTTGAAGTCGTAAGCATCGGCGACATCTTCGTTATTGCCTTGGCTCAATGCGACCATGGCGTGCTGAAACAAGGCAGCCTGCTCTGGATGTTGCGACAACCAGTCGAACCTTGGGCTCCCGAAGACCTTGTCGAATGCTGGCTTTCCAGTGCGGACCGAATGAAGGAGCTGCTCGAAGGCAAGATAGGGCTCGCTGTTGATCATGCGGACGAAATCACGGGGGCCCGGCCGATCAGAACGCAGCGCTGCGCCAATGTCCGTCAATTCAAAATGACGGGGCGACACTTCCTGGAACACCCCCTCAGGCGCGAGGAGCCGCATGACACGGTAAAGCGCCCCAGCATCCGACTGACTGGCAGCCGCAAGTTGATCCACCGACTGCCCGTTGACCGCCAAGAGATCGGGGATGCCGAGTTCGATGATCACGCGGAGCGCCTGCGAGACCGCGAATCCAAAGCCTAGCCTCATGATCTGTTGCGTTGGGTTGAGCATGGCATCCCTCCGATATGCACGGAAGTTTAGCAGGTTCTGAATGATGCGTCCCGTTGCCCTGCTTGAAAGTGGGGCAAGCACGGGCGTACCAAGGCTGACGAAGCTTTGGTTCGGATCGCAAAGTCTATGCGGCGTCTCCATGTCCGATGCCCTGTTTCCAACCCGCTGGCAGTACGACAAGCCGCCGCCGATCGAGGAGTTCGTCAGGACGTTCCCAGATGACTACGCCTGTGGGGGACACCTGGCGGAGAAGCGTTGGCCCGACGGCTTCGTGTGTCCGCACTGCGGCTCGCGGAAGGGCTGGCGCCTGGAGGCGCGGCCGTGGCTCTGGGAATGTGCCGGGAAAGGTGACAACCCGAAGTGCCGCAAGCAGACTTCGGTGATCGCCGGGACCTTCATGCAGGGCACGCACCTGCCGCTGAACAAATGGTTTATGGCCGCCTACCTGATGACCACCCATTCGAACAGCATCTCCGCCCTGCAGCTCCAGCCGAAGATCGGGGTCACCTACAAGACGGCCTGGCTGCTGCTGCACAAGCTCAGGAGGGTAATGGTCAATCCGGAGCGCACGCCGCTCGCAGGCAACGTGGAGGCCGACGAGACGCTCATTCCCGTCACGCGAAGGATGAAGGCAGCAGCGGCGAGATTATCGTCATCGGCGCGCTCGAGAGGATCGGCAGGTTCACGTCCGGCCGGATCCGGCTGAAGCGGATCGAGGGAACGTCAAAGAAAGACTTCCGTCCGTTCATTGAGGAAAATACCGCCCGACTGCAGGCTGCACACCGATGCCGCTGGCGGTTGTTTGGATGTTCCCCGCAAGCATTACCCCGTGAACCTGAGCGCAGCGACCTCTGACGTGCCCCTTGAGTTCATGCGCATCCATCGTGTCTTCACCAACTTCAAGCGTTGGGGCCTTGGCACATTCCACGGTTTCCGGCCCAAGCACATCGACGCCTATCTGAACGAGTACGTCTTCCGCTGGAACAGGCGGAGCAGCTTCCAGTCCGGGATGGACCGGATGCTCGGCATAGGCCTTTCGCTCAAGCCGATCACATACCGCGACATTGTCGGTGACACGGCCGAATGGCAGGAGCAGCACGCCGAGAAACTGGAGAAATTGCGGAAGCGATTTGCGAGGGCGGCCAGGTTCCGCACCTCGTACCCGCGCCGCACACCAGCAAGACCTGTCCTGGCGCCGCGGCGCCCTGAAGGTGTCGCCCTGCCGAAAGGCTATCGGCATCCACCGCGCATCTCGGCCGAGGAACTCCAGCTCGGGTACCTGCGCCACATCCCACCAGAAGCGCGAGTCTGGGCCTGAGCGAGACCTCTGTCGATGCCGGCTCAATACTCCCCAGAAGTGCCGTTTGAATCTTCCCCAGTTTAGCGCCGCCGCCGGTCTTCCGGA